>NZ_JBKIBX010000039.1:25184-59776 GCF_046557895.1 Methylobacterium oryzisoli | reverse complement strand
CGCGGGCCTATGCGGACGCGGCCCGCCGCCTCAAGGGCGAGACCGTCCCCATGACCATCCCGGCCGAGCGCAAGTCTCTCCTCACCCGGCTATTCCCACGGAGGGCGGCATGAACCTGCTGAATTTTCTCTCCCGTCGCGGCTCGGCGCCCGTCGCGCGCGACCGCCTCCAGATCCTGCTCGCCCACGAGCGCGTGGTTTTCGGGCGGACCGACCTCGTGGCGGTCCTGCGCGAGGAGATCCTCGCCGTCATCGCCAAGCACGTCGCCATCGACGTCGAGAAGGTGAAGATCAGCATGGAGCGCGGCAACGCGGTCTCGATGCTGGAGATCGACGTCGAACTGCCGGCGATCGGCCAACAGGCGAAGCCCGAGCCCGTCGCCGCGGCCTGACGGACCCGCGCCCCGCACGCTTGCGCTCGCCGGCCCGGCGGGCGATTCAATCCCGGGACCGGCTCCGCCCAGGGGCCGCGGGAGGCGTGCGTGGGACGGCCGTTCGTGCTGCGGGACAAGGTGGCGCTCGTCACGGGCGCGGCGAGCGGCATCGGCGCGGCGCTCGCCGCCGCGCTCGCACAGGCGGGCGCGAGCCTCGCCCTCGTCGACCGCGACGCGGAGGGGCTGGAGCGCGTCGCCGCCGCACTCCCGGGCGCGAGCGCCCACCGGCTCGACCTGACCGATGCCGCCGGCATCGCGGCCCTGCCCGAGGCGGTGCTCGCCCGGCACGGCACCCTCGACATCCTCGTCAACAATGCCGGCGTCGCGCTCGGCGGGCGCTTCGCGCAGCTCGATCTCGACGAGTTCGAGTGGGTGATGGACGTGAACTTCCGCGCCGCGGTGCGGGCGACTCACGCCTTCCTGCCCATCCTGGCGAGCCGGCCCGAGGCGCAGATCGTCAACCTGTCGAGCCTCTACGGGCTGATCGCCCCGCCGGGCCAGACCGCCTACGCGGCGAGCAAGTTCGCCCTGCGCGGCTTCTCGGAGGCGCTGCGCCACGAATATGCCGGCACCGGTCTCTCCGTCATGGTGGTGCATCCCGGAGGCGTGGCGACCGCCATCGCCCGCAACGCCCGCACCGGACGCGGCGTCGAACCGGCGGAAGCCGTGCGCGGGCGCGTGGCCTTCGAGCGCCATCTGCGCCTGCCCCCCGAGGCCGCCGCCGCCCAGATCCTGCGCGGCATGGAGCGCCGCGCCCCGCGCCTGATCGTCGGCAACGATGCGCGGCAGGTGGCTTTCATCCAGCGCCTGATGCCGGTGCGCTACTGGGCCCTGATCGGCCGCGCCATCGGTGAATGAAAGGCTTGAGCCCGTGACGTCCCTGCGCGCCTACTTCTTCACGTGGATGATCCGCTGGCAGGTGCGGCCGCGCCTCGCCCGCGCCGCCGATGTGCATCAGGTGCGCAAGGTCTTCGACGCGGCGAAGTTCCCCGAACCGCCCGGCGTCGTGTTTCGGCCCGGCACGGTCGGCGGGATCGCGGGCGAATGGGCCGAGCGGGACGGAACCGGGCCGGAGGCCCCGCGGCTCCTCTACCTGCACGGCGGCGGCTTCGTCGCCTGCTCGGCCCGCACGCACCGGCCGCTGATCGGCGCGCTCGCGCAGCGCGGCTTCCGCATCTTCTCGCCCGATTACCGCCTCGCCCCCGAGCATCCCTTTCCGGCCGGCCTCGACGATGCGACCGCCGCCTGGACCGCCTTCGCGGCCGAGGGGCCGGCCGGCCTCGCGGGCGATTCGGCGGGCGGCAACCTCGCCCTCGCGCTGATGCTGCGCCTCGCCCGGGAGGGTCGGACGCTCCCGGCCGCCGCGGCCCTCTTTTCGCCCGCCACCGACATGCAGGGCACCGGCGAGTCGATGCAGACGAATGCCCGGCGCGACGCCATGTTCGTCCCGGCGAGCCTGCCGGCCCTGGTCGAGGCCTATCTCGCCGGCCACGATCCCACCGACCCGCTGGTCTCGCCGCTCCACGGCGATCCCGCGGGGCTGCCGCCGCTCCTCTTCCACGTCGGCGCGAACGAGTTGCTGCGCGACGATTCGGTGCGCTTCGCCGAGAAGGCCCGCGCCGCCGGGGTCGACGTCTCCCTCACGGTCTGGCCGGTGGTGCCGCACGCGTGGCAGTTCGCCGCCTCGTTCCTGCCCGAGGCCCGCCGCTCGCTCAGCGCCGCCGCCGCCTTCCTGCGCCGCCACATCGCCGCGGCCCATGAGCCGGTGGCGTGACGGCCCCGCGCGGCGCAGGGCTGGACCGGCCGGCGCCGACGCGCTAACACCCGGCCTTCCGTCACAGACCCGTGGGACTTGCGCGCGATGGTTGGGCCGCCGATGCGGCCGGGCCTCTTCCGGGCACATGCCCGGAGCCCCATCTCTCCCCCTCCCCGCGCGTCGCCCTTGGGATTCTCGTTTCCGTGGCCTTTCCTCCCGTTCCCGCTCCTCTCGCCCAGGCCCTCGACGCGCGGGGCTACGCCGACCCGACGCCCGTGCAGGCCGCCGTCCTCGCACCGGGCGTGGCGGGCCGCGACCTCCTCGTCTCGGCCCAGACCGGCTCCGGCAAGACCGTCGCGTACGGCCTCGCCATGGCCGAGACCCTGCTCGACGGCGCCGAGACCCTGGGACCGGCGGGCGCGCCCCTCGCGCTCGTCATCGCGCCGACCCGCGAACTGGCGCTGCAGGTCCACCGCGAGCTGACGTGGCTCTACGCGCCGGCCGGCGCCCGGGTGGTGTCGTGCGTCGGCGGCATGGATCCGCGCCGCGAGAGCCGCTGGCTCGCCGACGGCGTCCACATCGTGGTCGGCACGCCGGGGCGCCTGCGCGACCACTTGGAGCGGCGCAACCTCGATCCGGGGGCGCTCCGGGCCGTCGTCCTCGACGAGGCCGACGAGATGCTCGACCTCGGCTTCCGCGAGGATCTCGAATTCATTCTCGGTACCACGCCCGCCGCGCGGCGCACGCTGCTGTTCTCCGCCACCCTGCCCAAGGGCATCGTGGCGCTGGCCGAGAATTACCAGCGCGAGGCGCAGCGCATCGCGGTGGCGGGCGAGACCCGCGGCCACGCGGACATCGAGTACCGCGCCCTGCGCATCCTGCCGCGCGAGACCGAACTCGTCGTGGTCAACACCCTGCGCCAGGTCGAGGCGCGCGCCGCCATCGTGTTCTGCAACACCCGCAACGCGGTGCGCCACCTCCAGGCGGTGCTGACCGAGCGCGGTTTCTCGGCGGTGGCGCTCTCGGGCGAACTCGGCCAGCACGAGCGCAACGCCGCCCTCCAGGCCCTGCGCGACGGCCGCGCCCGGGTCTGCGTCGCCACCGACGTGGCGGCCCGCGGCATCGACCTGCCAGGGCTCGGTCTGGTGATCCACGCCGAACTGCCGCACGACGCCGAGGTGCTGCAGCACCGCTCGGGCCGCACCGGGCGCGCGGGCGCCAAGGGCATCAGCGTGCTCCTCGTGCCGCCGTCGCGGCGGCGCAAGGCCGAGGAGCTGATGGCCCGGGCCGGCGTGGTGCCGGTCTGGTCCGGCCCGCCGCCCGCCGACGAGATCCGCGCCCTCGACCAGGAGCGGCTGCTGGAGGACGCGATCCTGACCGAGGAGCCGAGCGAGGAGGACCGGGCGATGGCCCAGGTGCTGCTCGCCCGCCGCACGCCCGAGGACCTCGCCGCCGCGCTCGCGCGCGCCTACCGGGCGCGCCTGCCCGCCCCCGAAGAGGTGACCGATCCGGGCTTCCAGACCGGCAAGCCCCTGGCCGCCCGGCGCGAGGGGCCGCGCCCGCCGATGGGGCCGAGCGTCTGGTTCCGCCTCAACGTCGGCCGGCGCGACAACGCTGACCCGCGCCGCCTGCTGCCGATGCTCTGCCGGCGCGGCGGCGTCACCCGCGACGAGGTCGGCGCCATCCGGATCTTCGAGCGCGAGACGAAGTTCGAGATCCGCGGCGGCGCGGCCGAGCGCTTCGCCCACAGCTTCGGCCGCACCGGCCCGGCCGACCTGCAGGTCGAGGCGCTGCCCGGCGTGCCGGACCTGCCGAAGAAGACCTTCCGCAAGCGCGGCTGAGCCGCCACCTGACGGGCCGTCCGGCCGGCTCCGCCCTCGCGGTGACCGGGCGGCCGCAGGACCGCACTCGGAGGGGCCGCGCCGCACGGCCCCGTCAGGCCGCCTGCACCACGCGCAGCCGGTCCGATGCGGGCGCGGTGAGCGCCTTGTAGGAGCCGAGGAAGCGGCTGAACTCGCCGTCGTCGTCCTTGAGCGGCGTGCTTCTGTCCTCGGGCAGGAACTCCTGGTACCAGCCGATGATCTGCGGTGCCGGGATGCGGATGATCACGCTCGTGCCTTCCACGTGCGACGAGAACGACTGCGTGTCGTGATGCTCGGCACTCACGTGGGACACGCTGAAGCAGAAGATGCCGCCTCCTTCCGATTCGTGCTTGTCGAGCAGCGAACGGGCCTGGTTCGTCTGGCCGGAGTTCAAGGTGATCTTGATGGTGATGTCCTTCGCGATGACGAAGGCGGTCGGGTAGGTCGGCAGGATCGTGCCGGCCGCCGATTTGAAGGCCGCGGGCGTTAGGATTCCGGGCGAGATGCGGGAGGTCGCGATCGAGTGCATGTCGACCGTCCGGCTCAGCACGCCGGGGTCGAACCACGGGCGATCCACCGCGACCTTGGCCACCAGGAAGCCCATCTCCAGATCCGCGGAGGCGGTCAGCAGGCTGCTGTGGAAATCGGATGACGAGGTGGTCTTCTCGCCGGATGCGCTGCCGAAGAAGAGATCGACCGACCAGTTCGTCTGCTCGAAGCTCGTGTTGAGCGTCGAGTCCTTCTTCATGTCGTCGCTCTTGAACGTGAGGCTGACTTGGCTGAAGCGGTCGGATGCGGTGTCGGAGAAGAGCTTCTCGACCGTGGTGTCGGGCACGCTCGATGCCGCCGCGAGCTGCCTCTGCAGGCCGGCGATCTCGGTCGCGGCCGTCTTGAGCTTCTCGTATTCCGGCTTGAGATCGACGTACTGCGCCTGATCGCCCATGTACTTCAGGCTGGCATCCGCCAGCGCGAGGCCGCTGGCCTGGACCGCCGACTGGGCGGCGATGAGCGCCTTCTGGCCGTTCACCAGCTGGTCGACGTCGGCCGGCGTGAGCGGGGAGCCGCCCTTCTTCTTGTCGTCGACGCTCTTGGCGCCTTGGCCGTCGTTCAGCTTCTTCGTCAGCGCATTGATGTCGGCGACCTTCGTGCTGTCATTCTGATTGTGCTTGCTGAGATAGATCTTCGCGGCCGTCGCGGCATTGTCGGTGAAGGTGGACAGCAGGGCATCCTGCTTGCTCTGATAGTCGCTTCGGGCCGTGTTGAGCTTGTCCAGATCGCCCTGGATGTCCTGGGGCATGTCGGCCCCGATGATGTTGAGATTCTCCGTGGCCGTATCGAGCATCTTCTGGGCGTTGTCGATCTGAAGCGCGATCGCTTCCGGCGATTTGAGAAGGTCGACGTAGTCGAAAGCGCTCACGAGCAGATCGGCCCAGTCGCTCGGCGTGAAGTCGACCGGATAGGCGTCGCCCGACGGATAGCGCCGCCGCGCGCCGCTCAGGTTCGCCCGTGCCTCCGTCAGGATGTCGTCTCCCACATCGAGCACGCTCTCGATCAGGGCCATCTCGTTCGGCGAAAAAAGCTCCGAGGTGTGAAGATGAGCCTGCTGGATCCGCCGCTCCGCCTCCGGCCAAGCGTCGCTGTACCACGTATTGAACGCGTCCTCGCGTTTCGGCTGATCGGATGGGTCCGGAAATCGCGCTGCGATGCTGTCCCGCTCGGCGTTCAGCGATTTGTCCCAGGCCGAGATTTCGTCGTTGTACTTCTCGATCAGGACGTTGAACCATTCGAGCTTGTTGACGGTCGCCTTGCTTCCGTCCGGCCGATCCATGTCGATGGTCTGCTTGAGGGCGTCCCGAAGCTTCTGCCGAAGCGCCTCCAGCGTGGGATTCAGCGCAGGCAGCAGGCTGTTGAGTGCCACATCGTACTGGCTGGACAGCTTCCGGCCGTTCGGGCCGGCGGCGACTTGGCAGACGTCGAGCAGCGCGTCGGCGAGGTTCGAGCTCCGGCGCAGAATCTCGGTGGATGCGCCCTGACTGAAATCCGCGCGGTTCAGGAGGGTGCCCGGAAGGACCATCGTGAAGAGCTGATTGTCATCGCTGCCGCCCAGAACCTTGTCGATATTGTTATAAATCGTGCCGATGACGCTCATGTGGTGTCTCCCCGCTCCCCGACATCGACGCACGTCACGCCCCGTGGAGATCTGTCCTCCATGGTGCAGGCCAAGACTTGATGCGCTGCTGACGTGGCGTCCGGATCGATCCGGCGCGGGAATGTGAATGACGAATCGCATTGCGAGTCAATACGGATTGCGTTAACGGTCTGATGTTGTTTCGCCGTAAGTCGGATACACCGCGAGAGTAACCGTATGAAAACTCTTTATTGCAACCGGATACGTATGCGACGCAAGTAATCGGCCTTCGATGCGGGGTAGCACCCGGGACGAAACGTCATCACGTCGCCGCAGCGCCCGGCGACGCGGCCCGCTCATGAAGCAGGTTCTGCTGACGGGAGCGGCCTCCCATTCAAAGCAACGCGCGAGGATCAATTGAAGCAGTACCTGATCTCCTACTGGAATATTCAGAACCTGACCGACACGCGTGCCGGCCAGATCGCCGACAAGGTCATCCCTCAGCTCGACAAGTCGGATGTGACCTTCATCCTGGAAGGCCTCATGCCGACCGATGCGACCGTGACCGCGTGGCTGAAGCGGTACAAGACGGCCTACGCCCGCGACCTCATGGGCGTCAGGGTCGATGCCGCCGACACGACCCAGCGGAACGAATGTTATCTCGTGTTCTGGAAGCCGGAGACGGTGGGCAAGACCACGACGGCCGCCCTTCAGACGTACGGTATCAACGACAAGCAGCCGCCCGGCCGGCTGCCCGTGGTCCTGTCCGGCACCATCAAGGCCGCGGCCTGGCATGCCGCCGGGCCGAGCACGAAGGACAACCAGAATGACGTGAACGCGCTCACGCACGCGACGGTCCTGGCCAAGAACAACGTCCAGGCTTTCGGAGGCGATTTCAACTACAACAATCAAAGCGGAAAGATCGGAAAGTACGTCGTCGTCGCCAGCGCGAAGCCGACCACGTTCGGCGGGGATTTCTATGACTATGTCGGGTTGCTGCCGGGCATCAAGGGAGAGTCGGCCGGTGATTTCTCGCCCGGCGTGTCGGATCACCGCGGCATCTCGGTGAGGGTGATCCTGCCCTGACGCCTCGTCCGGCGGCGCCGAACAGGCTTCCCAGCGTTGCGGGCCGCCCCTCACGGCAGCCGGTTGAGCCAGCCGACCAGCCGGCGCGTGCGCGGCCCGAACAGGACTGGGGTGAAGGCCGAGCCGGCCGCGGCCTTCGCGGCCTCGCCGTTGGTCGGATAGGGCAGGACCACGCCGGCCACCGCGCGCAGGGACAGGCCCTGCCCGATCGCGAGGCACCACAGCCCGATCGCCTCGCCGGCCGCCGGCCCCAGGATGGCGGCGCCGAGGAGGCGCCCGCGCCGGCCCGCCACCAGCTTCACCAGCCCCTCGCGGCGATGCTCGGCCACCGCCCGGTCGTTGGCGGAGAGCGGCTGCGTCAGCACCGTCACGGCGTGGCCGGCGGCGCGGGCCTGCGCCTCGGTGAGGCCGACCTGGGCGAGTTCGGGATCCGTGTAGGTCACCCGGGGCAGCGCCCGGTCATCGACCTTGGCGGGGAGCCGGAAGGCGAGGTTGCGCACCACGATTCCCGCCTGATGGCCCGCCGCATGGGTGAAGCGCGGGCCGCCCGCCACCACGTCGCCGAGGGCGTAGATCGTGCGGCGGCTGGTGCGCAGGCGCCGGTCCACCCGGATGCCCTCCGGCCCGTGCGCGATGCCGGCCGCGTCGAGGCCGAGATCCTCCACGTTCGCCCGGCGCCCCGCCGCCACCAGCAGGTGCGAGCCGGCGACCTCGACAGCACTGCCCGCCACGGTGGCCATGAGCCGCACGCCGCCCTGGTGCCGGATTCCCGTCACCGTCGCCTGCTCGATCAGCCGGATGCCCTCCGCCGTCAGGCGCGCCCGCAGGATCGCCACCAGCTCCGGCTCCTCGCGCGGGAGGATCGGGCCGCGCTGCACCAGCGTGACGGCCGAGCCGAGACGGCGATGGGCCTGCGCCATCTCGATGCCGACCGGGCCGCCGCCGAGAATCACCAAGTGGTCGGGCCGGACGCGCAGGGCGAAGACAGTCTCGTTGGTGAGCACCCGCGCCGGGTCGAGCCCCGGCACCGGGGGCAGCGCCGGGCGCGATCCGGTCGCGACGACGGTGCGCCGGGCGCGCACGCGCAGCCCCCCGACCGCGAGCGTGCCGGCATCGAGAAAGCGCGCCCGGTCCCGCAGCACGGTGGCGCCGAGCCCCTCGAACCGCTCGGCCGAATCGTGCGGGGCGATGGTGGCGATCACCCCGTCGAGCCCGTCCTTCACGGCCGCGAAATCCACATCCGCCCGCGTGGCGACGCCCGGGATCGCCGCCCCGGGCGCGGCGTGCCTGGCAGCGGCGAGCAGCGCCTTCGAGGGGACGCAGCCGCGGTTGAGGCAATCGCCCCCCATCTCGGCCTGCTCGATCAGCACGGTGCGCAGGCCGAGCCGGCTCGTCCCGGCCGCCACCGAGAGCCCCGCCGCGCCCGCCCCGATCACGCAGACGTCGCAGGCGATCTCGCGGGGCGTCACCGGGCACCCGCCCGGCGCCAGCGGCGCCACGCCTCCAGGGTATCGACATCCTCCAGCCGGTCCGCGAAGGCCGCGGGGCCGGAAAGATTGTTCAGCGTGTCGGCGAGCGCGTGCGGGCCCGACCAGCGCACCCCCGCGAAGGGGCGCGGCACCCGCGGCCGGCGCCGCGCGCCGACGAGCCAGTAGCCGCCGTCCTCGGCCGGGCCCAAGACCGCCTCGGCGCGACCGAGGAGGCGGACGGCGCGCGCGACGTGCCCGGGCCGGATGCCGGGTATGTCCGAGCCCACGATCACCACCGGCCCGGTCGCCCGGTCGAACAGGCGCTGCATCCGCGCTCCGAGATCGCCCGGCCCCTGCGGCAGCCGCGGGATCCCTGGCGGCCAAAAACCCGCCTGGGCGAGGTGATCGGGCGCCACCGCGAGGACGAGGCGCCAGCGCGGGTCGCGGCCGAGGCGGCGCAGCAGCGCCGCGGTGGCCGCGCGGGTGAAGCGCAGGGCCTCGGTCGGGCCGACCTGCGCGGCGAGCCGCGTCTTCACGCGCCCGGGCCGGGGGGCCTTCACCATCACGACCAGGGTCGGTCTCTCACCCATACAACCTCGCGATGAGGCGCGGCGGCACGCCCAGCCCGTAGAGCGACAGGCAGGCGAGGTTGCGCAGCACGCGCGGGCCGTAGCCGGCGCGCCGGTAGCGCGCCGCGCTGGTGACGGCGGCGATCGGCAGCAGCGCGAGACGCCGCCGGCCGATGCGCCGCACGAGGTCCACGTCCTCCATCAGCGGCAGCGACTGGTAGCCGCCGAGCGCCTCGTAGAGGCCGCGCGGGATCAGCAGCCCCTGGTCGCCGTAGGGCAGCGCGAGGAGGCAGCAGCGCCAAGCGACCGCGCGGGCGAGGAGCCGGGCCGCCGGCCCGTCGTCGTCGAGCGCGAAGCGGAAGCTCGCGGCGCAGCCCTCATTTTCCCGCATGTGGTGCGCAGCGGCCGCCGCCCAGCCGGGCGCGAGCCGGGTGTCGGCGTGCAGGAACAGCAGCCAGTCGCCAGGTGCCGCCCGCGCCCCGCGGGCGAGCTGCCCGCCGCGGCCCCGCGGCCCGCTCACCACCCGGCAGCCCCGCGCGGCGGCGAGGGCGGGCGTGCCGTCCGTCGATTCCCCGTCGCTCACCACGATGCCGGCGAGGAGGTCGCGCCCCTCCGCAAGGCTGTCGAGCGTCCGCGTGAGGCTCGCCGCGGCATCGAGCGTCGGGATCACCACGCCGAGCCCAGCCGGGCAGTCATTTTCGCTGGCACGGGACGGATCGGCGCGCATGGACGCTGCCTGTAGCATCCCGCCGCGTTCCCCCGCGAGGCGGCACGTTCCCTCACCGTTGCGCCCTCACCGTTGCGCCCTCACCGTTGCGCCCTCACCGTCGCGCGATGCGCCGCCGCACGCCCTGGCCCGCGGGTGGGGCGCCCGCTACCTCTTCGCTCATGCGACCCGCCCCCTGCGCCGAGACGCTGCTCGTCTTCGGCGGTCCCTACTCGAACCTCGAAGCCACCCAGGCCGTGCTGGAAGAAGCCGCCGCGCTCGGCATCCCGCCCGAGCGGGTGGTCTGCACCGGCGACGTCGTCGCCTACGGTGCGGATGCGGCCGCCTGCCTCGCCCTGGTGCGCGAGGCCGGCATCCGCGTGGTGGCGGGCAATTGCGAGGTGGCGCTGGCAGAGTCCCACGGCTCGTGCGGCTGCGGCTTCGCGCCCGGCAGCGCCTGCGACCGGTTGTCGGCGGCGTGGTTCGCGCATGCCGCGCGCGAAATCGGCGCGGCCGACCGCGCCTGGATGGCCGCGCTGCCGCGGCGCCTGGACCTCACGGTCGGCGGGCTGCGCCTCGCGGTGGTGCACGCGGTGCCGGACGCCCTCGACCGCTTCGTCTTCGCCTCGACTCCGGCGCGCGTGAAGGCGCGCTACCTCGCGGATCTCGACGCGGACGGGATCGTGGTCGGGCATTCCGGCCTGCCCTTCTCGCAGGTGATCGAGGGGCGGCTGTGGCACAATGCCGGGGCCGTGGGCCTGCCGGCGAACGACGGCACGGCGTCCGTCTGGTACAGCCTCCTCGCGCCGGGGCCGGAGCCGCGCAGCCTCACGATCCGCCATGACCGGCTCGACTACCCGGCCGCCCGCGCCGCACGGAAGATGCGTGCCGCCGGCCTGCCCGAGGGCTACGCCGCCTGCCTGGAGACGGGCCTGTGGCCCTCCTGCGACGCGCTCCCGCCCGCCGAGGCCAAGCGCGCCGGGCAGCCCCTGGCGGCCGGCGAAATCCTGTGGCGGCGGGACGAGCCCGAGCCGGCCTCCCGGGCGGCGCCCTGCTGGCCCGATCTTCCCGGCCCGCCCGCGCGCGATCCCGGCAAGTTCCGGGACCCTGCCGTCACCGCCGCCGGCGAGCCGCGCGCCGTGGTGGCGCTGAGCGCCCTGCGCACGCTCTGGATCAATACCGGCACCCGCTGCAACCTCGCCTGCGCGACCTGCTACATCGAATCGACGCCCTACAACGACCGCCTCGCCTTCATCGCGGCTGGGGAGGTTGCCGCCTATCTCGACGAGATCGAGGCCGGGCGGCTGCCGGTCGGGCTCGTGGGCTTCACGGGCGGCGAGCCCTTCCTCAACCGTGACCTCCCGGCGATGCTGGACGACGTGCTCGGGCGCGGCCTGCCGGCCCTCGTGCTGACCAACGCCATGCGGCCGATGCGGCGCCACGAGGCGGCCTTGCGGCGCCTGCAGGCGCGGCATCCGGGCCGCCTCGGCCTGCGGGTCTCGCTCGACCACTACAGTGCGGCCCTGCACGAGGTGGAGCGCGGCGCCGGGACCTTCGCGCCCGCTCTCGACGGCCTCGTCTGGCTCGCCCGCGCGGGCTTTTCGGTCTCGGTCGCGGGGCGCCTCCTCTCGGGCGAGGCGGAGGGCGTCGTGCGGGCCGGCTACGGGCGCCTGTTCGCCGCCCATGACCTGCCGGTCGATCCGCACGACCCGGAGGCCCTGGTGCTCTTCCCCGACATGGAGCCCACCCGCGACGTGCCCGAGATCACGCAGGCGTGCTGGGGCCTCCTCGGGCGCTCACCCGAGTCGGTCATGTGCGCCTCCGCGCGCATGGTGGTGAAGCGCCAGGGGGCTGCGCGCCCGGCGGTGCTCGCCTGCACGCTCCTCGCCTACGATCCGCAATTCGAACTCGGCGCCACGCTGGCCGAGGCGGCCCGGCCGGTGGCGCTCAACCATCCGTTCTGCGCGCAGTTCTGCGTGCTGGGCGGTGCGGCCTGCAGCCGGAGCTGAGCGCCGCCCGTGACCGCAGCGAGCGGGCGCCACCTCGTCCTGGTGGGTGCGGGCCACGCCCATCTGGAGGTGCTGCGCCGGTTCGGGCGCCGGCCCGTCCGGGACCTGCGCCTCACCCTGGTCACCCGGTCCGCGCGCGTGGCCTATTCGGGCATGATCCCGGGTGTCATCGCGGGCCGGCACGCGCTCGGCGACGCGCAGATCGACGTCGCGGCCCTCGCCCGCCGGGCGGGGGCCGATCTCTGCCTCGACGCCGCGAACGGGCTCGACCTCGCCCGGCGCCACCTGCTCTGCGCCGCGGGGCCGCCTCTGTCCTACGATCTCTTGTCGCTCGATCCCGGCGGCGCGCCGGACGATGCGGCCGTGCCCGGCGCGGCGGCGCACGCGATCCCGGTCAAGCCGCTGGACGATCTCGTCGGCGCGCTCGCGGCTTTGCGCGCGCGGCTGGCCGCCCGCGGCGGCGGGCACGTCGCCGTGGTCGGCGCGGGTGCGGGCGGCATCGAGATCCTGCTCGCCCTGGAGCACCGCCTGCGCGCGGACCTGCCGCGGGCGCAGATCACCCTCACGCTGGTCTGCGGCGGGGACGACATCCTGCCCGGCCATCCGGCCGCCTTTCGCGAGCGGGTCCGCGCGATCCTGGCCGCGCGTGGCATCGGCCTCGCGGTCGGCGCGCGCGCCGTGGCGGTGGAGCCCGAGCACCTGCATCTCGCCGGCCGCCCTGCCCTCGCCGCGGATGCGGTGGTGTGGGCGACCGGGGCCGCCGCCCCGCCCTGGCTCCGGGAAACGGGTCTCCCGCTCGACGCGGACGGGTTCGTGCGCGTCGACGCCTCCCTGCGGGTGGCCGGATGCCGAAACATCTTCGCGGCCGGCGACGCCGCCTCGTTCGATCCGAGGCCGCTGCCGAAATCCGGCGTCTACGCGGTGCGGCAGGGGCCGGTCCTGGCCCGCAACCTCGCCCGCTGCCTGACGGACCGCGCGCTCCGTCCCTTTCGCCCACAGGGCGAAGCCCTGACCATCCTGGCCACCGGCGATGGCGGCGCGCTCGCCACCCGCAACGGCCTCGTCGTCGAGGGCGCCTGGGTGCGCTGGTGGAAGGACCGCATCGACCGCCGCTTCGTCGCCCGATACCGCGACCGGACCGCGTAGCCGGCGCACGAGATCCTGCACGAGACGGCTGGACAGATGCCCGCGCGCTGACTATAGACCCGCCAACGCCGCTGCACCGCAGCCCGGCGCGCCCAGGTAGCTCAGTTGGTAGAGCATGCGACTGAAAATCGCAGTGTCGGTGGTTCGATTCCGCCCCTGGGCACCACTTTAATCTCGAAGACATGAGTGGTGCCGCGGACCTGTTCTGTCAGGTGCGCTGTGCCGGGACGGCCGGGACCGGTTCACGTCTTTGCACGCGGGCAGCCGATTCCTCGGCTGATCGTCAGCTCAGCGTCCGTCCCGTCTGATCGGCATCGATGATGTCCCTGTAGACGGGCAGGTAGATCCCGAACTTCTTGTATTCGGCGAGCTTATTTCGCACGGTGCGCACCGAGATGCCGAGCTGTTTGGCGGCGTGCGTGCGATTGCCGCCGCAGCGGATCAGCGTCTCGATCACGAGCCGGCGCTCGGCATCGGCAATCGTCGTCGTTCGTGCCATGCTGCTCTCCTCGCGAAAGCGATGCCCCCAAAAATTTCTCGGTTGTTCTGGGGAGGAAAGCTGCGCCGGTTCGGTTAACGCGTGGTTAAAAATGCCGGCTGTTGCCGCATCGCATCCATGTTGCGGCTCGATCACAGGCCCGACTACTCAAATTGAGGTTCATCCGGCCGCCGGAATGGTCCTGTGGCGGACATTGATGTTTGTTTGATTGTAGCAATTGTTGAAGGGAGGTCCGCCGACGGACAACCTGGCCGGGCCGGACGCATTCTCGGCCGGAGAGCGGCCCGGTCGCGCCGAGGCGCGACGGTCGGGGAGGTGGCGAGCCGAGCCGATCGGAGGTGTTCAGACTGCGCCAGCCCGGCTCGCCTGTCTTGCCGGCTCGCGGGGGCGTGGCCGGCATGACGCGGGGAAACATAGCGCGCTTTCGTCAATCTCCCGTAATGAGCGGCCCCGATCGGATCGAGAATGGGCGGATCGGGACCGCCTCGCGCCGCCTCGCTACGCGGCCGGGCCGGCCGCCATCTCGCGGGTGCGTCGCCGCTCGTAGGTCTTGAGGCCGGTATACACCGCGTCGAGGTGCGGGAAGGCCCCGCCGGGCTCGGACTCCCGGCCGCGGCGGATGAGGTCGCCGATGATGTGGTCGGCCTCGATCGCGGCGCCGCGCGTGATGTCGCGCAGCATCGAGGCCGTCATCGCCGAATCCTCGGCGGTGAGCGTACCCTGGCTCGATGCGAGGAACTTGTCGCGCGGCGCGTGGCCGGCGCCGGCTGCGATGCGGCGGCACTCGTCGAGGAGGCCGAGCATGAAGGCGCGCCCGCCCGGCGCCCCGACGATGTCGCCGACCGCGCCGCGCATCAGGCAGGTGCCGCCCGCGAGCGTCGCGAGAAACACCCATTTTTCCCACATCTCCTGCAGGATCCGCTCTGTCGGCCGCGCCGTGAAGGTCGCGCCCTCCATCAGGGCCGCGACCCGCCCCATCCGCTCCGAGGCGCCGCCGTCGCGCTCGCCGAAGGTGAGGCTGTGCAGCTCCGTCATCTGGACGATCTCGCCCTCGGGTCCGAGCGTCCCGGCGATGGCGCAGGAGCCGCCGAGCACCCGCTCCGGCCCGAAGCGGGCGTCGAGGGCGTCGAGATGCGCCATGCCGTTGAGGATCGGCAGCACCGCGGTGTCCGGCCCGACCACAGGCGCGACGGCCTCGATCGCCCCGTCGAGGTCGTAGGCCTTGCAGCTCAGGAGCACGAGGTCGAAGGGCTCCGCGAGCCGGTCCGCCGTGACGGTCGCGGGTGCCGCGATGCGGAAGTCGCCGAGGGGGCTGCGCACCTGAAGGCCGTGCGCCGCCAGATGCGCCGCCCGCGGCGCGCGCACCAGGAAGGTCACGTCGCGCCCGGCCTGTGCCAGCCGCGCCCCGAAATAGCCGCCGGTCGCCCCCGCGCCCACGATCAGAACCCGCATCGCCGTTCTCCCCACACCGCCACCGGAGCTTCGCATTCCCGGCCGGCTCGTCCAAGCTACCGGAATGGCCCGGGACCTGCCTCCGCCGGGCCGAGGGGGAATCATCAGCATGCCGGTGGATCGGTCGTGGCAGCGCGTCGCGGGGCCCTTGCGCGAGAGGGTGCTGGCTCCGGGGCGACGACGGGCGCTGTTCATCCTCGGCGGCCTCGCGGTGGGCGGGGCGGCGGTGCTGATGGCCAAGCTCGCCGATGCGGCGCAGGCGGCCTTCCGCGACATCCTGGCGATCTCGCCGCTGATCGCCCTGGGTCTCACGCCGTTGGGCTTCGGGCTCGCGGTGCTGCTCGCCCGCACCGTCTTCCCGAACTCCGAAGGCAGCGGCATCCCGCAGGTGATCGCCGCCCGCGACCTCGACGATCCGGCCGCGCGCCACGCCCTGATCTCGCTGCGGGTCGCCCTCGGCAAGGTCATCGCGATGACGATCGGGCTCCTGTGCGGCGCCTCGACCGGCCGCGAGGGGCCGACGGTGCAGGTGGGCGCCGCCCTGATGGCCGCGGCGGGCCGCTCGACGCCCGAGCACCAGCGCGGCCTCCTGCTGGCCGGCGGCGCGGCCGGGGTCGCCGCGGCCTTCAACACGCCGCTCGCCGGCATCGTCTTCGCCATCGAGGAGCTGAGCCGGTCCTACGAGGCCAAGACGAGCGGGCTCGTGATCGGCACGGTGATCGCGGCGGGCCTCACCTCCCTCGCGCTGCTGGGCAACTACGCGTATTTCGGCACCACGCCCGACACCCTGCCGCTCGGGGCCGCGTGGCTCGCGGTGCCGGTCTGCGGCGTGCTCGGCGGCCTCTCGGGCGGCCTGTTCAGCCGCATCGTGATCGCGTTCGGGCGCGGTCTGCCGGGCCGGGCCGGCGCGCTGATCCGGCGCCGGCCGATCGCCTTCGCGATGCTGTGCGGCCTCGGCGTGGCGCTGTGCGGGCTCGCCACCCAGGGCCACGTCTACGGCACCGGCTACGACGAGGCGCGCGCGCTGCTGCACGGCCAAGGGGACCATCACGCCCTGTTCGGACCGCTGAAGTTCGTCGCCACCACCCTGTCGTCGATCAGCGGCATTCCGGGCGGCCTGTTCGCGCCCTCGCTGGCCGTCGGCGCCGGGCTGGGCGCCCATGTGAGCCCGCTCCTGCCCGCGGCGCCCATCGGCGCGCTCGTCCTGATCGGCATGGCCGCCTACCTCACCGGCGTGCTGCAGGCGCCGATCACCTCCTTCGTCATCGTCTCCGAGATGACCGAGGCCCACGCGCTGGTGATCCCGCTGATGCTCACCGCCCTCGTGGCGGACGCGACCTCGAAGCTGGTCTGTCCGGGCGGGCTCTACCACGCGCTCGCCGAGGGCATCGTCGCCCGCATGAATCCGCCCGAGCGCCGGGAGGCCTGACGGCGTTCCCGGCCACCCGTTGGATCGCTGCGGCCGCTATCCCACGCCCGTCAGCACCTCGACCACGATCTCGGGGTTGGGCACCTCGACGTCGTGCGGGACGGCCAGCTCGCGGTACTGCCAGCCGGGCTTCGCCCGCGCCCGCTGCCGGCTCGGCTCGATCGAGGCGAGGGCCTGGCTCGTGTAGGCGACGTAGGTCACGGCCAGATCGGCGCCGGCCGGCTTCGTCAGCCGCATCGGGCTCTCGTAGGTGCCGATCGGGTGCGGCCGCAGGCGCTGCATGAACCAGTCCTTCGCCGGTCCCGCCGGGATCGGGAAGGCGTCCGGACCCGGCACCGGCAGCGCCACGCCTGCGCCCTGGTCGAGCACCGCCTTGCGCCGGGCATCCGCCATGCCCGGGGGCAGGAGCGCGAAGGCAGTGTCGCCGTTCTCCGGGATCAGCGCGTCCAGGTAGACGATGTGGCGGATGCGGTCGGTCAGGCGATCCGCGACCCCGGTCACCGCCATGCCGCCGTAGGAGTGGCCGACGAGGATGACGTCGCGCAGATCCTCCATCTCGATGACGCGGGCCACGTCCTGGACGTGGGTCTCGACCGTGATCTGGCGCGACAGGAGATGGCTGCGCTCGCCGAGGCCGGTCTGCGTCGGCGTCCAGACCCGGTGCCCCTGTCGGCGCAGTCCGGCGGCGACGTCCCGCCAGATCCAGCCGCCCCCGTACGCCCCGTGCACGAGCAGGTAGGTCCTGGGCGGGGTCGGGCTCGTCTGCGCGGCGGCCCCCGACAGCGAGGCGGCGGCTCCGAGCGCAGAGAGGCTTGTCAGGATGGTCCTGCGGTTGGCCGTCATCGTGGGCTTCCTCCCGGCGTTGTTCTGTTCTGCGTGATGTAGAGCCCGACCCGGGGACAGTCTATCGCGATCGGCATCGGTCTCTCCGGCTGCGCAAGACTGGCCTCCCCACGGGTCACGGGCCGCCGGCCGACGCGCCCCGGCGGGTCATGGTGAGTGCATCAGCCCTTCCAGTGGCGGAGGGCCGCGAAGGGGTTGTTCTCGATGGCGGTCGCGGGCGGGTTCAGCGTCGGCTCGATCTGACCGACCGCGTCCGGGAGCGAGAAGGCCGAGCCGCTCGGCAGCTTGCCGCCCGCCGCGTCCTGATGCCCGCCGCCGCGGAAGAGACGCGCGCCCGCGAGCGCCGTGCCGTCGTTCGAGCGGAAGGACAGCGTGCCGGTGCGCTGCACGTTGACCAGGCGGGAGGCCCGGCCACCCGCCATGATCAGGTCCGACACGCGCTGGAACGTGCCGGGATCGAGGCCGAAGGAGAGCAGCGTGCCGTCGCCGAGGGCGTGAAACAGCGCGTCGGAGCGGGCGAGCAGGCGGGCCACCCGCATGCGGGTGGTCAGGGCCGGGTCGTCGTCGGGCTCGCCGCGCATCAGGTCGTCCACGATGGCGCCGCGGATCTCCGGGACGAGGCGTTCGAGGGCGGCAGGCGTCGCGCCCCGGCGGATCGCCGCGCTCGCGTCGAGGAGCAGGCGCGAGACGACCCGGTCGTGGGCCGGGTGCCCGCCCGGCACGAGCGTCGACACGTTGTCCCAGAAGGCCTCGTCGAGCGCGAGGCCGCTCGCGAAGAGCGGGTCGTCCTTCCGCCACAGGTCGAGCGCGTCCACCGCCGCCACCAGGACGGTCAGGTCGGCCGCGCGGTCGGTATCGGGCTCCCGGGTGGCGAACAGCGCCCGGTGCTCGAAGGCCATCCGGGTCGCGCTCGCCCCCTCGTCGATCAGCACGGTGATGGTCGGATCGTTGAAGCCGAATCGCTGCAGGCCCGGGCGGTCCGGATCCGGTTGAGGCTCCACCCCCTGGCGCCGCAGTTGCTCGATCGAGGAGGCGTGATGGTCGAGCACGATCAGGCGATGCCCGTCGTCCGGGGCGCGGCGCCGGTTCATGGCCGCGAACCGGCGCAGGAAGGCGATGGTCGGCTCTTCCAGCCCGAGATCGGTGAGGAGCAGCGTCTCGCTCGCGGCGGTGCGGCCGAGCCGCTTCAGCTCCCCGTCGACGACCGGACCGACATCGCCGTAGCGGGGCACGTGCACGATCCGGTCCGGATCGGCGAGGGACGAAACGACCGTCGAGGCACCGTAGCCGTCGAGATCGTGGTGGGTGATCTGGGTCAGGGGCAAGGGTCGGTCTCAAGCCAGCGTCGGTTCGGGCGACCATAGACGCTGCGTGCCTCGCCCGACGAGAGGCTCCGGGGATTTTGGTCTCTCTGGGATCTTGGGCGCTGCGAGGGCCTGGGTCGCCGGGCGGTCAGGCGGCCGTGAGCCAGGTCGTCCCGAGCGCGACCGTGCCGTGACCGAAGAGCTTGCCCGCCAGGACCAGGATCAGGAACAGGCGGAAGTCGGTCCGCAGCAGGCCGGCCACCACCGTGATGGCATCCCCGAAGGTCGGCAGCCAGCACAGGGCCAGCGCCCAGACGCCGTAGCGGCGGAACCACGCCGTGGCCCGGTCCAGGGCCGCGGCCGGCAGGCGGATCCAGCGGTTTTCGGCCAAGCCGGCGACGCGGTGGCCGACCAGATAGTTGACCGTCGCTCCGCCGACATTCGCCACCACGGCCGTGGCCAGGAGCGTGAGCACGCTCCCGGCCTGCACGGCCAGGAGCCCGGCCAAGGCCATCTCGGACGATCCGGGCAGGAACGGCAGGAACGTGCCGGCGATGAAGGAGGTGACGAACAATCCGACGACGGCCGGCAGAGCATCCATGAAGCGCCCTCGCTCGCGGGGCGGGAACAGCGCGCGAGGCCGGCTGCGGTGTCAATCACCTTTGATCCGCGGCACCGCCCGCCGGACCGGCCTCGCCCGGCGCGGCGGTCAGGAGCGGCAGCCGGGGCTGCCCCGCCTCGGGGAGCGGCCGGACGTCCCGGTCGGACCGGCGGACCAGCCACGCCACGGCCAGCGCCAGGGCCTCGTCGATCGGCCGCGGCCGGTAGCCGAGGTCGAGGCGTGCCCGGCCGTCGTCGCACGGCGCCGACCGGAGCGCGAGCCGCACGCCCTCGCGCGTCGCCACCGGGCTGCGATGGGTGAGGTGGTCTGCCAGCCATTCGGAAATGGCCGCGGCCGCGAGGGCGACGCCGCCGGGCAGCGCCACCCGCGGCATCGGCCGGCCCGAGAGGTGCGTCAGCCGGGCAAGGAGATGGCGCAGCCGCAGCGTCTCGCCGCCG
Organism: Methylobacterium oryzisoli; assembly: GCF_046557895.1. NCBI lineage: Bacteria > Pseudomonadati > Pseudomonadota > Alphaproteobacteria > Hyphomicrobiales > Methylobacteriaceae > Methylobacterium > Methylobacterium oryzisoli. Next base: position 40,026 of record NZ_JBKIBX010000039.1, on the reverse strand, counting down.
AGGATGTAGCGCTGCCCGCGCCGGCCCCGCTCGCCCGCCAGACGGATCCCCTCGGCCGCGTCCCGGACGTCGACGAGGTTGAGCGTGCAGTCGAGATAGGCCGGGGTGCCGCCGCCCAGGAAGAGCGAGAGCATCGCCGCGGGCGGCGTCAGGTTCCGGTCGCCCGGACCGATCGGCACGGCCGGGCTGGCGATGACCACGTCCTGACCGGCCCGCGCGGCCGCCAGCGCCGCGCGCTCGGCGAGCACCTTCGATCGCGTGTAGGGACCGGGCATCCGCTCAGGGGCCGGAAGACCGTCCCCGTGCACCGGGCCACCACCCTGCCCCGCTGCGAGTAGGACCGTCTCGGTCGAGCAGTGAACCACGCGGGCGCCGCGCGGGGCCAGGGCCAGGACGCGCTCCGTGCCCAGGGTGTTGACCCGCGCGAAGGCCTGCCGGTCGGCGGACCACAGATGCGCGATGCCGGCCAGGTGATAGACCCGCGCGACGCCGTCCATCGCGGAGGCGAGCACGGTATCGTCCAGGATCGAGCCGCGGCAGAGATCGATGCCCGCCGGCAGGCCGCGCGGATCGCCGCAATCGAGCACCCGGACGGCGCGTCCCGACCGGAGCAGAGCGTCGACCACGTGGCGGCCGATGAACCCGCAACCGCCGGTGACCAGATCGATCGGCGTCATCGGTGACCTCGGCAGTGACCGTGGCACACGGGCGCCAGCTTAGTGGATCTGGCCGGAGGCGGTCGTTGATCGTCGTCAAGATTGGCTGATGATCGAGATGTGCCGCTGATCGCGTTGTCCACGGTCGACGACCGTTGAACACGGCCATGTCGGACCGCGAAAAGGTCCGCTCCAACCCCCTTTCCCGGACGACTGAAGCGAAGCGAAAGGAGATCCGGGACCCAGCGTAAGATGTCGCGAAGCGTCCGCCTCTCTGCGCCGGTCAAAATGTAGAGCTGCTGCGCGGCATATTTTCTGCTGGGTCCCGGATCTCCTTCCATTTCGTTTGAGTCGTCCGGGAAAGTGGCGGGCGCGAGAATCCGCTCTCCTGAGTCTGAAATCTCTGCCGCCCACGAATTCATCCGAAGTGCCCTGCACGACCGCCCCCGCGCCCCCACTTTCCCGGCCCGCGACAGATCAGGCCATCGCCTCGATCCGGCGCATCGCCTCGGGGGTGAGGAGATGCGCCCCCCAACCGCGCCGCACCAGCGCCGGGGCGGCCCGCGGCGAGGCCAGCAGCGCCGCCGCGAGGCCGAGGAGCGGCAGCGCGCTCGCCGGGTCGCGCCCGATCGGGGTCAGCTCCTCCCGCGCCCCGGCGAACGGGCCTGCGGCGCGGGCGAGCTGCGCGATCGTTCCGAGAACGGCGCGGCGGCGGCCGGTGCGGAGCGCGGTCCCGAGGATCGCCTGGAGGGAGAGGCGGGTGCGGATGCCCGGCTCGCCCGTCAGGCAGGCCGCGATGGGCCGGCCCGCCGAGACCTGCACCAGCAGGTCCGCGAGGTTGAGGCCCGCCAGGGTGGCGGCCATGGGCTCGACGAGGCGGGGATTGCCGTCGATGTAGAGCGGGTGCTCCCCGCTCCCGTCGATGAAGTAATCCACCGAGAGGGCTCCGTGCCAGGACAGGTGCGCGCCGAGGCGGGCGAGGTCTTTCGCGATCCGGGGCCGCCGCACGCTCTCCTTGAGGGCTGCGCCCCCGCCTCCCCCCTCGATGAGCCGGCGCGTGGCGTGGAACCCGACGAGGCGTCCCTGCTGGAAGACCGCCTGGGCCTGTTCCAGGGGCGCGTTCACCCAATCCTGCACCAGCACCGGCCCCGCGCCGGCCGGGAGTTGCGCGATCTCGGCGATCGCTTGGTCGCGGTCGGCGGCGCTCCGGATCAGCCACGTGCCGCGGCTCGCCGTGCCGAGCGCCATCTTGGCGACGAACGGTGTGTCGTGCCGCAGGAGGCCCCGCGGATCGTCGAGGAGGCGCGTGCGCGGCTGCGACAGCCCGAGTTCGGTCAGGAGGTCGCCGAAGCCGAGCTTCGTCTGGACGCGCGCGTAGGCCGCGAAGGCGGGCAGCGCCAGCGCCGCGTGGCGCCCCAGCTCGGCGGCGACGCGCGCGACGAGGTAGCCCTGCTCGTGGATCGGCAGCAGGACGTCCGTCCCGCCCTGCGCGAGGAGCCCGCGCAGGGTCGCGCGAAATCCCTCGGGATCGGTGCCGAGGGGCGGGCAGCGGTGGCTTTGCGCGACGAGCCGGGAGAACCGGCCGAGGCAGAAGGGCTCGGGATCGCAGTACGCGACCTCGTGCCCGGCGAGCGCGAGCGCCGTGATGGCCTGGCGCGCCGACGTGCTGCTGCCTTCCGTCAGCAGGATGCGCATGCTCTCCTCGTCGCTGCGGGCCGGCGGCGAGACCGGCGTCGCGAAGGGTCAACGCGCGGGTGGCCCGGCCGCGTTGCCGGGGGAGCTCGCGTCACCGCGGCGTCAAGCACGGCGTCTAGACCGATCGGTTTCCGTTCCTCTCGGAGTGCCCTCATGCGGCTGACCATCCGGAGTGCCGGGCCGGACGACGAACCCGGTGTGGTCGCGCTGTGGCGCGCCTGCGCGCTCATCGCACCCTACAACGATCCCGGCGCGGATTTCCGGTTCGCGAAGGCCGGAGCGTGCTCGGACGTGCTCGTCGGCGAGGACGGGATCGGCCGCCTGCGCGGCAGCGTCATGGTCGGCCATGACGGGCACCGCGGCTGGCTCTACTACGTCGCGGCGGACCCCGAGGCCCGCGGCGTCGGCATCGGCCGACGGATGGTCGAGGCCGGCGAGGCATGGCTGCGCGAGCGCGGCGTCGTGAAGGTCCAGCTGCTCGTGCGCGAGACGAACACGCAGGTCGTCTCGTTCTACGAGCGCCTCGGCTTCGAGATCACGCCGCGCACGATCATGGCCAAGTGGCTGACCCCACCGGGATAGGCGTCATTCCGGCTGCAGACTGCGCAGGAACCGGGCGGCGAGGCGGCCGAGATCCGCGGGATCGACGCCGCTGCACGCCAGGATCAGCCTCTCGCCGCGCCGGGTCACGCCCTCCATCGTCGAGCGCAGGTCATCCGCCCGGCCGGGATCGATGTCGGCGGCCAAGCCCTGCGGCCCGCCGCTCAGGCGCAGGATGCCGAGATCCAGGCAGGCCGCCCGCAGCCGGGCGAGCGCGAGCAGCGCCTCCACCTCCGGCGGCAGCGGCCCGAAGCGGTCCTCGATCTCGTCGCGCAAGCCATCGGCCTCCTCGCCCGTGCGCAGCCGCGCCACCCGGGTGTAGAGGGTCAGCCGCAGGTCCGGCTCCGGCACGTAGGAATCGGGCACCCGGCCGGAGAGGCCGAGCCGGATCTCGGGATGCCGCTCCTCCGCGGGCTCGCCTTGGGCCGCCTTCACCGCCAGCGCCAGCAGGTGCTGGTAGAGACCGAGCCCGATCAGCTTGACGTGGCCGGCCTGATCCTCGCCGACGAGATCGCCGGAGCCGCGCAGGTCGAGGTCGCGCGCGCTGACGGCGAAGCCCGCACCGAGCCGGTCGAGCGCTTCGAGGGTCCGCAGGCGCTTCTCGCTCGCCGGCGGCAGCTTGCGGTCGGGGTCGACCAGCAGGTAGGCCGCCGCCCGCCGCTGCCCGCGGCCCACCCGCCCGCGCAGCTGGTGCAACTGCGCGAGGCCGAACCGCTCCGGCTGCCACACCAGCATGGTGTTCGCCCGCGGCACGTCGAGGCCGCTCTCGATGATGGTGGTGGCGAGCAGCACGTCGCCCTCGCCCTCGGCGAACCGCACCATCACCTCGTCCATCCGCGCGGGGTCGAGGTCCCCGTGCGCCACTACCACGTTCAGGTCGGGCGCGATCGCGCGCAGCCGCTCCTCCATCCGGCCGAGATCGGATATCCGCGGGCAGACCACGAAGCTCTGCCCGCCGCGGCGGTGCTCGCGCATCAAGGCGCTGCGCACTGTGTCGGGATCGAAGGGCGCGATCACGGTCCGGATCGGCTGACGCACGACCGGAGGCGTGGCGATCACGCTGAGATCCTGCAGGCCCACCAGCGCCGTCTGCAGGGTGCGGGGGATCGGCGTCGCCGTGAGCGTCAGGACGTGGGTGCCCTGCGCGGCGCGGCGCAGTCGCTCCTTCTGCGCGGTGCCGAAGCGCTGCTCCTCGTCGATGATCACGAGGCCGAGATCCTTGAAGCGCACGCCGCGGCCGGCCAGGGCGTGCGTGCCGACCACCAGCCGGACGCTGCCGTCCGCGAGCCCCGCCTTCACCCGCTTGGCCTCAGTCGCCGGCGTGAGGCGCGAGAGCTGCGCGGGCACGATCCCGAACCGGCTGAAGCGGCGCCGGACGGTGGCGAGGTGCTGGCGCGCGAGCACGGTGGTGGGCGCCGCGATGGCGACCTGCCGGCCGGCGAAGAGCGCCGCGGCCGCCGCGCGCAGGGCCACCTCGGTCTTGCCGAAGCCCACGTCGCCGCAGATCAGGCGGTCCATCGGATGCCCCAACGCGAGGTCGCCGAGCACCGCGTCGATGGCGCTCGCCTGATCCGGCGTGAGGGGAAAGCCGAAGCCGGCGCTGAAGCGCTCCATCTGGCGGTCGGGCGCGACCAGGGCGTCCGCGCGGGCCGCGCGGCGGGCGGCGATCCGGTCGGTCATCATCCGGGCCGTCGCCCGGATCGCCGCCTCGACGCCCGCCTTGCGCTTGGCCCAAGTGCTGCCGTCGAGCTTGTCGAGGGTGACGGCCTCGGCCGCGGAGCCGTAGCGCCAGATCCGGTCGGCCTGGCTCACCGGGACGAGCAGCACGGCCTCGTCGGCGAAGCGCAGCCGCACGGATTCCTCGGCCCGGTCCTCGGAGCCCGCCACCGCCTCCAGCCCGTCGAACAGGCACAGGCCGTGATCCTCGTGGATCGCGACGTCGCCGATCCGCAGCTCGACCTCGCCCATCGGCAGGGCCGCGGCCGTCCCCTCGCCTGCCGCCGCGGCCTTCGCCCCCATGAGGTCCTGCGCCGCGAACACCGTCACGCCGGCTTGCGGCACCCGGAAGCCCGCCGCGATCGGCGCCTCCAGCACCGCGACCGTGCCGGGCTTGGCCCGCGCGATGTCGGCCCAGCGGTGGGCCCGCAGCAGCTTGCGGCCCAGCGCCTCCACGCCGGCCTGTGCGAGGCGCCGCAGGTGGGGCCGCGGCCCGGCCAGCACGATCCGGTCGCCCGCGGCCATCCGCGCGATCAGGCTGCGCCGAAAGGCGGCGGCCGGGTGCCGCTCACGGGCGAAGGCAGGCCCGGCCACATCCTCGCGCTCCTGCGCCGTCCCGACGCGATGGCGGGCCAGGAGCGCCGACCAGTCCTCCGCATTCAGGTAGAGCCTCTCGTCCGGCGCGGCCCCCTCGGCGCCACGCGCCGCGCCCTCGCGTCCCTCCGCGATCTGCTCGAAGAAGGCCGAGGCCCTGCCCTCCGCCCCCGCTTCGACCACGAGGGCCGCGTGCGGCACGTAGTCGAGCACCGTCGCGAGCCGCGGATAGAACCGGGCCAGCCGATGCTCCTGCCCGGTGAAGGGCTTCAGCGGCTCCGGGGCATCGGCCGCGAGGATGATCTCGGTCGCCGGGTCGATGACGAGCTCATCGGCCTCCGTCACCGAGCGCTGCGACACCGGATCGTAGGAGCGGATCGCCGTGACGCGGCCCTCGTCGTGCTCGATGCGGCAGGGGCGCGGGGCCGCCGCCGGAAAAACCTCGACGGTGCGGCCCCGGACGGCGATCTCGCCCGGCTCGTCCACCCGGTCGTCGAGGCAGTAGCCGAGGCGGGTGAGCGTCGCGGTCAGCGTCTCGACGTCGAGGTGGTCGCCGACCCGGATCTCGGCCCGCGCGCCAAGCCACGTGGCGGGCGGCGGCACCCGCTGGATCAGCGCCGGGGCGGTGGTGAGGAGGAAGTCCGGCAGATGGGCCGCATCGGTCAGCCAGCGCAGCACCCCGGCGCGCGCGCCCATGAGGCCGCGGGAGGGCGAGGTGCGGTCGAAGGGCAGGCAATCCCATTCCGGGTAGACCGCCACCCGGTGCTCCGGATCGAGCGCCCGCAGGATCGCGGCGATGTCGTCCAGCCGCCGGGCGTCACGCGCGACGAAGATCAGAGGCTTGGCATCGCCGGCGAGCCCGAGCAACGCCACCGCGAGGGCGCCGGACGGCTGTGCCGGCGCGGAAATATCAGATGTGGCTCCGTCGATCTCGATTCGCGCCTGACGCTTCAACATGGGTTGTACGCACCACTCCGACCGACACGGGCTCGACAACGCGGCGTGAGGCGGCAAGGTCCTGGGCGAATCGGTCGTCGGACCGCGATGGCTGTGGACGATCCTCGACCGCGCCCGGCTCCGCCCTCGTGCGTTGCGCCAGGAGCGGCAGGCCTCCTTGCCGGAGGCCGGACTTGTCGTCACTTGCGCTGATCGTCGAAAAACCTCAGCACGGACCGTGAACACCGCCCCTCGTGCAACCGGCCGGTTGCGGCGGACGCTGCGCCCGGTCCGGTCCGAACCGGTTCCGCGGGTCCGAACAGACGCCGAACGCGCGAGCGCGCCTCATCCCTTCAGCGATCGTGGTCGCCGGCGTCCAGGAGGGCGCGGGCGACGACATGGATCAGTCCTCCCGTGACGATTGAAGCCAAGGAGATGGCCAGCGCCTGTAATCCCGTGACGCCAGGGTGCGAACCGAAGCTATACGCCAGCAACGACCCGCACGTTCCGGCCGACACCACACCGGACGCAATGGTGTTGAGCCATATCGCTGACAAACGCCGACGTTCCTGGTTCACTGCGAGCATGCCTTTACCGCTGCGGAAGGGGTTGGGCGTCGAATCTGGTAGCTGCTGGTGGAAGGGAGGATGGCTGAGGGTCTCCAAGCAGGCAAGAACAAAACAAGAACGAATGAGAACGCATCCGGTTCGGTCGGGGACACGCAGGGCGTGTCCCCCTGTGGAAACCTGTGGATGAAGGTCAGCGTCGGTCGACGGCAGGCGGCTTGGCGGCGCTTGGCAAAGGTGCCGTCATCGCACGGCGCGGCGTGCCCTCCGCGCCGGAGCGAGGCCTGCCCGGTCGGCGGGCCGATCCGCGCTCAGGTGCGCGAGAGATAGGCGGCGAGGTCCCGGATGTCGGCCTCGCTCAGGCCCTGCGCGACCTCGTTCATGGCGGGGTCGTAGCCCGGCCGGGCATTGCTCTTGTAGCCGGCCAGCGCCTTCAGGAGGTAATCCTCGCGCTGGCCGCGGATGCGCGGGATCGTCTCCCGCCCGGCGAGGTCGGCGCCGTGGCAGGAATTGCATTGGTGGCGCCCGACGAGCCCCCGCGCCCGCTCGGCGAGCGCGGCCTCCGGCCCCGCGCCGCCCGGCGCCGGCGGCGGCAGCTTGGCGATCTCGTCCGCGAAGGCGCGCAGGTCGTCGTCCGAGAGGCCGGCCGCCATCTCGTTCATGGGCGGCGCGGTGCGCTGGTTCTCCCGGAACTGGTAGAGCTGCGTGATGAGGTAATCCGCCGGCTGCCCGCCGAGGGAGGGCACGTCCGGCGTCTCGGAGCGGCCGTCCGCGCCGTGGCAGGCGAGACAGGGCGCGAGGCGCTCGCCCAGGGGTTCGGCGGGCGCCGGGCCGGCGGCNCACGTCCGGCGTCTCGGAGCGGCCGTCCGCGCCGTGGCAGGCGAGACAGGGCGCGAGGCGCTCGCCCAGGGGTTCGGCGGGCGCCGGGCCGGCGGCGCACGCCAGCAGCGCGAACGCGAGGAGAAGTCGTCGCATCATCCATTCCGAGGAGGTGGCCTGCACGCGGCGTGATCGCCGCGTGCAGGGGCCGTGGTCACGGCTGGTGGCTGATCCGGTAGATCGCGCCGTTGTAGTCGTCCGAGACCAAGAGGGAGCCGTCCTTCGCGACGAGGACGTCCACCGGCCGCCCGAGATAGCGGTTGTCCTCCAGGAACCCGGTCAGGAACGGTTCGACCGACGCGACCTTGCCGTCCGGCCCGAGCTTCACCGCCACCACGTCCCCGCCGAGCTTCTTGGTGCGGTTCCACGAGCCGTGCCGGGCGACGAAGATCGCGTTGCGGTAGGGCTCCGGGAACTGCGTGCCGGTGTAGAAGCGCATGCCGAGCGCGGCCGTGTGAGCGCCGAGCAGCGCGGCCGGCGGCGTGAAGTCGGCGCAGGACCGGCCCCAGCCGTATTCGGGATCGGTGAACGTGCCCTGATGGCAGTACGGGAAGCCGAAATGCTGCTTACCCGCCTCGCCCAGCACGTTGAGTTCGTCCTCGGGGATATCCTCCGACATCCAGTCGCGGCCGTTGTCGGTGAACCACATCTGCTTCGTCGCCGGGTTCCAGTCGAACCCCACCGTGTTGCGCACCCCGTTGGCCACCACCTCGACGCCGCTGCCGTCGAGGTTCATCCGCCGGATCTGCGCGTGGGTGTCGGGCGGCATCAGGATGTTGCCGGGCGCGCCGACCGGCACGTAGAGCTTGTCGTCCGGGCCGATGGCGATGAATTTCCAGCCGTGCGCCTCGTCCTTCGGCAGGTCGTCGTAGACCAGCACGGGTTTCGGCGGGTTGTCGAGATGCGCCTCGATGTCGTCGTAGCGCCAGATCTTCGAGAGTTCGGCGACGTAGAGCGCGCCCTTGTGGAAGGCGAGGCCGTTCGGCCGGTGCAGCTTGGAGGCGATGACCTTCACCTCGCGCTTGTCCCCTGTCTCGCGGATCGCGTAGACGCGGTCGAGCAGGCGCGTGCCGGCGAAGACCGTGCCCTGGTCGCCCTGGCGCAGGGAGCGCGCATTGGCGACGCCGCTGGCGAAGATCTCGACCTTGAAGCCGGCCGGCACCTTGAGCTTGTCCAGCGGCAGCTTCGCCACCGGCGCCGGCAGCGGCGGGGCGGCCACGGGGGCGAGTTTCGCGGCCTCGCCGGAGTCGGGGCGGCCGTAGAGGGCCGAGCCCCGGTCCTGCGTGGCGGCGGGGGCCGCATTGGTCGCGGGCGCGGCGGGCGCGGCGGGCGCGCTGCCGGGCGTCGGAGCCCCGCTCGGCTGCTGTTGGGCGGACGCCCCTTGCAGCGCGGCGACGAGCACGGCGCCCGCGAACGTGGCCCGCAGGCCGCGCGATCGGATGATCGGCATTTCTCCTCCCGGTTGTTCGACACCGCAGAGACGCGGCTTGCGGGTGGTTGTAGGGCGGAAGCGGCCACTGTCAGCAGGCACCATGGCGGCTTGGAGCCGTGCCCGCCTCTGTCGTCGAGGCCATGGTGCGGCACGCCGGTGCCCTCGGCCGCGCGGAACTCCGTTCGACGCAAGCAGACCGCCTTCCGGCGCAAGCGCCGGGCACGGCCATTCAGCGCCGCGCCATCGTCCAGCCCCGGGGAGTGCGGGGCCGGTCTCGCCATCGCGCGCCGGCCGCCGCGTGCGGCTTAACCGGCATCAGGCCCCGAGTGGGCCCGTGTAGCGCTCCAGCGCCCCCCAGGCGTCCGCCCCGAACTTCGTTTTCCACTCGGCGTAATAGCCCGCGGCGACCAGCGCCGCGCGGAAGGCCTCTCGGTCCGGTGTGTTGATGGAAAGACCCTTGGCCCGCAGCCGCGTCTCTCCTTCGGCGTCCATGCGCGCGAACACCTGACGCTGCTTCTCCGCCGCGGCATCGAAATGACGGCTGATCAGAGCCTGCGCGTCACCCGGCAGCGCGTCCCAGGTCCTGCCGTGGGCCAGGATCCACAACCCGTCCCAGCTGTGGCCGGTCCGCGAGAGATACTTCTGCACCTCGTAGACCTTCGTGGCCTCGATCTGCGGCAGTGAATTCTCCATCCCGTCCGCCACCCGCGTCTGCAGGGCGGCGTAGGTCTCGGCGAGATTGATCGTCGTGGGCGAGGCCCCGAGCGCCCTGAACAAGGAGGTCAGCAGGGGGCTGGGCGGCACCCGGATCTTCAGGCCCTGCAGGTCGGTCACCGTGGCGATCGGGCGGACACTCGTGATCACATCGCGAAAGCCGTTGTCGACGACCCGGAAGGCCCGCAGGCCGAACTTGCCGAGCGCGTCCCGGATGCGCTCGCTGAGTGGCCCCCCGTCGAGGGCGGCCCAGAGCGGCCCGTAGCCGGAAAACGCGTAGGCGACGCCCGGGATGCCGGCGAGCGGCGCCAAGGTCTGGAGCGAACTCACGGACGTGAGGGTGAAGGCGATGGCGCCCGAGCGCAGCTGCGACTGCATGCTCAGCTCACTCCCGAGCTGGCTGTCGGGGTAGAGCGTGATGTCGATCTGGCCGTTGCTGTCGGCCCGGATGGCATCGAGCGCCTCCACCAGACAGGTGCTGGCCGGGTGGGCCTGCGGCATGGGCGAGCCCATGCTCATGCGCGGCACCGCCGCTTGGGCCCGCACGCGCCGGGACGCGAACGGGATGGCGAGCGCCGCCGCGCCCGCTTGGCTGAAGAGCGCCCTGCGCGTGGGCATCGTGGCTCCTCCCTCTGATCCTCGCCGGGTTGTTCCGGTCCGAGTCGGAGACCACCCGTTGCCGGCCCGTTTGACAAGCCCAAGGGACGCGCGAGCCCTGCTCGAAACCGACAGCCGGCCACCGGGGCGCAATCCCGGCCCCCGCCGGTTCTCTCTCCCTTCGCCGGCGCACCCGGCGCGAGGCGAACGTAGGGTCTTGGCCCTCGGAGGGACCGCTCGGATTCCATCGAGCGGATTCAATGCCCGCCGTGCCGTTGCACCCCGGCGCGTCATGCGCTAGTGAATGGCCGCGGCTGGCACCCGTAGCTCAGCTGGATAGAGCGTTGCCCTCCGAAGGCAAAGGTCACACGTTCGAATCGTGTCGGGTGCGCCACTTCCGTACAGAACTGCGAACACCGGGCGTGGCTGATGAGGCCATACCGACGACGGCGGCTTCCAAGCTCGCGTTGTCGCCGACGATGCGGATAACGTCGGCATCCACCTCGACCCTGTCGACGATCGCCTGCAGCCACGCCTTTCGGAACGGGACTTCGCCACTCGTCACGTTCGCGCGCATCAGACGCCGAAACTTCTCGACGAGCTCAGGCGCGATCTCGGCCGGCGCATGCTCGGCCACGTGGATCCGGTCGAGGGCAGTCCGAGCCCGGTCCCGCTCTTCCTTCAGCGCCGCCAAACGCCCCTTCAGTATGTCGCCGAGATCGGTCGCCCCCTCCTCGACCATCCGGTAGAGCCGCTTCAGCTTCTCTTCCGCTTCGCTCACCTCGCCGCGCAAAGTCGCCACGCGGCCGTCGACCTGCGCCGCCTTCTCGGCCCGCAGCGCCCAGAGCGAGGCCAGCGTCGCCCGCAGGCGGTCAGGCTGCAACGACTCGGTGACGAGGTGATCGGTCACCAGCGTGTCGAGGGTGTCCATGAGGATGCTGCGGCCGGTGCAGCCGGTCCGGCCCATCCGGCCGTGCGTCGAGCAGCTGTAGTAGCGATGAACCTTCCCGGACTTCGACGTGCCGGTGCGCAGCGTCATCGGTCCGTTGCAGGTCGTGCAGGTGGCCAGCCCAGTCAGAAGGATCGGGCCAGTGACCACGCGGGCCGGCGTCACACGCGGATTGTGCGCCTTCAAGGTCGCCTGCACGGCCTCGAACTCGGGTAGCTCGATGATCGCCGGCGCGGTGATCGGGGATGTGCTCGGCCGACGGCTTCTGCGCTAGTACTACAGTTGCACTTCTTGCCGTGATCGGAGATGGGCTGCCCGTGCGGTGGCCTGATGCCGTCGTCGCCAGAGGGACCATGCCAGCAGCAATGCGCGCACGGGGATGAAGGCGAGGACGAGGCGGGCGAGCATGTGTCGGATCTCCGGGACGGAGAGCGGCGGCAGGTCCTCAGACGGTTTCCGACGCGGACGTCGCTTCAGGCGGCCGCGACGGCGGCATCCGGCCTCCTTTCGTTCGGTTTGCCAGCCGCGACGCGCACCAACTCAGCGCGCAGCCGCGCGAGGAAGGCGAGCGCGGCCATGCAGAGCGTCATGTGGCGGTGCCATCCGTCCCAGGAGCGCGCCTCGCAGTGGTCGAGACCGAGTTCGCCCTTGGCGGTGCCAAAGCAGGTCTCGATGGTCCAGCGCAGCCCAGCGACCCCGGCCAGTTCGGACAGCGTGGTCTCCATGGGCGCGAACACGACATAGTAGGCGCGCTCGGAAGGCTCGCGCAGGCTGCGCCGGTGTGAGGTTCGGCGACATCGTTTCAATTTCGCCGTCCGCGCTCCTGGCCGATCTGGCATCCTGATTGCTGGTTCTGCTGTCGAGCTGTGGGCAGCGCGGCACGCGCTGTCCATCAGATCCCCAGCCAGTGCGGAGCCGGTACAGAGTTGGCGAAGGCCATTCTGGGATTATCGGAGTTCCACCCCCGGACCGGCAACGCCGGCCTCGTCCGCTGGCACTGTTGCGGCGGCCGGTGGAGCAGAGCCACCGGCCCAGGTGAAACGATCTCGCCAGACCCTACACTCTGGGATCTCGGCTCCCAGCTCGGGCACAGTTGCATGGCCGCCTACCATGTGCGCGGACCCAACCCTGACCGTCGCGATCAGCGGTTCTGACGCGAATGGCTCGCCGGTCATGGGGAGCCGTGTCCGCCTGTGCATCGTGGAGAAGTGAGGATGCAGCCGATGTCGTCATCGAGGTCAGCGGACGAGGTGCGCTCCCCGCGGCGTCCGAATCGCTCAGCCGGTCCCGTCCGCCTGCTCACCGCGGTGATGATCGTCTGCGGGATGATTGACGTAGGGGGAACGCCCGCACTGGCGCAGGCGGCACCCCAGGCGCGATCAGGCGCGCGGATCGCGCCCGGCACGCTGCTCGACTCCCAGCCGCTGCCGAACGCGCCGGAGGGTGCGGCGGCCTACCGTGTGCTCTACCGCTCGACCGGGCTGCGCGGCGAACCGATCGCCGTCTCGGGCGCCATCATCGTGCCGGCCGGACCGGTGCCGCCCGGCGGCCGGCCGATCGTCGCCTGGGCGCACCCGACCACCGGCGTGGTCGACAAGTGCGCCCCCTCGCTCGCCCGCGTGCTTGATCGCTCGATCCAGGGCCTGCGCGAGATGCTGGCGCGCGGCTACATCGTCGCCGCCACCGACTATCCGGGTCTCGGCACCCCCGGCGTGCACCCCTACCTCGTCGGGATCAGCGAGGGACGCGCCGTGCTCGACTCGGTGCGGGTCGCCCGCCAGCTCGCAGGACCCGGAGGTGCCGCGAACGCCTTCGCGGTCTGGGGCCACTCGCAGGGCGGGCACGCGGCCCTGTTCACCGGCCTCCTCGCCCACGGCTACGCGCCCGACCTGACGCTCGTCGGCGTCGCGGCCGCGGCGCCCGCCACCGAACTCGCGACCCTGATGATGGCCGACCTCGACACCTCGGGCGGCAAGAACCTGACCGCCATGACGCTGTGGTCGTGGTCGCGCGTCTACGGCGCGCCGATCACCAAGGTGGTGACGCCACAAGCCCTGCCCGTCATCGACGAACTCGCCAACGAATGCATCGAGACGATCGTCGACGTGCTGGAGCGCCGCGGCCCGTCGCGCGCCCTCGACCGCAGCTTCCTGGCCGTCGACAACCTCGCCGACCGGGAGCCCTGGCGCTCGCTCCTGGCGCGCAACACGCCCGGCACGCTGCCGCCGCGCATCCCGGTCTTCCTGGCGCAGGGCAGCACGGACAACCTCGTGCTGCCGCGCGTGACGCAGGATTATCGGGCGCGCCTGTGCCGGGCCGGCAGCCGGGTCGCGTTCGACCTCGTTCCCGGCGTGGGGCATCTCTCGATCGCCAGGGATGCGGCACCGGCCGCCATCGACTGGATCGGCGACCGCTTCGCGGGCGAGCCCGCGCCGAGCAATTGCGGGGCGGAGTGAGGGCCCGACCAGTGCCGGACCTCAGCGCTATTTTGGGAGGAAGCGATGGCGGATGTCCTCGTGGTCGGAGCCGGACCGGTCGGCCTGACGCTCGCCTGTGAGTTGGCCCGGCACGGCGCACGCTGCCGGATCATCGACCGCGCGCCGCGGCCGCTGCCCTATTGCCGGGCCATCGGCGTCACGCCCCGGACGCTGGAGGTCTGGGACGACATGGGCATCGCCCGCGAGATGATCGATGCCGGGCTCTGGCTGACGGGCCTGCGCTCCATCGTCCAGGGACGACCACCGACGGACGCGCCCAACCCGGCGCTGGACCTGCCTTTCGCCGCGCTGGGCCTGCCGCAATACGAGACCGAGCGCGTCCTCGCCCGGCACCTCGACCGCCACGGCGTCCGGATCGAGCGGGGTTCGGCCCTGACGGCGTTGCGCCAGGATCCGGACGGGGTCGCGGTCCGCATCGAAGGCGAAGACGGGACGGCCCAGGAAGACCGTTTCCGCTACGTGGTCGGCTGCGATGGGGCGCACAGCGCGGTGCGGCGCCTGCTCGGCATCGCCTTCGACGGCGCGGCCTACCCTTGGCCCTTCATGCTGGGCGACGTGAGGATCGGCTGGGACGTGCCCTACGGCATGTCCGTGCGCGCCCTGCGGCTGGTCGAGGGCGGGCCGCCCGACATGTTCGTCGCCATCCCGCTGCCGGAGCCGGGCCGCTACCGCGTCTCGATGCTCGCCCCTGCCGCCCTCGTTCCGTCCGCCGGCACGGAGCACGGCATCCAGGCCGAACTCAGAGGACCCTCCCTCGCGGATCTCCAGGCGGTGGCCGACGATCTGCTGCCGGACCGGCCGCGCCTCGCGGACCTGCGCTGGTCCTCCGTCTACCGCATCAGCATGCGCCTGGCCTCCGCCTACGGCCAGGGCCGCTGCTTCATCGCGGGCGACGCCGCGCACATCCATCCGCCGACAGGCGGCCAGGGGATGAACACGGGGATCCAGGACGCCTACAACCTGGCCTGGAAGCTCGCGCTGGTACTGCGCGGCGCCGGCGCCGCGAGCCT
>NZ_JBKIBX010000039.1:0-25101 GCF_046557895.1 Methylobacterium oryzisoli | reverse complement strand
CCCCCCCGAGCCTGCTCGACAGCTACGACGCCGAGCGCCGTCCGGTCGGCGCGGACGTGGTCGCGCGGACGCGCGCGGCGAGCGAGGGCTACGGGCGCGAGCGGACCGGCACCCCGGATCGCTTGGCCGACACGCAGATCCTGGTCTCCTACCGGGGAACGCCGTGGGTGCGCGACGACGCGGCGTCGCAGGACGGCGGGCCGGCCGCGGGCGACCGGGCTCCCGATGCCGTCGGCCTGATGCGCCAGGGCTGTGGCTTTCCACTACGTCTGTTCGACGTCCTGCGCGGCACGGAGCACGTTCTGATCGTTCACCTGCCGCAGGATGGTGCGCCCGAGACGATCGCGGACCTGTCGCGCTGGGCGCAGCAGCACGCCTCGCACCGACGCGGCTGCCTGCGCGTCGTCGCCGTGACGACCCCGGCCGCTCACCGCGCCGTGCCGGGTGTCGCCCTCCTCGAAGACCCTTCGGGCGCCTTCGCGGCGGCCTACGGCCCGGAGCCGATGAGCTATCTCGTGCGGCCCGACGGTCATCTCGGCTGGCGTGGCCGCTCGTGGCGCGAGGCCGGGCTGCAGGAGCATCTCCAGAGCCTGCTTCTCGCAGCGTGAGCCCGGTGGCCTGCGCCGGGCGGCGGAGCCGTTCCAGCCGCGCAGGCCGACGATCGACCGCATCGAACCCAGCCCCTGCTCCGGATGTCGATCTCGTGCCGCGACACCGGGCCAAACACGAGGACACCCCGTGACGACCATCCTCATCGTCGGCGCCGGCCCGGTGGGCCTCACCCTGGCGGCGGAACTCGCCCGCTACGGGATCGGTGTGCGCCTGATCGACCGCAGCCCGCACGCGACCGAGACCTCGAAGGCGCTCGTGGTCTGGTCGCGCACCCTCGAACTCATGGACCGCATGGGCTGTACCCAGGCCTTCCTGGATGCGGGGCTCCGTGCTCCTGGCGCCTCGATCCGCAGCGGCGGGAAGGTTCTCGGCCAGCCGCGCTTCGACGACATCGCCAGCGCCTACAACTTCGCCCTGATGATCCCGCAGCGGGACACCGAGCGGCTGCTCACCGCCCACCTGCGCTCCTTCGGCGCCGCGGTCGAACGCCAAGTGGAACTGATCGGCTTCACGCAGGCGGACCATCAGGTCGAGGCTCGCCTCCGGCACGCGGACGGACGCGAGGAGCGCGTCGCGACGCCCTGGCTGATTGGCTGCGACGGCGCCCACAGCACGGTGCGCCACGGACTCGGCGTGGCGTTCGGCGGCGCGACACAGGGCGACGATTGGCTGCTGGCCGACGTGCGCCTGGAGGGGGAAGAGGCGCCCCCGCCCGACGAGATCGCCACCTACCTGCACCGGGACGGCCCGTTCGTGGTCTTCCCGATCCCGGGCGGGCGCGCCCGCGTCGTCGCGACACGCGGCCGGACGGACCCGGCGCATCCGCGCCCGGATCCGACGCTCGCGGACGTGCAGGCCCTGGTGGATCAGCGGGCCGGCGGGGGCTTCCGCGTGGCCGATCCGGTCTGGCTGACCAACTTCCGCATCAACGAGCGCAAGGTGGACGAATACCGGCAAGGTCGGATCGTCCTGGCGGGAGACGCGGCGCACATCCACAGCCCGGCCGGGGGCCAGGGCATGAACACCGGGATGCAGGACGCGATCAACCTCGCCTGGAAGCTGGCGATGGTGGCGCGCGGGCAAGCCGCCGTGTCTCTGCTCGATAGCTACAGCCCCGAGCGGACGGCGGTCGGCGACATGGTGCTGCGCAATGCCGGGCGCCTCACCGACATGGCGACGCTGGCGCATCCGGCGGCGCAGGCCGCCCGCAACCTCGCGCTACGCTTCCTGCTCGGTCTCCACGCCGTGCGCGAGCGGATGGCGACGACGATGAGCGAGATCGAGATCGCTTATGCGGGCAGCCCGCTCTCGCGGGGGCCCGGCGCCGGCGCGCGATGGGACCCGCGGCATGATGCCGGCCCGCCGCCCGGGAGCGGGCGCGAGCCGCGCTTCGTGCTCTACGCCGCCGATGCGGCACGCGGGGCCGCGCTGGCGGCGCGCTTCCCCGCGCTCCTGGAGCCCGAGCCGCGGACGCCGCCGGACGGCCGGTCCCTCGTCATCGTCCGGCCGGACGGTTACGTCGGCTTGTCGGTCACGGAAGCGGCGTGGAACGAGGCGGAGCGCTACCTGCACGCTCTCGCAGCCGTTCCGGGTTGAAGCCGCGGACGAATGGCGCAGCCGACCGGCCATCGGGGCGCGGACCGAATTCATACCCCGTTTGCCGCTCACGCAGCAGATCCGACGGCCGCGGCGGGCGCCATGCCAGCGAGCCTCGCCGGCTCGCACCCCATCGCGGGAGCCAGGATCGAGTTCGATGAGACGTCGCGCGACCACGCTCTTCGTGGCGGCCCTGGTGATCGCTGGCGCGGTGGTGTCCGCCACGCTGATCCAACTGCTCTTCAACCTCCTCAGGCTCAGCATCGCGGTCCCCGCGACGGCAGAGGGCCGCCGCGCCGCCTCGGCCCTCACGCAGGTCTTCGCGGCCAGCCACCCGCGCGTTCGCGTCCGGACGGTGCCCGCGCCGGATCTGACGGCGGCCGCGGCCGCGCTCGATGCCGACACAGCCCCGCTCGCCATCGTGCGCAGCGACGCGGCCGGCCAGAACAGCCAGACGCTCGTCATCTTGCGCCGCGACGCCGCCGTGTTCATCGTGCCGCGCGCAGGCCACGTCGACGGCGTGCGAGCTCTGCGCGGGCACACGGTGGGGCTGCTCGACGGACAGCCGCTCGACGGCAAGCTCCTAGACCTGATCCTCCAGCACTACGCCGTGCCGCCAACAGAGGTTCGACGCCGGGTCCTCAGCCTCGATCAGGTGCCCGAGGCCGTCCGGCACCGGCAGGTGGACGCACTCTTCGTGGTCGCACCGGCCACGAGCCGCGCGTGGCTGTCGCTCTACACCGCCCTGCGCAGGGCCGGAGCGGACCGACCGGTCACGATCGAGATCGACGAGGCGGCCGCCATCGCCAAGGAATCCCCGGTCCTCGAGACGATCGACGTCCCCAAGGGCACGTTCCAGGGATCGCTGCCGGCTCCGGGCGATGACGTCAATGCAGTGGCGGGCGAAGAAGCGCGACAGCGCGCTCGTGCTGGTCGCCACGCCCCGCTCGGCCAGGGCCGTGCGCAGTTCATGCTGGCAGATCGTGGGCTGCGCCTCGTAGGTGGCGAGGATCAGGTCGGCGTGCGCCTCGATGGCTCGTGAGCGCTGATCGCCGCCGCGCAGCCGTGGCGCCACCTGGCCCTCCTGTCGCACGCGCCCCGCCTCGCGGCTGGCGCTCGACGCGCTCACCCCGAAGCGGGCGGCCGCTCCGTGACAGGACGCCCCCTCCGCCATGGCCGCGACGACGCGCTCGCGCCGATCGACCGACAGGGCTGACGGCATCGGAAGCCTCCACCGCTCGTCAACGCCTCGCCCCAAAGCATCTTGCAGATCGGCCCGGCGCAGCTCTAGGTACTTTGAAGCTGATACTTGTCCACCGAAGCCGTGTAAATTTGGTCGATTGCTGAGGTGAGCATCGCGTCAAATGCCTCGTCGCTCATGTCAACCGTGAGACCCTCGGTGAGAGCGCGGGAGAAGCTTGCGACTATTCCGTGGTTCACGGCAAGCCTCGCGCAGGCTTCAGCGCGCGTGTACCCACCCGACAAGGCCACCACGCGGGCCACCCGGGGATGACGGACTAACGATGCATAGTGGTCCATGACATCGGGCAAGGTGAGCTTCAACATTACCTGCCGCTGTTCGGGCAGGGCATCAAGCATCCGCACCAACTCGACGAGAAGAATGGCTTCTGCGCCGCTCTTGTCGGGGCTCGCGATCGAGACTTCCGGCTCGATGATCGGCATGAGCCCATGCGAGGCGATCCGCTCAGCCACCTCGAACTGCTGCTTCACGACCGCCGCAATGCCGCGGTCGGATGGCGCGTTGATGAGCGAGCGCATCTTCGTGCCGAACACACCGAGCCGGACAGCGCGCGAGAGGAGCGCGTCCAGGTCCGGCATCGGTTTCATCAGGCTGACCCCATCTACTTGCGGGGCGAGGCCTTTGTCGACCTTGAGGAACGGCACGATCCCACGGTCCTGCCAGAGGAAGGCCGGCACGGGCTTGCCGGCCGCGAAGCCATCCATCGTGCCCTCGAACAGGATGGCGCCCATCACCTTGGCACCCGTGAAGGCGGGCGAGGTCATGATCCGCACCCGCATCGCGTGCATCAGGGCGAACATCTCGCCCTCGTCGGCGTAGGCGCTGTCGGGGATGCCGTACAGGCGCAATGCGCCCGGGGTCGACCCGCCGCTCTGGTCGAGCGCTGCGATGAAGCCGTTCGCTGCGATCCGGGTTGCCATCTCGAGGTCGGACACGGTTCTCACCTCCACGACGGATTGCAATGCCGACTGTTCAAGCGGGCCCGCTGCTTCAAGACCTTTGCCGAAGTGGGGGCCGGTCTTCGCCGCCAGTAGTCCCAAGGGGGGTCAAATCATTCGTCCGAACCGCCCTCCTTCGTTCCGCTCGGGTCAAGCGGCAGCCAAGCATGGTTCTTCCTGGCGAGCAGCGCATCTGCGGCCGCCGGTCCCTCCGAGCCCGATACGTAGAACTCGGGCTCCCCCGCCTGCCAGGCGTCGAGAAGTGGCTGGACCGCCGCCCAGGCGCTTTCGATAGCATCCGCTCGCTGAAACAGCGTCGCGTCGCCCCGCAGGCAATCATAGAGCAGCGTCTCGTAACCGACATTCGGCTTCTGCGGGAAGGCGTCGCGGTAGCGGAACTGCGCATGGACCTGGGCCAGACGCATCTCGGGACCCGGCACCTTGACGGCCAGTGTCGTGTCAGTGCCGTGTTCGGGATCGATCATCAGCCGCATGATGCTCGGGCACGTCGCGCGGTCCTTGAACAAGGAGAGCGGCGACGGCTTGAACGTAACGGCGATCTCGGTTCGGCGGGCCGAAAGGTGCTTGCCGGTGCGCAAGTAGAAGGGCACGCCGCTCCAGCGCCCGTTCTCGATCGCGAGTTCCAGCGCCACGTAGGTTTCGGTGCAGCTGTCGGCGGCGACGTTCGGCTCTTCGCGGTAGCCGCGCACCGCCTCGCCCAACACGCTGCCGGCCGTGTACTGGCCGCGCACCGCATCCCCGGGCGCCACGGGCCGCACGGCCTGGATCAGGCGGGCCTTCTCGCTGCGCACGGCCTCGGCGTCGAGAGCGGCGGGCGGCTCCATCGCGACCATGCAGAGCAGCTGGAACAGGTGGTTCGGCACCATGTCCCTGAGCGCCCCGGTCGGCTCGTAGAAGCCGCCGCGTCCCTCGACACCGACCGTCTCGGCCGCGGTGATCTCCACACAGGCGATGTGATCGCGGTTCCAGACCGGCTCGAACTGCCTGTTGGCGAAGCGGATCGCCTCGATCGACTGCACCGTGTCCTTTCCTAGGAAATGGTCGATCCGGTAGAGCTGGCTCTCGTCCGCGGCGGCGAGGATCTCGCTGTTCAGCGCCTGGGCCGAAGGCAGATCCGCCCCGAACGGCTTCTCGATGACGACGCGCCGGAAGGCGCCCGGCACTTCCTTGAGGAGGCCCGCCTCGCCGAGCTTCGTCACCACTGGGCCGAAGAACCGCGCCGCCACCGCGAGGTAGAACACCACGTTGCCGGAGAGGCGCCGGCCGAGCTCCGCGAAGGTGTCGGGCGAGCCGAAATCAGCCTTCAGGTAGTGCAGGCGCTCGCGCACGAAGCCCCAGGCCGTCTCGTCGATCTTCGGAACATGGAATTCCGCAGTTGCCGCGTGCGTGAAGCTCTCCATCGTCTCCGTCAGGCTCTGCGCCCAGCCCGCATCGTCGAGGTCGAGCCGGTCGAGGCCGAGGATGCCTGTGCCCTCGTTCAGGAGCCCCGCCCCCGCGAGGTTGTAGAGCGCGGGCATCAGCAGGCGTTTCGTCAGGTCGCCGCCGGCCCCGAAGATCACGAGCGTGCAGGCAGGTGCGGGTGCGGTGCCGGAGGCGGAGTCGGCGGTCGGCTTGCAGGAGGCGGTCATGGCGCGGACTCCGGGCTGTGCAGGACGAGGCGGTGGCCGTCCGGGTCGCGCACCAGCGCCCCGCTGCCGGGATCCACGGGCGCGGCGCCGAGATCCGTCAGGACGGCACGGAACGCCGCTGCGTCGGGGAGCGCGAGGACGAGCTGCGTCGCCGCCACGTCCACGTCGGCGCATCCGGTGCAGCGCGTCCCCGGGCCGTAGGCGAGGAGTTCGAGATGCGGAGGCCGCGGGCGGCTGCCGAGGGCCGTGACCTCTACCCTCGCCCCCGGCACCGCGTCGAGCCGCTCCTGCTCGCGACCGGTATTGAGCGAGCCGCCCCGCTGCACGAAGCCAAGTCGTTCGTAGAAGGCGATGCTCGCGGCCGTGTCCATCACGACGATCGCCGAGTGGTCGTAGCCGAGGCAGGTGGCGCCCGGTGGCATCTCAGTCCAGGCCGGAGGCGCGCCGCCGGGCGGAAACTGGAGGAGCTCGAGCGGGTGGCCCTCGGGGTCACGGAACTTGTAGGCCGTCACGCCGCCGGTGTTCGGCGGCAGCACCTGCGGCCCGTCCGAGATCGGGCGGAACCCGCCGACCGCTTCGAGCCGCCTCATCGCCGCCGCCATGTCCGGCACCACGAGGGCGATGTGCTGAAACAGCGTGTCCGCCGCGTCTGTGCCGTCCGGGTAGGGCCGCCCGTGCGGGGTGGTGCCGACGAGCATGAGCTCCTGCGTGCCGAGCCGAAGGGTGACGCTCTCGACGCGCGCCACGCCGAAGAGCGCCGCGAGTCGGGCCGGGTCGTCGCGGGTGGGTACGCGCGCGAAGCCGAAAGCATCGACGTAGAAGTCGGCGAGCCGCTCCGGCTCGCGCGCGATCATCCGCACCGCGGCGAGCCGCGCGCTCACGGCCACTGCACTCCGCGCCGGTTGACGAAAAGCGAATAGAGCGTGCCCGAGCCGCAGATGAACAGCCGGTTCTTGAACGGCCCACCGAAGGTGACATTCGAGACCCGGTGCGGCACGTGAACCACGCCGAGCAACTCGCCTCGCGGGCTGATGCAGTGCACTCCGTCCGCCGCGCTCGACCACAGGTTTCCGTCCTCGTCGACCCGCAAGCCGTCGGCGTAACCCGGCGAGATCGTGTGGAACACCTCACCACTCGAGAGCGAGCGGCCGTCCGCGGAGACCTCGAACACGCGGATATGCTGAACCGGGTTCGGCTGCGACTGGTCGCCGGTCTCCGCGATGTAGAGGCGCCGCTCGTCCGGCGAGAAGACGAGCCCGTTCGGGCCGCCGAAGTCGTCCGCCACGACCCGGATCTCGCCCGTCTCGGGCTCGAACCGGTAGACGGCCGGCGGCTGCTCGGATTCCTGGCGGCCTCCCTCGTAGTCGTTGGCGATGCCGTAGACCGGATCGGTGAACCAGATCGCGCCGTCGGAGGCCACCACCACATCGTTCGGGGAGTTGAGCCGCTTGCCGCCGTGGTGTGTCACGAGAGTGGTGAGCGTACCGTCGTACTCGGTGCGGAACAGGCAGCGCGCCCGGTGCGAGCAGGCGACGAGGCGGCCCTGCCTGTCGCGGGTCTGGCCGTTCGCGTACTCGGAGGGGAAGCGGTAGACCGAGAGGCCGGTCGACTCGCTCCAGCGCATGGTGCGGTTGCGCGGCAGGTCCTGCACCAGCAGGCAGTCGGCGTCACCCATCCAGACCGGGCCTTCGAGCCAGCGGAAGCCTGTGGCGAGTTCTTCGAGCGAGGCGTTGCCCAGAAGATAGGACTCGAAACGCGGGTGCTTGACCGTGTACTCGCTCATCGCACGGGCACCCCCACGCGGTATGGATTCGAGGAGGCGGTCGGATCCGCCAGGAACGCCTCGATGGAATCGGCGGTGGTACCGAACGTGACGAGAAGGAAGCCGGCCGCGAGGGAAAAATTCTTCAGGAAATCCCAGAACAGCTCGCGCGCCTTGCTCGGCCCGGCAACGAAGAAGTCGCCCGGCTGCCAGAATCGCTTCCACAGGAGCGCGGTGGTGCCGCAGTAGCCCGCCATCACGAAGGCCGCGAGCCGATCGGCGATGCCGGTGATGATGCCGAGCGACATCACCACCTCGACGAAGACGCCCACGCAGATCAGGGCGGTGGCAACTCCGCGCGTCGGCGCCACCTCGGCTGCCTGCCCCACTGCACCGCGGAAGTTCAACACCTTGTCGAGGGCGCTGAAGGGCAGGAAGAGGATCACCAGCAGGCAGCGGATACCGGCAGCGATGATGAGGCTCAGCGTCGTCATGCATCCGCCCTGATCCGTTCCCAGCACCCGCGATGCTAGCGCCCGCGGCCGGGGAGGCAAGCGGTGCGGGGCACGTCCGCTCTGTGCGGCGCCGCTTCCGCCCCTAGCTTGAAGGCCAGACCTCGCGCGGGAGGCATCGATGGGCGGCGAGCACTACGACATCATCATCGTCGGCTCCGGGCCGGGCGGGGGCACGATGGCGTGGCGGCTCGCGCAGACGGGCAAACGCATCCTGCTCGTCGAGCGCGGCGACTACCTGCCGCGCACGATCCAGAACTGGGACACCCGCGCCGTCTTCATCGACGCGCTCTACCAAGCCAAGGAGACGTGGCACGGCGCGAACGGGACCGCGTTCCATCCCGGCCTGCATTACTGTGTCGGCGGCAACAGCAAGGTCTACGGTGCGGTGCTGTTCCGCCTGCGCGAGCGGGATTTCCAGGAGATCCGCCACCAGGACGGCATCTCTCCGGCGTGGCCCCTCGGCTACGACGTGTTCGAGCCCTACTATCAGGCGGCAGAGGAGCTCTACCACGTGCACGGCCTGCGCGGCGAAGACCCGACCGAGCCGCCGTCCCGCAAGCCCTACGCCTACCCGCCTCTCGACCACGAGCCGCGCATCCAGCAGCTGTTCGACGGCCTCAAAGGCCTCGGGCACCGGCCTTTCCACCTGCCGGTGGGCATACGCCTCAACGAGCGGGATGCCCGTGCGCTGCCGAACTCGCCCTGTATCCGCTGCGAGGCCTTCGACGGCTATCCCTGCCCGACGAACGGCAAGGCGGATGCGCAGGTGATCTGCGTCGACCCGGCGCTGCGCGACTGCCCCAACCTCACGCTCGCCACGAATGCGTACGTCGAGCGGCTGGTGACCGATGCGGGCGGCGGGAGAGTTACAGGCATCGCCGGCACCCGCGACGGGCAGCCCTTCGAGGCACGGGCCGACCTCATCGTCGTTGCCTGCGGGGCGCTGTCCTCGGCGCTCCTGATGCTGCGCTCGGCCACCGACCGTCACCCGGACGGGCTCGCCAACGGCTCGGGGCTCGTCGGGCGCAACTACGTGCGCCACAACAACTCGATCGTCCTCGCGATCTCACGCACCCCGAATCCGACCCGGTTCCAGAAGACCCTCGGCCTCAACGACTTCTACTTCGGCGATCCGGGCGGGGATTACGTCTTTCCCCTCGGCCACATTCAGATGGTCGGCAAGTCTGATGGGGCGCAGATCGAGGGCGAGGGCCTGCCGCGCTTCCTGCAATGGTTCCCCCAGGCACCGTTCGATTGGTTCGCCAAGCACTCGGTCGATTTCTGGCTCACCTCTGAGGACGTGCCGCTGCCGCAGAACCGAGTCTACTACCGAGGCGGCGAGGTCCACCTCGACCTGACCGAGACCAATCTCGAAGCGCACAAGCGCCTGCGGCGCAAGCTGCAGTCCATGCTCGATCAGGTCGGCATCCACCCGCACCTGATCGACCGCACGCTCTATCTCGGTCAGAACGTGCCGATCGGCGGCACCTCGCACCAAGCCGGCACGCTGCGCTTCGGGGAGGATCCGGCGACCTCCGTGCTGGACCTCACCTGCAAGGCGCACGAGATCGACAATCTCTACGTCACGGATGCCAGTTTCTTCCCGTCGATCGGGGCCGTGAACCCGACGCTGACCATCATCGCGAACGCGTTGCGCGTCGCCGACCACCTGATCGACCGGATGGGCGCGAGCGACGTGATCCCGCCGCCTCGTCTCTTCGATCACACTGACCCGCGGGAGCCCCTCCATGCCTGATACGCTGCCGCCGCTGACCCCCGATCCCGGCAACGACGGGATCGATCCGAACCGGCCACCGGCCGCGCCCTACTACCTGATGTCGACCGGCCCCGACGGGCTCAGCCGCCTCGTCCGGCAGGACCTCACCGGCTTTGAGCTGCAGAGCGTCGGCGGCGGCGCGGCTCCGCAATGGATGCGAGACTTCCCGGGCGAGGTCGAGGCGGTGAAGTTCAACATTCTGCCCAAGGGCTGGGTCGGCGAGTGGCACGAGAGCCCCAGACCTCAGTGGGTGGTCCCGCTCTCAGGTCGCTGGTTCCTCGAGACGCAGTCCGGCCAGCGCGTCGAGATGGGGCCGGGCGACATCCATTTCGGGTGCGACCAGGGCACGAGGGACGGCAAGGGTCACCGCTCCGGCCAGATCGGCGAGACGCCCTGCGTGCAGATCATGATCCAGTTTCGGACTTCGCCATTGTCCGACAAGGGGACGGGCTGATCCTGCGGAGCGCAGGGGATCTGTCAGTTGACAGCTTCTGGCGCGGCCGCCTCGGGCGCACGGGCGGCAGGCACGACGGCATCCCTGGTGTGCAGGCGTGGCTGCAGCAGCAAGGCTACGAGACCCGTCCAGCCGGTCTGGTGTGCGGCGCCGAGCCCGCGTCCGGTGTCGCCGTGGAAGAACTCGTGGAACAGGACGAGATCACGCCAATGCGGGTCGTCCCGCACCAGCGGATCGTTCCCCAGCACGGGACGTCGCCCGTCCGGACCTTGCAAGAACAGGCGTCCCAGACGCCGGGAGAGTTCCGCCGCGACCTCCGAGAGCGACAGGAAGCGGCCCGACCCGGCCGGACACTCCACCCTGAACTCCGAGCCATAGAAGCGTTCGAACTCGTAGAGCGCCTCCACGAGCATGTAGTTGATCGGCATCCAGATCGGGCCGCGCCAGTTCGAATTGCCGCCGAAGACGTTCGAGGTCGATTCGCCGGGCTCGTAATCGACGATGAAGCGTGTGCCGTCGTGAGCGATAACGAAGGGAGCGGCGGCATGCGCCTTCGATACCGAGCGGATCCCATAGTCCGAGAGGAACTCCGCCTCGTCGAGCATGCGACGCAGGAGCGCCTTCATGCGGTGGCGGCGCAGGAGCGAGAGGAGCAGGCGGTTGCCGTGTCCGGGCTCCGTCCAGCGCGAGACCAGCGCGGCGAGATCGGGCCGGTGCGTCAGCATCCAGCGCGTGCGGGCTGCGAAGCCGGGAAAGCGCTCCAGCGTCTCGCTGTCGAGTACCTCGACGGCACAGAGGGGGATCAGACCGACCAGAGACCGCACCCGCAGGGGCACGCAGCTGCCGTTCGGCAGCTTGAGCACGTCGTAGTAGAAGGCGTCCTGCTCGTCCCACAGCCCGATCCCGTCCTCGCCCACGCTGGTCATGGCGCCCGCGATGAACAGGAAATGCTCGAAGAATTTGGTGGCAATATCCTCGTAGACGTGGTTGTCCTGCGCCAGTTCAAGGGCGATGCGCATCAGATTCAGCGTGTACATCGCCATCCAAGCGGTGCCGTCGGCTTGGTTGATGAAGCCGCCGGTCGGCAGCGGCGCAGACCGGTCGAAGACCCCGATATTGTCGAGACCGAGAAAGCCACCCTGGAAAACGTTGCGCCCTTCGGCGTCTTTTCGATTTACCCACCAAGTGAAGTTCAGCATGAGCTTGTGGAACACACGCTCCAAGAAGACCCGGTCGGCGCGGCCGGTGAGCGTGCGGTCCATCTGATACACGCGCCACGCCGCCCAGGCGTGGACGGGCGGGTTCACGTCGCCGAAAGCCCACTCGTAGGCGGGCAGCTGCCCGTTCGGGTGCATGTACCACTCGCGCGTGAGCAGGAGGAGCTGGCTCTTGGCGAAGGCGGGGTCGATGAGAGCGAAGGTCACGCAGTGAAAGGCGAGGTCCCAGGCCGCGTACCAGGGATACTCCCACGTATCCGGCATCGAGATGACGTCCGCGTTGTTCAGGTGCGGCCACTCGCTGTCGCGGCCATGGCGACGGCTCTCGGGCGGACTCGGCTGGGCGGGATCGCCCGATAGCCAGCGGCGGATGTCGAAGTGGTAGAACTGCTTCGACCAGAGCATCCCGGCCAGTGCCTGCCGCTGGACGGCCCGAGCATCCGGACACGTGATGTCGCGCTGGAGCGCGGCGTAGAAGTCGTCCGCTTCCTTCTTGCGCTCGGCCAGCACGGCATCGAAGGCAGCTGCTGCCGGTGCGGCGGCCTCCTCCGCGGCCGCGAAGCGGAACCGAAGGACGATCGATTCGCCCGGGGGGACGCTCACCCGATGGAGCGCCGCACATTTGGTGCCCTCGCCAAGGGGACTCACGGCGTCGCGGCGCCCGCCGATCACGTAGTCGTGGAAGGCGTCCTTGAAGGGGCCGGGCGCCTCAATCCCGTAGAGGCGCCGCATGTTGGTCTCGTTCTCGCAGAAGACGAGCTCCGCCCCCTGGAGTGGCATGAAGCGCATGGTCGGCTGGTGCGGGTGCTCCGCGACGACGGCGCCGCCGGCCACGGCCCGCAGGAGCGGACGCGCGGCGCCTCGCGTCCAGGACCACGTATTGCGCGCCCAGAGCTGCGTCAGGACATGGAGATCCGCAGCCTCCGGTCCACGGTTCTCGATAGTGATCCGCATCAGGATGTCGTCGGGAGCTGCCTTGGCGTATTCGACGCCAACGTCGAAGTAGCGGTGCTCGGCGAATATGCCCGTGTCGGCGAGTTCGTATTCCGGCTGGTTGCGCCCCTTCCGGCGTCCGTTCTCCGCCACGAGATCCGCGTACGGATAGGCAGCCTGCGGATACCTGTAGAGCATCCGCATGTAGGAGTGGGTCGGGGTGCCGTCGAGAAACCAGTAGAGTTCCTTGACGTCCTCGCCGTGGTTGCCTTCGTCGTTGGTGAGCCCGAACATCCGCTCCTTGAGGATGGGATCGCGGCCGTTCCAGAGGGCGAGCCCGAGGCACCAGCGCTGGCGGTCGTCGCTGAACCCGGCGATGCCATCCTCACCCCAGCGGTAGGCGCGCGAGCGGGCATGGTCGTGGGGCAGGTACGACCATGCCGTACCGCCGGGGCTGTAATCTTCCCGCACGGTGCCCCATTGCCGCTCGCTGAGATATGGTCCCCAGCGCCGCCAGCCCTGGCCGTCCGCGGCGAGGAGGCGGTGTCCCTCAGCGGTGGCGAGGAGGTGGGGACCAGCCGCTTCATCATCCATCATCAGCCTCCCTGATCCGGGCTGCCCAGCATCCCTTGGAGCCGCCGCAGTTCCCCGAGCGACCACGCCTGGAAGGGGCATCCGCCGGGCGCGTGCGGAAAGTCTCCATCCGCTACTTCGGAGATGTGGCCGAGCCCGGCCACATCGAGGTGCGTGAGGAGCGGGGCGAGAAAGCGCCTCCGCCCCTCCTCGCGGGCGACTTCGGTCCGACCTCGCACGGCGAGCCACCCATCGACGAAGGAGCCGATCAGCCAGGGCCAGACCGTTCCCTGATGGTAGGCGCCGTCCCGCGCACGCGCGACACCGCGGTACTGCCCGCAATAGCCCGGCTCGTTCGGCGCCAACGAACGGAGCCCGAGTGGAGTCAGAAGGGATGCCTCGACGTGGTCGACGACCCGGCGTGCCGGCGCGCCTGTCAGCACAGCGAAGGGCAGACCGCCGACAGCGAGAATCTGGTTGGGCCTCACGCGGGCATCGACCGCCCCGGGCTCATGGTCGACATCCACCACGTCGTAGAGGCCGCCCTCGGGCGCAGGAAACCGTGCGAGGAAGGCCGATGCAGCCTTGTCCGCCATGGCACGCCATGGTTCCCCCCAGCCGTGCTGAGCGGCGATGCGCAGGCCATTGATCCACAGCGCCTGGACCTCGACCGGCTTGCCGATGCGCGGCGTGATGACCCGGTCCTCGACCTTGGCATCCATCCAGGTGAGCTGCACGCCCCGAACGCCGGCGCGCAGCAGGCCGTCGGCGTCGCACGCGATGCCGTACCGCGTGCCCGAGGTGTAGCCCTCGAGTATGGCGACGCACGCGTCCCGGAGCACATCGCGCCGCACCGGGGCAACGGTCCGGCTCGTCGCGGCACACCGCTCCAGGAATTCGTGCACCGCGACGATGTACCAGAGCGAGGCATCGACCGCGTTGTATTCGGGTGGCGCGTCCCCGTCCGGAAAGCGGTTGGGCAGCATGCCCTCGCTCACTGCCTCGGCCCAGGCGGTGAGGATCAGTTCCGCCTCGTCGAGGAGATCCAGGCCGATCACGAGCCCGCGCATGCTGATGAAGGTGTCGCGGCCCCAATCGGTGAACCAGGGAAATCCTGCGATGAGCGTGCGGCCCTCGCGCCGATCGACGCGGTAAGCCCGGGCCGCGAGATCCAGTGGATCGGCCCTGCGTCGGGTGAGCTCGTCTGCGCGCAAAGCCTCGGCGTAAGCGGCGGGACGGACCGACAGGCCGTCGCCGGTCCGCAGCACCATCACCGCCGGAGCCGCATCGAGGTCGAACGTGAAGATCCCTGGCGAGGCGAGATCCTCCACGCAGTCGAGGCCGCGTGCCTGCTCTGCCGAGTACAGGAAGTTCCGGTACCATTGTGGGTCGTCCCGGTAGCGGCCGTTCGTGAGAGCGGCGACAGCAGGCTGATCCGGATACGGCCGCCAAGCCACGTTGCCACCCTGGACGGTGGCCGTGAATCGGAAGGCCGGATTCTCGTGATGAAGTGCGTGATAGTCCCGGCCGGAGAGAAGGGGACGGACCGTCAGGCGGCACGGGCCAACTCCCGTTTCCTGACGCCAGAAGAGAACAGTCTCGCAGGTATCTGGCGCCACGAACGCCTCGTGTACAAGCCTCGTGCCATCTTGCAGCGCGTAGATCCAGGTGGGCCAGGGCGCCCGCGAGAATGCGACGCAGTGCTGATAGCCGTCCGGATACACCATGCCGGGCGTGTAGCGCTGGCTCGTGATCGGCACCGAGCCCGTCGCAGTCTCGACCCAGGCTTCGAGGCCGTTCACCAGGACGACACGACCGGATGGCGGCCGCGTCGCCGTCAGGAGCAGGGCATGGTAGCGCCGCGTGCGCAAGCCCGACACGGTCCCGGACGCGAAGCCCCCAAGTTCGTCAGCCTCCAACCACTCCTGGTCGTCGCCGTGAAGCATACCGTTCTCCTGCCAGTTTTAGCGGCGATCAACTCTGGGACCGAGCCCCCTGCCCCTTCTCTTACTTCCATGATCGACGGCACGAATGCTTTATGTTCAGGAAAAAATACAAACTTTGCGCGTCGAGACGGGCATGACAAAAGAGAATGCGAGTGCAGATCGGTCGGCTACGCGCCCAACCGTCGCAACGGCCAAGCTGCAGGTCATAGACGTGCCGGAGAGTGGACGAGCCATCTGCGTTCCTCGCGGAGCCAGGAAGTCGACTCTACACCATACCCGACCATTATCTTGTGTCGGCCGAAGCTCTGGTGATAATGGGGATGCGCTGAGGGGCCCTGGTTCTATTCGCCGCTCTTATGCGCCAACAACCTGAGAGCTAGACGCGCTATGCGTAGCTTCGGAAAGGGCAGCTTTCGAGTGGCAAGCGGCCATTCCGACGGCCATCATTGATGGTCCGGAAGTGACTCATAGCCGAACAAGGCAGGCGGAGGCTTTTGACTCAAAGGAAGTACTGGTAGCGCTCCTCCCCCTTTTACTTCGTGCATTCACGCCATCCCATCGAATTTTGATTGTCTGGAAGAGATTCGATGGTCCAGAGCCGAACGGCATGTCAAAACGAATCTCACTTGTTCATCGCTCCACTCAAGATTTGATCACGGCAAGAATGGCTATGGCGATCACTGTCGGGACGACGAGCGCTGATACACGCAGCGGCTTGATGTCATGCCCTGTGGCGAGACGCCGGATCTGGCCTGACTGCAGGCCGTGAATGGCAGACAGCAGGACGACGAGAACCAGCTTCGCCTGGAGCCAGCTGTAGGAGAACCAGCCACCCGAGACCGCAAGCCCGATGCCGAAGGCCCACACGCCCAGCATGGCAGGCACCGTGACCGCTCGATCCCATCGCCTCAGAATCAGCGTCAGTGCAGCGGTTCGGTCAGCCGCTCCCCGTCCTGCGACAAGGATCAGACTACTGGCAACAAGCCCGCCAACGAACAGCAGCGCGCACGCGACGTGCAGCGCCTTCAGCCATGGATAGGCGTCCGCGGGCGTCATCGACTCAGTCTCCGGTCAAGCGGTGCTGCGGCACGGCTGGTGAGGAAATGGGCCGCGAGGAAGCCGGCCATAGGAACGAAGGCTGCCAAGACCAGCCGGCCTGCCTCGCCGCGCGACACGAGGCCGGCGCCGAACGACTGGAGCACCAGCCAGAGGTAGGCGACGAAGGCGAACCCATGGGTCGGGCCGAGGACGCGGACTCCTGCCGGCCACTCGCCCAGGTGTTTCAGCGGGACTGCGACCCCGATGAGCAGTATCAGCGTCGTCGCTTCCGCCACCGCAGCGATCCTGAGCCACCGCAACTGCCTGAGATCGAGTTGTGCACGCTCAACGGTCGGGACGACCTTTTCCGGCTGGCCGGGTCCTTGAAGCCATTCATCCTGCCAACGATCCGTACCCAAGCGTCACCTCCGCGTTCGATGCCGAGATGGCGTACGGGAGGAGATCGGAACAGCGTGAGCGGCGGAAACGACGTCTATCGATCGCTTTCTGCCAATCGCTCACCCCTGTAGGATTGGCGGGAGGCAGAAGGCCGAGGTGGCATGGCTCACGTTGTCGGCGTGCTGGCGTTGCATGGGGTCGTACCATTCGACCTCTCGATCCCCTGTGAAGTTTTCGGCCGAGCCCAAGGCGCCGATGGCGCGCCCTTCTATGAGGTTCGGGTCTGCGGCGAAGTGCCAGAGGTCCATGCGCGACCGTTTGAGTTGCGGGTGCCCTACGAGCTGGACGCGCTCCCTTCGGTCGACACGCTCGTCATCCCCGGCATCGACGATCCAACTGCGACTGTTGCACCTGTCGTGCTGGATGCAATCAGGCAGGCCTGGGCAGCCGGCGCCCGGATCGCATCGATCTGTTCTGGGGCCTTCGTGCTCGCGGCAACCGGTCTGCTGGACGGACGGCGCGCCACTACTCACTGGCTTGGTGCGGGTCACCTCGCCGAACGCTACCCTGCCATCGACGTGGATCCGAACACCCTCTACATCGACGAGGGGCGCATCATCACGTCGGCCGGCGCTTCAGCGGGTTTGGACATGTGCCTGCACCTCGTACGGCGCGACATCGGGCAGACGGCAGCCGCGCATGCCGCTCGGCTTGCGGTCGCTCCGCTCCACCGCGACGGTGGACAAGCTCAGTTCATCCGCCACGAACCGCCCCGCACGAACGTCAGCCTCGCGCCTTTGCTTGACTGGATGCTTGAGAATATCGACCGACCTCTGAACATCGCGGCCATGGCGGCCCGTGCAGGTATGAGCGAGCGTACGTTCGCGCGGCGTTTTCAAGAGCAGACCGGCACCACGCCGCTGCAGTGGTTCCTCACAGCCCGGATCAGGCGTGGGCAGGAACTGCTGGAGAGGAGCGACGCGTCGGTCGACCAAGTGGCGTTGGCCAGCGGCTTCGTATCACCGGTCACGTTCAGATCGAACTTCCGAAAGGTGACCGGGATCAGCCCGGCGGCCTACCGTGCACGGTTCAACGCTGAGCGCCAAACCAGGCGATGAGCGCCAAAGAGCTGGCCAGTTCCGAGATGCCTTTCGCGACGATGCGATGGCAACGATGGGCGCTGAGCCAGAGGACCACTCGCCGGATGAGTGGCAAAGACCGGAAGTAGCGCGCAGCCGTCCAAACGGCGCGCGAACTCCTGAATCTCGATCGGATCTTCCACCGCATGGGATCGAACGTCATAGTGTGAATCAGGCTGAATTGATGCTGTCATATAAGTCGCCGACAGTTGATTATACATAATCAATAGTAACGATAAGATATGTTTAAGCCATTTTACTACGACGCAGTTTTGTTCAATAGCAAGCCGCGCCAATAGGACATGAATTGCGTCCGCTGGTGCGCTTCCCCATTCTGCTCAGGAATACTTCAAGGCAGGTGAAGTGTAGGCTGGATCGTGCGCGAAGGGGAGGGCCGTCTCCTCGCGCAAGGCATGCAACACCGCCGCGAAATCCGTCGCCGCGGTGAAGCCAAGCAGACGCGCGGCGCGCCCCGCATCGTAGACACGGCCGATGCTCTCAGGCAGGTGCCAGCCACGTCGCAGGTAGAGATCCTCGACTTCGGGGAAGTGCGCGCGGATCACCGAGACGGCGTCGCGCTTCAGCATCTCGGCCTCCGCTCGCCGGAACGGGGTCGGCGCCGAGATCGCGAAGGTCTCGAAGCCGAGTGCCGGCGCCCTTTCCAGCGCCAGCACGTGGACGCGCGCCGCATCCTCCACCGCCAGCCGCCGGTGCAGGAACTCGTTGGCCTTCAGGTTCTCTCCAGACAACTGACGGTGGGTGTCGTCCTCCTCGGGAAAAAAGCGGGCCGTGCGCAGGACGATGCAGGACAAGCCGTGCTCCGCCCGCGCGACGCGGCACAGGCCCTCCGCCGCGAGCTTCGTCACGCCGTAGATGTTGCGAGGCGCCAGCGGGCTCGACGCTTCGTCAAGCCAGATCGCGGCGGGGCCGGTCTCGGCGCGGATCTCCCGGCTGATCATCAGCGAGGTCGTTGAGGTCATCACGAAGCGGTCGTGCCCAGCGGCAACCGCCGCCTCCAGCAGGTTCAGGGTGCCGGTTACGTTGACGTCGACGAAGCGCTGGGCCGGATGGCGGGCGATATCCGGCTTGTGCAGGGCGCCCGCGTGGATCACCGCCTCGATCCCATGCGCCGCGAACGTCCGATCCACGAGGCCGCGGTCCTCCACGGAGCCCAGGACCTGCGTCTGCGCGCTTGGCGCCACGTCGAGCCCGGTCACCGCGTGGCCCGCGGCGCGCAGCAGCGGCGCGAGGTGGCGCCCGAGCCAGCCGGACGAGCCTGTGAGAAGAACGCGCATTGGAGAGGCAGGCCTTAGTAGAGGTTCCGGATCGTGAACCAAGTCCATGAAAGTTTCTTGATCGTCTTCGGCGGCGGTTCTGCCGCGGCCGCTGCGCGCTTGCCGTGGGCCTATAGCTGATCATCCAGGCGCCGACCGTGCGTTGCGTCGAACCTGATGACCAGCCGCTTCGGTGCGACGGCTCGCCAGCGGCGTCGCAGGAAGGGCAGCAACGTCGCCGGCTCAAGGACTGCCAGCCGTGCCAGCACGATGGCGTAGCCGTCGTAGTGCGGGGTGACGTGGAAGATGCACGGATTAGTCTCGATCAGCATCTCGCGCTCCTGTATGGGGACGTCCGGCAACACGAGGCTGTCATCCTCGGGCCGGAGCCGGGTCACCAGCTTCCCGCACACCTTCAAGGCCGGCGTACCGTAGGAGGTCGAGACCTCCACCTCCGGCAACCCCTGGCTGAGCGCCACGACATCGTCCCACGTCATGCCCGCGATCTACCGGCCGGCATCCGTCCTCACAAGGCCGAGGCCTGGAGCCTGGAACACCAGAGCGATTGCCGTGTCTTCAGCTCGCTCAGTCGCGCAAATTCCGGGAAATCCTCGCGCAGACGTTCCAGCTCCTCGAACCTGAACTCCCGTTCTCCGTGGGCCAGCCATGCAGCCTGGAGCGACGCGTGCGGGCTGCTTCCCTGACGAACCGCGAACCAAAGGCCGTTACGATGATTGTCCACGTGCAGGCTCCGGCCGACCCAAGCCTCACCCGTGGCCGTGCAGATTACCGCGTAGACGCCCCATGCCGGCTTGCGCTCCTTGTAGGCCGCGATGGCGGCCTTGCGGTCCTGTCGATCCATGACGCATCCCTCTTTATACCCGGATGATATTGACACAGGATTTTGCCCGGGTAAATAAGGGGGATGACGATGATCTTTGAGAACCGCGCGTTCGAGAACAAGCCGAGCGTGATCGCGTTTGCGGGAGCCGCACGGATCGCCGCCGGCAGCTTGAGCGAGGTCGCGGGAGCAGCCCGGCGGACGCTGAACCAGGAGCCGAACGCGACCATCCTGGTGTTCGACCGCAGGAGCGCCGAAGTCGTCGATCTCGACCTTCGCGGCAGCGTGCAGGAGGTGGTCGACCGCTACATTGCTGCAGGGCAGCCTGTGCCGGAAACGCCTACTCCGAAGCGCGGCCGCCCGAAGCTCGGCGTTGTCCCGCGCGAGGTGACGCTGCTTCCCCGTCACTGGGACTGGCTCGCCCGTCAGCCCGGGGGCGCATCCATCACATTGCGCAAGCTCGTCGAGGCCGCCCAGAAGTCGAGCGTCGCTGCGGCGACGGCCCGCGCGGAGGCGGCCTATCGGTTCATGTCGACGATGGCGGGCAACTTGCCCGACTTCGAGGAAGCCGCGCGTGCCTTGTTTGCGGGCGACTTGGAAACGCTCCGGACGTTCGTGTCGCGGTGGCCGCCGGACATCGCGGATGAGGTGATGGTGTATGCCGAGGGAGGGGCCTGACGAGGCTTGCATCGATCCCCTGCGGCCTGCATGTCACCTGATCGGGGAAGCCAGTTCCACGGACCTGCCGTCGCGCCGGGGCAAACTGACTGAGAGCCGGAAAGTCTCCTTCTCTCCCAAGAGCAGACCTTCGGCCAGCGGAGCGTGAAGGTCTGGAAGTGGCGCATAGCCGAATGAGAACTCCTGACCCAAAGCGGTCCCTTGAGGACTGCGTCAGGAATGTCCGGTTTCGGTCGATTTCCGGACACATCTTCCTGACATCCGCAGCTACGCGGAGCGCTCGCGTCAAGCACATCAGCGAGGACGGACTCCCGAGCTGGCAGGGTTGGGTCCTTCTCCCGACATGGCTTTTTTGATGTGCTAGCCGCTCCGGGGAACCCACGGACCTCAATCCATTGCCGTTGCGGGCAATTGCCGTCATTTTCTGGATCAAGCGGTCATGTGACAGCGCCGCGCAGGAGACGCGGGAATGAGTAGTGTGCTGCCGGAGATCTGCAGCTGCTCCGCGGTGCGGCAAGCCGCTCGGCATCTGACACGCCTCTATGACGAGACCCTGGCTCCGACCGGCCTCGGCCTCAACCAGTACTCGATCCTGGCCAAGATCGATCGGCATGGATCATTGCCTATCCAAGACTTGGCGGCTCTCTTGGTCATGGACCGCTCCACGCTCGGTCACCTCGTCCGCCCACTGCAGCAGCGCGGCCTCGTGACAATCCGCCCGTCGGAGGAGGATGGCCGGAAGCGCGTTGTGGCGCTCACGGAACAAGGAGGCGCTCTCCTTAGCTCAGCGAGACCACTCTGGAAGACCACCGAGGATCGATTCCAGGCGAGCTTCGGCGAGGACGCAGCGGCCGAGCTGCGGGCCATGATGCGCGTGGTCACGATGGTCGATCTTTTCTCCGGCGCGAACTCAGCGCCCTCGGAGGCCCTCAAGGTACCCCTCAAGCCTTGACGACTTTGGCTTGGTAGACGGTGAGGTGCGTGTACGCGGCCGCGAGCAGAGGCGTGGCAGTGCCCGCATCTACGCCGTAGCGCACAAGGTCGCCGATGATGTTCTCGACCTCGACGGGCCGTCCCTTCTGCAGATCCCGGTACATCGACGAGGTGAGCGGCGAACCCACCGCGGTGAGCTGATCGCGCGCCGCCGACACGAAAGCCTCCGAAGGGCCGGTGCCGACGGCTCGTACGGTTGCGATGGTCTCGTCGAGCACCCCAAGGGCGAAAGCTGTGCCGCCGGGTGCTGCCTCGATCTCTCCGATGGAGCCGCGCATCATGCAGGTGACGGCTCCGAGAGATGCCAGCAGGATCCACTTTTCCCACATCTCGCGCCGGATCTCGCCGGACAAGCGAAGCCCGAGACCGCCCCCCTGCACGAAGTCGTTCAGCGCCAGAATGCGGGGCGTCGTGCGCCCGTCAAGTTCGCCATAGGCAAGGTCCTGGAGCGGCGTGAGCTGGATCACGCGGCCCTCATCGTCGAGGATGGTGGCGATCTTGAGCGCGCAACCGACCAAGTTCTCAGGCGAGAAGCGCTGCGCCAGGATCTCCATGTGCCGCATGCCGTTCAGCACGGGCAGAATCATCGTCTGCGGTCCGACTGCTGGACGCATATCGTCTAGCGCTGCATCAAGCTGGTAGCCCTTGATCGACAGCAGAATGACGTCGAAGGGAGTCTTTATGATGTCAGCAGTGGCAAGCTGCGGGTCGATGGTTGCGTCCCCGTGCGGGCTCACGATCCTCAGTCCGGTTCGGCGGAGCTGTTCGGCACGCGTAGGGCGGACGAGGAAGGTGACATCGCGACCGGCTTGAGCCAGCCGCCCACCGATGTACCCGCCTGTTGAGCCGGCCCCGACGACGAGCAAGCGCACAACGGCCTCCCTGCTGAGAGTGAGCGGGCTCGCAGCCCGACGCCAGTGCCCGTGACTGGAACGCTTCGCCGTATCAGCAAGGCGCCCACATGGTCCATTTATGGGTAATTGCCCGCAAATATCAACCCCGTTTGATCCTGTAGATGATCGCCTGATCTGCCAGCGGCCGCCTCCTGCCATTCAGCTCGACCGGACGGGCCCCGCTGAGTGTCGCACACAAAGTGTTCAAGGAGAGGCATGGGCGAACGCAGCTAGATTACGAACTAGCAATATTCACATGTCACACACGCTGTCTGTCGATAATTTATTATTCATGATTTCTAATTAATCAGAATATATGCAGTATAATACGTCAAAGAGCATAAATCAGAAAAATTAGAATATCACCTTGCGAAACAAGTTTCATTTAAAGGCTGCCCAATTTCGTCGGACATATACCAATAATCTGGCAAGATATGCGGCGCAAGCGTATTGCCTCCGTACTCAAAGCAGATCTCTCCAAAATGACTTGGCCTGCGACCTTCTCGGCACCCGATCTGCCGCTCGGCAGCGCCGCAGTGGGCCCGGAGCATTTGAAGTCTTGCGCGTGCAGTCCTGCTCAGGATGAAGGGCCACCAAGCCAAGCCCGTGTCTCGCCGAGCACCTCCTCAGAGAGCGCCGGGTCATCGCTCAGGCGAGCCAGAACCAGGGCGCCGACCAGGGCGGACCACTGGCCGATCGCGGCCCGGCGCGCCGCCTCCGGATCCACGTCTCCCGTGCCTTGAGCGAGCCGCTCAATCTGCCGGCGGAGCCCCTCCGTCATCGCCGCGCGGATCTGCGGCGATTGCCGAACCGACTCCGCGCCGAGGGCTGCCACCGGACAACCGCCCGCCCGGTCGTCCCGGTGCGTCGGCGTGAGGTACTGCTCGGCGTAACGGCCCGGATCGAGAGGTGCGACAGGCGGCGCGACCACGAGTTCGGCAAGGGCGGCCGCGATCAGATCGTCCTTGGACCGGAAGTAGCCGTAGAAGCCACCGTGGGTGAGCCCGGCCGCGCGCATCACCTCGGCCACGCTCACGGCGTCGAAGCCGCGCTCGCGGAAGAGGCGGCCGGCGGCCGCCAGGATCCGGCGACGGTTCTCCGCAACCTGCTCTCGAGTGACCTTCACGTGCGCAATCTCACATCCGCAAGCCGGCAACGGCCTTGACCACAAACATGATGATCGTCATGTTTAATTCCACATGATGATCGTCATGTTTGGCAGATGGGACCTCACACCATGAGCGACAAGCCCGCAATCCTGATCACCGGCGCCTCCTCGGGCATCGGCGCCACTTATGCAGACCGCTTCGCCCGCCGTGGGCACGACCTCGTCCTCGTCGCGCGCGATGCCGAGCGGCTCGCAGCGCTCGCTGACCGGTTGCGCGCCGAGACTGGCGTCGTTGTCGACGTCCTCCGCGCCGACCTCACTGCAGAGGCCGGCCTCGTGCAGGTCGAGTCGCGGTTGCGCGAGGATCGGCGCATCGGCGTTCTGGTGAACAATGCCGGCGTGGCCGGGCACGGAGGCTTCCTCGACCAGGATCCGGCTGCGGCCGCCGCGCTCGTCGCGCTCAACGTCACGGCGCCGACGCGGCTCGCGAGTGCCGTCGCGCCGCGCTTCGTGCAGTCGGGGACGGGCACGATCGTGAACATCGGCTCTGTCGTCGGTCTGGCACCCGAGTTCGGCATGGCGGTCTACGGGGCCACCAAAGCCTTCGTGCTGTTCCTGAGCCAGGGGCTGCAACAGGAGCTCGGCCCGAAGGGCATCTACATCCAGGCCGTCCTGCCGGCCGCCACCCGGACGGAGATCTGGAAGCGCTCCGGACGCGACGTGAACGCGCTGCAGGGCGTGATGGAGGTCGGCGAGCTGGTCGACGCGGCGCTCGCAGGTTTCGACCGGCGCGAGAGCGTGACCATCCCGCCGCTGCCCGACGCCGGCCAATGGAGCGCCTTCGAGGCCGCTCGCATCGCAATGGTGCCCAATTTCGCACAGTCCCGCGCTGCCGAGCGGTACCGCGCGTCCGCCTGAGACGCGCTCGGCATTCCGCGATCGCCGGGATGGCGTCCTGCCGGAGCAGGGGCAGGACGCCGTTCTGTGCGCACCTTGATGACAATGCTCCATGATCTTCATCCGGCCAAGGTCAATCGGCGGCTTCTGCCTGCTGAACGTCCCCTTGCCTCACGTTGCGGTCAGAGCGTCGAGTTGCTCGGTACCGGCCAGGTGATACATCGTGATGCCGTTGGAATAGCTTGGAGAACGCCGCCGCGGTTTCGTAACCGACTTGGCTGGCAATGCGTGCGATGGGATCATCGCTGGTTTCCAGCAGGAATGCCGCTTCCGCCATCCGGCGTTTGATCACATAACGGTGCATGGATTGACCGACGAGCTTGGTGAAGCGCGCCGAAAAGGCCGAGCGGCCGAGCCCCACGCGGCGGCCAAGGTCGCTCAGGGTCCAGGGTCGCTCCGGTTGTGCGTGAATCAGCTTGAGCGCTGGTCCGATATGCGGGTCAGATATGGCTCCGAGCCAGCCGCCTTGTCCGGGACTGATACCAAGTCTCGCTGAGCCCGACTCACGCTGGGTGGCGGTGCGGAAGGGGCTGTGATTCTGTCCTCGG
>NZ_JBKIBX010000038.1:0-62057 GCF_046557895.1 Methylobacterium oryzisoli | reverse complement strand
GGTTCAACGCGCGGGTGGCGGAGGCGCGCGAGCGGGACGAGGTGATCATCCGCACCGTGCAGACGGGGTTCGACCGGGAGACGGGGGAGGCGGTGTACGAGGACGAGGTGATGGACCTCACGGCCCTGCCGTACATCGTGATCATCGTGGACGAGATGGCCGACCTGATGATGGTGGCCGGCAAGGACATCGAGGGGGCGATCCAGCGCCTGGCGCAGATGGCCCGCGCGGCGGGCATCCACCTGATCATGGCGACCCAGCGTCCCTCGGTGGACGTGATCACCGGGACGATCAAGGCGAACTTCCCGACCCGGATCTCCTTCCAGGTGACGAGCAAGATCGACTCGCGGACGATTCTCGGCGAGATGGGGGCCGAGCAGCTGCTGGGCCAGGGCGACATGCTGTTCATGGCCGGCGGCGGGCGCACCACGCGCGTGCACGGCCCGTTCTGCTCGGACGCCGAGGTCGAGAGCGTGGTCGCCCACCTCAAGACGCAGGGGCGCCCGGCTTATCTCGACGCGGTCACGGCCGACGAGGAGGAGGCGGCCGAGGCCGCCGCCGATGCGCCGGTCTTCGACCAGGGCAACTTCGCCGAGCCGGCGGCGGATCTCTACGAGCAGGCGGTGGCGGTGGTGCTGCGGGACAAGAAGGCGTCGACGAGCTACATCCAGCGGCGGCTGCAGATCGGCTACAACCGGGCGGCCTCGCTGATGGAGCGGATGGAGCGCGAGGGCATCGTCGGCCCCGCCAACCACGCCGGCAAGCGCGAGATCCTGGTCGAGGCCGCGGCCGGCGGTGCCGGTGCCGGTATGGGCGAGGAGGCATGAGCCTGCCTCCCGCGCGCGGCGCGCGCCCAGTCGCATATTCGCCACAGGGGCCGGCTCTAACGCCGGCTCGTCCGCCGCGGCGCACGCGGTCCGGCGGACCGACCTGCCCCGCGATCCGCTCCCACGGAGGCCCTCGCCGATGACCGGCCGTCGCACCCGTCCCGGCCCGCTCCCCGTCCTCGCGGCTTTTCTCTGCGTCGCGGGCGCGCTCGGCGCCCCGCCCGCCCAGGCCCAGGTGACCTCCTTCCTCGACGGCCTGTTCGGCCGCAAGGACCCGGCCCCCGCGCCGGTGCCCGAGGCGGCCCCGGCCGGCGCGCCGGCGGGAGCGGCCTCGAGCTCGTCCGCGCGCCCCCCCCTGCCGCCCCGCCGGCCCGCCGCCCTCGGCGGGTCCCGCGCCCCGGTCGAGACCGCCGAGGCCGCGCCCGCGCCCGCCGCGGCCCCGCCCCAGCAGGTCGCGGCCGTCACCACCCCGGCGGCCGTCGACCCGACCAACCCGGCCGCGGTGATCGAGCGCGCCAACGCCTACTTCAACAACGTCTCGACGCTCACCGGCGGCTTCGTCCAGATCGGCGCGGACGGGCGCAGGATCGGCGGCAAGCTCTACCTCGCCAAGCCCGGGCGGCTGCGCTTCGACTACGACCAGCCCTCCCCGCTCGAAGTCGTCGCCGACGGCACCTCGGTGGCGGTGCGCGACCGCAAGCTCGCGACCCAGGACCTCTACTTCATCTCGCAGACGCCGCTGAAATTCCTGCTGCGCGACAAGATCGACCTCGCCCGCGACCTCACGGTGACGGACGTGGCGGCCGATCCGGGCGGCGTGCGCATCAGCCTGGAGGACCGCTCGACGCTGGGCGGCACCTCCCGCATCGTCCTCACCTTCGACGAGGCGATGAAGACCCTGGGCCAGTGGCGGATCACCGACCCGCAGGGCTACCAGACCACCGTCGTGCTCTCCAACCTGCAGCGCGGCCGGCCGATCGACGGCATGATGTTCGTCATCAACTACGGCCGGGCCGAGGACAAGGAACTGGAGCAGCGCATGCGCCAGCAATCCCCGGCGCGCTGACCCCCGCCCTCCCTCGCCAGAAGATTGCTCCGGTGCGCCTCACCGTCTCGACCTGGAACATCAACTCCGTCCGCCTGCGCATCGACCTCGTGCGCCGCTTCCTCGACGAGGCGCGGCCCGACGTGCTGTGCCTGCAGGAGACCAAGTGCCCGGACGACCGCTTCCCCCTGAAGGAACTGCAGGGCTTCGGCTACCCGCACGTCGTCTTCGCCGGGCAGAAGGGCTACAACGGCGTCGCCATCCTGTCGCGCCTGCCGCTCGTCCGCGAGGAGCGGATCGACTTTTGCGAGCGCCGGGACGCGCGCCACATCGCGGCGGTGCTGGGACCCGAGGCGGGGGCGGCGGCCGGCATCGTGCTGCACGATTTTTACGTCCCGGCGGGCGGCGACGTGCCGGACCCGGCCCTCAACGACAAGTTCGCGCACAAGCTCGCCTTCATGGACGAACTGCGCGCCTGGGGGGACAGGCGCCCGCGCGGCCCCGCGATCCTCGTCGGCGACCTCAACGTGGCGCCGCTCGAACACGATGTCTGGTCGCACCGGCAGCTCCTCGACGTGGTGAGCCACACGCCCGTCGAGACCGAGCGCCTGGAGACCCTGCGGGGCGAGGCCGGCTGGATCGACACGATGCGGCACCTGCGGCCCGAGCCGGAGAAGATCT
The DNA here is from genome assembly GCF_046557895.1 of Methylobacterium oryzisoli. Taxonomy (NCBI): domain Bacteria; kingdom Pseudomonadati; phylum Pseudomonadota; class Alphaproteobacteria; order Hyphomicrobiales; family Methylobacteriaceae; genus Methylobacterium; species Methylobacterium oryzisoli. The sequence continues at coordinate 59,504 of NZ_JBKIBX010000038.1, read as the reverse complement.
ACACGTGGTGGAGCTACCGCTCCCCTGACTGGGCCGCCGCCGACAAGGGCCGCCGCCTCGACCACATCTGGGTCACGCCCGACCTCGCCGGCAGCGTGCGCGCCGTGACGGCGGCGCGGCACACCCGGGCCTGGGAACGCCCCTCCGACCACGTGCCGGTGACGGTCGAACTGGAGCTGTAGGGGCTCGACGCCGGCCCAATCAGCGCTTGGCGACTGCGAGCGTGTTGCCGTCCACGAACAGGAAGCCGATCCCGGAGCAGGGCGACGGCGGGCCGGCTGCGCGCGGCGTCGCTCACGGCCGTCCCGGCCAGCCCAGCGCCCGGCTGATCTCCCCCGCCCGGCGCGTGACCTCGTCGGCGAGGCGCTCCATCCGCGCCTCGTCCATGTACTGGACCGTGCTGGTCACGCTGAAGGCCGCCACGATGGCGCCGCTCGCGTCCCGGATCGGGGCCGCCACGCAGCGGACCTCGGGCTCGTTCTCCTCGCGGTCGAAGGCGACGCCGCGCCGGGCATAGGCGCGCATGCGGTCGAGCCAGCCCTCGAGGTCGCGCGCCCGGCCGGCGCCGCGGGCCTCGCCCACCGCGTAGAAGCGGCGCCAGCCCGCCTCGCCCAGGTCGAGGATCAGCGCCTTGCCGATGCCCGTCGACCAGACCGGCTGGCGCTCGCCGACCCGCGAGCTCACCTCGATGCGCCGCCGGCCCGGGATCTTGTCGAGGTAGAGCGTCCATTCCCCGTCGAGGACGCCGAGATGGATCGTGTCCTCGCACACCGCCGAGAGACGGTCGAGATGGGGCCGGGCCACGCGGGTGAGCGCCACCGCGTGCTGGGCGCAAAAGCCGAGTTCGAGCAGCTTCGGCCCCAGGCTGTAGCCCTCGCGCGGCACGAAGTTGAGGTAGCGCCGCTCGGCCAGGGCCGCGGCGAGCCGGTGCGTCGTGCTGCGCGGGGTGCCGAGGACCGCCGAGAGGGCCGCGAGGTCCGTCGCCCCCGCCGCCACCGCCTCCAGGAGGTCGAGGCCGCGCAGCAGCGTCTGGCTGCCCGCTGCGGGCTCCCGCCCCGTTGTTGACGCCTTCGCGCTCATGCGGCTATCGTCCCACATACAAGAACATGATCCCAACATATGGGATCTTCGGGGCGCCCGCCAGCGGCGGCCCGGGAGGATGAAGATGACCCCGCCCATCCCACGGCCGTGATTCCGACGTCCCCGCCCCGCGCGGGCTGATCGGCGCGCCCATTCGTGCCGGCGGGCATGCCCGCCTGTGCCGGCGGGCGTGCCCGCCGGCCGCCACCCCGTCCAGCCACCAGGATCCTCCGACATGAAGCTCTTGCGATACGGCCCGGCGGGCCGCGAACGGCCCGGCCTCCTCGATGCGGAGGGCCGCATCCGCGACCTCTCGGCCCACCTGCCCGACCTCGGCCCCGACGCGCTGGCGCCGGAGAGCCTCGCCGCCCTGGCGCGGCTCGACCCGGCCTCCCTGCCCCTCGTCGAGGGGACGCCGCGGATGGGCGTGCCGGTCGCCGGGGTGGGCAAGTTCATCGCCATCGGCCTCAACTACGCCGACCACGCGGCCGAATCGAACCTGCCGATCCCGAGCGAGCCCGTGGTCTTCACCAAGGCGATCTCGTCGCTCAGCGGGCCGAACGACCCGGTGATGCTGCCGCGCGATTCCCGGAAGGGCGACTGGGAGGTCGAACTCGGGATCGTGATCGGGCGGCGCGCGGCCTACGTCGAGGAGGCGGAGGCGCTCGGGCACGTGGCCGGCTACTGCCTCGTCAACGACGTCAGCGAGCGCGAATTCCAGATCGAGCGCGGCGGCACCTGGGACAAGGGCAAGGGCTGCGATACCTTCGGGCCGGTCGGACCCTGGCTGGTGACGGCCGACGAGGTCGGCGACCCGCAGGATCTCGACATGTGGCTCGACCTCAACGGCCGGCGCATGCAGACCGGCAACACGCGCACGATGATCTTCGGCTGCGCCGAGATCGTGTCCTACGTCAGCCGCTTCATGACCCTGATGCCCGGCGACATCATCACCACCGGCACCCCGCCCGGCGTCGGCATGGGCGTCAAGCCCGCGCCCGTCTTCCTGAAGCCCGGCGACGTCATGACCCTCGGCATCGCCAAGCTCGGCGAGCAGCGCCAAGAGGTGGTGGCCTGGCGGCGGCAGGAGGGCTGAGCCATGACCTTCGCGAACCGCTTCGGCAACCGCCGCGCCATCGTCACGGGCGGCGCCTCCGGCATCGGCCTCACGGTCGCGGCGCGCCTCGCGGCCGAGGGGGCCGCGGTCAGCCTCTGGGACGTGAACGCGGAGGCGCTCGCCCGCGCCAAGACCGAATCCGGCGCCGCCGACGTCCAGGGGCTCGACATCAGTGACCCGGCCCGGGTCGAGGCCGCCATGCAGGCGAGCGTCGCGGCCCTCGGCGGCCTCGACGTGCTGGTCTGCAGCGCCGGCATCACCGGCCCCAACGGCCCGGTGCGCGACTACCCGACCGAGGCCTGGAAGCAGGTCTTCGACGTCAACGTCCACGGCCTGTTCTATTGCAACCGGGCCGCGATCCCGGTTCTGGAAAAAACCGGTTACGGGCGGATCGTCAACGTCGCCTCGATCGCCGGCAAGGAAGGCAACCAGAACGCCTCCGCCTACAGCGCCTCGAAGGCCGCGGTGATCGGGCTCACCAAGTCCCTGGGCAAGGAACTGGCAAAGACCGACATCCGGGTCAACTGCGTCACCCCGGCCGCCGTGAAGACCGCCATCTTCGACCAGATGACGGAGGAGCACATCAACTTCATGCTCTCGAAGATCCCGATCGGGCGGTTCGGGACCATCGACGAGGTCGCGGCCCTGATCTGCTGGCTGGCCAGCGAGGAGGCGTCCTTCAGCACGGGCGGCGTCTTCGACGTCTCGGGCGGGCGGGCGACCTACTGAGCCGCGGCGGGCGGCGGCTGCACGGAAAAGCGCTTGCGCGAAAAAGTCTACCTATGTAGAGTTTGTGCATGCCGCGCCGTCGCCATTCCTCGCCGCAAGCCGCCCTGGTGTTCGCCGCCCTCGCGGAGGACGCGGCGGGGTGGCAGCACGGGTACGACCTCTCGCGCCGCACCGGGCTCGCCTCGGGCACGCTCTACCCGCTCCTGATGCGGCTGCACGAGGCGGGCTACCTCGACGCGCGGTGGGAAGAGGCTGCGGCACCGTCGCGTCCGCCGCGTCACGCCTATCGGCTGACCGCAACCGGCGCAGCCTTCGGGCGCGACCTCTTGGCGAAGCGCGACCTCCTGGCCGAGCGCGCACCGGTCGCCGGAACCGCGGAGGGATGCGCATGAGCGGGCTGCGCCGACGGGTCGCCTCGATGCTGCTGGAGGCCGGCGCCGCCGTGCTGCCGGCGGCGCGGCGCGAGTGGGGCGAGGCGATGCGGGCCGAGGCGGCCCATCTCGGCGAGCGCGAGGTGCTCGGCTTCGCGGCCGGGTGCCTGCTCGCCTGCCTCGGGGAGCGGCTGCACGCCCTGAGCGCCGTTCCGGCCCCGGTTCGCGGCGGGCTGGCGGCCGCGCTCCTGCTCTACGCCGCCTTCGCGGCCCGGTCGGCGCTGCGGATGGCGGAGGCGCAGCCGCCGACCGCCGCGGTGTTCGCCGGCGTCGCGGCGGCCTACGCGCTAGCCGCCCTCTGGGTGGTGCTGCGGCGCGGGCTCGCCGAAGCCGCCACCGTTCTCCTCGTGCTGAATCTGACCGCAGCCGCGGGCCTTCGCTGGCCCGGCCTGGCCGGGAGCCTGCCGCTCGACGGCGCGCTCGTCTCGGCGCTGGCCGTCGAGGGCGTGGTAATCGGCCTCGCCGTGCTGGGGACCTGCCTCGCCTGCACGCAGCGTCCCGCGGCGTGACGGGCGCGGCGCGGGAAAACGCGCCGCGCCGGGCCGTCGCGGCCGGCTCATCCCAACTCCACTCGACCAAGCGGAGATGGTCTCAGCGGTCCGCCTTCTCGCCGCGCGCCGACCGCGCGAGATAGCCCTGCGTGACGGGCACGATCTGCCGAAAGACCGCCTCGGCGGCCCTCTCCTCCTCCTTCAGCGATTGCCGCAGGACCGGCACGTCCTGGGCGTGGCCGGTCGATTCCGCGATGGCGATGAGGGAGGTGTAGGCGGCGACCTCGTAGGTCTCCACCGAGTAGTCGGTGTAGAGGTTCTTGAGCACCTCGTCCGGGGTGACGCTGTGGACGAGCGCGGCCACGTTGCCCACGGTCTGCGTCACGACGTCCTTCAGCAGCGAGCGATCCTCGCCGTGGGCGTGCAGGATGTCCGACAGCCGGGTGATCTGCTGGTCGGTCTCGCTCTTGTGCAGCCGCAGCGCCTGCACGAGGTCCGGGTAATGCGCGTACCGCTCGATCTGACGCTCCAGCATCTGCGCGGCCTGCTTCTCAAGCGCATGCGTGTTGCGCAGAGCCGTGATGTAGATCGTCTGTACAGCCTCGTTCTTTGCCAGATTCGCACCGGCGCTCGTCATCGAGTCGGCCATGAACATCCTCTCCTTCGATGGAATGAGGGCAGAACGACGGGCGCACGACTTTGTTCGACCGTGGGCATAAGTGATGGGCGCGACGAAATCCCGCGCGGTCGAGGCGCGATCCCGCGCGGTGCGACCCCGCATCCGGGAGTGGCGCGGCCGGCCGGATCGTGTATAGGAGGGCAGCCCCTCGCCCGACGCATGGCGGGGCTTTTCGCTTTGGACGACCGCGCTGGACGACATCCCGGCCCGGCCGCATCCCGAGCGGAAGCGGCGGCACGCCGCACCTGATCTCAACCCGTACGCAAGAAGGACACGCGATGTCGATCACGGCGGAGCGCAAGACGGCGCTCATCAAGGATTATGCCCGCGGCGGCGAGGACACCGGTTCGCCGGAGGTTCAGGTCGCGATCCTCACCGAGCGGATCGTCAACCTCACCGGGCACTTCAAGACCCACACCAAGGACAACCACTCGCGCCGCGGCCTGCTCAAGCTGGTCTCGCAGCGCCGGTCGCTCCTCGACTATCTGAAGCGCAAGGACGAGGCGCGCTACCGCACCCTCATCGAGCGCCTCGGCATCCGCCGCTAAGGCCTTCCGCGCGGTCCGGTCCTCCGGGCCGCGCTCTCGCTTCCGGGGTCCCGAGGATCCCTGGAGCAGCGCCCGATGGCAACGCGTTCCGGCGCTGCTCCAAGTCTCTGATCTGCCGCATTTTCTGCGACGAACCGGCAGCCGCTTCGTCGGAAAATGCTCCAGGCACGGCGCGGCCCCCGACGCGGGGGCGGCGTCCCGAGTGGGCCGGAATGGGTCCGGCCGCTCACCCTCCGGGTCCCGCGGGCGTGATCGCCAGGGCAGGATCGCCAGGGGCTCGCGGCCGCCCGCCAGCCCCTCGCCGTCTTGCACTGGCGCCGCCCCGCCCGGACCGACCGCATGAAGGCATGACGACATGTTCGACGTACAACGCGAAGAATTGCTCTGGGGTGGACGCAAGCTGGTGCTGGAGACCGGCAAGGTCGCCCGCCAGGCTGACGGCGCCGTGGTCGCCACCTACGGCGAGACCACCGTGCTCGCCACCGTGGTGTCGATGAAGGAGCCGAAGGCCGGCATCGACTTCCTGCCCCTCACGGTGAACTACCAGGAGCGCGCCTACGCGGCGGGCCGCATCCCGGGCGGCTACTTCAAGCGCGAGGGCCGGCCCTCCGAGAAGGAGACCCTGGTCTCCCGCCTGATCGACCGCCCGATCCGCCCCCTCTTCGTCGAGGGCTGGCGCAACGACACCCAGGTGGTCGTGACCGTGCTCTCGCACGACCTCGAGAACGACCCGGACGTCGTCGCGATGGTGGCGGCCTCCGCGGCGCTGACGCTCTCGGGCGTGCCCTTCATGGGGCCGATCGGCGCGGCCCGCGTCGGCTATGTCGGCGGTCAGTACAAGCTCAACCCGCTGGTCCAGGAGATGGAGGAGTCGAGCCTCGACCTCGTGGTGGCCGGCACCGACGCCGCCGTGCTGATGGTGGAGTCTGAAGCCAAGGAATTGCCCGAGGACGTGATGCTCGGGGCCGTGATGTTCGGCCACAAGCACTTCCAGCCGGTCATCGAGGCGATCATCCGGCTCGCCGAGAAGGCCGCCAAGGAGCCGCGCGATTTCCAGCCCACCGACCTCTCGGAGGTCGAGAAGGCGGTGCTGGAGGTCGGCGAGGCGGATCTGCGCGAGGCCTACAAGAAGACGGTCAAGCAGGAGCGCTACGCCGCCGTCGACGCCGTGAAGGCGAAGGTGACGGCCGCGCTCATCCCGGCCGAGGGCGAGGCCCGCTTCGAGCCCGAGAAGGTCAAGGCCGCCTTCAAGGAGGCCCAGTCGAAGGTGGTCCGCTGGAACATCCTCGACACCGGCTCGCGCATCGACGGGCGCGACGTGCGCACCGTGCGCCCGATCGTGTCGCAGGTCGGCGTGCTGCCGCGCGCCCACGGCTCGGCCCTGTTCACCCGCGGCGAGACCCAGGCGCTGGTCGTGGCGACGCTCGGCACCGGCGACGACGAGCAGTTCATCGACGCGCTGGAAGGCACCTACAAGGAGACGTTCCTCCTTCACTACAACTTCCCGCCCTATTCGGTGGGCGAGACCGGCCGCATGGGCTCGCCGGGCCGGCGTGAGATCGGCCACGGCAAGCTCGCGTGGCGCGCCGTGCACCCGCTGCTCCCGGCGGCGCACGAGTTCCCCTACACGATCCGCGTCGTGTCGGAGATCACCGAGTCGAACGGCTCCTCGTCGATGGCCTCGGTCTGCGGCGCCTCGCTGTCCCTGATGGATGCGGGCGTGCCCCTGCGCCGTCCGGTGGCGGGCATCGCCATGGGCCTGATCCTGGAGGGCGAGCGCTACGCGGTGCTCTCCGACATCCTGGGCGACGAGGACCACCTCGGCGACATGGACTTCAAGGTGGCCGGCACCTCCGAGGGCGTCACCTCCCTCCAGATGGACATCAAGATCGCCGGCATCACCGAGGAGATCATGCGGGTCGCCCTCGACCAGGCGAAGGAGGGCCGCGCCCACATCCTCGACGAGATGGCCAAGGCCCTGACCACGGCCCGGCCGGAACTCGGCGAGCACGCCCCCCGCATCGAGACCATGCAGATCCCCACCGACAAGATCCGCGAGGTCATCGGCACGGGCGGCAAGGTCATCCGCGAGATCGTGGAAAAGACCGGCGCCAAGATCGACATCCAGGACACCGGCATCATCAAGATCGCCTCGTCCGACGGCAAGGCCATCAAGGCGGCCTACAACTGGATCCGCTCGATCGTGGCGGAGGCCGAGCCCGGCATGATCTACGAGGGCACGGTCGTGAAGACGATGGAGTTCGGCGCCTTCGTCAACTTCTTCGGCGCCAAGGACGGCCTCGTCCACATCTCGGAACTGGCGCCCCAGCGCGTCGCCAAGGTCACCGACGTGGTGAAGGAAGGCGACAAGGTGAAGGTGAAGTTCTTAGGCCAGGACGAGCGCGGCAAGATCCGCCTCTCGATGAAGGTCGTCGACCAGCAGACCGGCGAGGACCTCACCGAGAAGCTGAAGGCCGAGCGTGACGCCGACCGCAACCGCGAGCGGCAGTCGCGCCAGGGCGCGGGCGAGTAGGCGCCGCACCACCCCCCGATCCGACGAGCGCGAGCGCGGCCCGACGAGGGCCGCGCTTCGCGTTTGGGTGACCCGTGCGTGCGTCGGCCGCATGGTCAGGATGCGGAACGGCACCGTTTCCCCGGCGTTCGCTCCCCGAATCCCCATTCAGGAGCGATCCCCATGTCGAATGCCCTCACGGACGTCTTCAGCGGTCCCCCGAACCTCTCCACCAAGGAGCGGGCGATCTCGGTGGTGCTGGGCCTCGGGCTCGCCGCCGCGGCGGCGCAGCCGCGCCCCAACAAGCTCCTGAGCCTCGCGGTGCTACTCGGAGGGTCGCTGCTGGCCATCCGGGGCGCCACCGGCCACTGCGCCGCCAAGGCGCTCCTCGAACAGCAGCCCGAATCCGGCCGCCTGCATTACGACACATGATTCCGCACTTCGGGATTCCCGCCGCCCGGCCAACGGATTGGCGGGTGATCCTGAAGCGCGGCGCGAACGCCAGCCGAGACACGAAAAAGGGCGCCGCGATCGCGGCGCCCTTTTTCGTCCGGCGGCGGGATGCGGGCCCGTGCGGCGTTCGCTCAGTAGGTCGTGGTGCGGCGGCTCTGGATGAAGCCCCAGATCGCCAGGACGATCACCGCGCCGACCACCGAGGCGATGAGGCCCGCGCCCTGGTTCGGTCCGTACCAGCCTACGGCCTGACCCAGAAAGGTGGCGACGAAGGCGCCCACGATGCCCAGGATCGTGGTGAGGATGAACCCGCTCGGCTCGTTGCGGCCGGGCATGATGAACTTCGCGATGACGCCGGCGATGAAGCCGATGATGATGGTCCAGAGGATCGACATGAGGGTTTCGCCTTTCGGCCTCGCTTGAGATTCCTCCGGCAACGCGCAGGACGCCGGAGGGTTGCGCGGGGCGAGCTTGTCCGTGAGCCGCCGGCCGCGGGACGCGCTCCGGCGGGGCTTTACGCGCCCGGCCCGGTGACGGCACAAGGCCAGTCGCGGAGGCCCTTTCGCGGAGGCTTCTTCCGCGAGGGCCTTTCCCCGCACTCCGGAGCAGGACGACAGCATGAGCATCCAACGGATCGAGACCGGCACGCGGATGAGCCAGGCGGTGGTGCACAACGGCACGGTCTACCTCGCCGGGCAGGTCGCTCAGGGCGACGGCGTCGCCGCCCAGACGCAGGCGATTCTGTCCCAGATCGAAACCCTGCTGGCGCAGGTCGGCTCCTCGAAGGAGCGGATCCTCGCGGCCACCATCTACCTCGCCGACATGGGGGGATTCGCCGACATGAACCGGGTCTGGGACGCCTGGGTGGCGCCCGGCCACGCGCCCGCCCGCGCCACCGTCGAGGCGAGGCTCGCCGGTCCCCAGTACGTGGTCGAGATCTCGGTGACCGCGGCGGCGGGGGCCTGAGATGGGACGACCCCTCCTGCGCCGCCGCGTCCTGCGCAGCCTCTCGGCCGGGCTCTTGGCCGCGCTCCCGGCCGCGGTCTGCCTCGCCCTCGCTTGGCCCGCGGGCGCGCAGGAGCGGGTCGTCCACGTCTACAACTGGTCGGACTATATCGACCCCAAGATGCTCGACGCCTTCACGCGCGAGACCGGCATCAAGGTCGTGTACGACACCTACGACACGAACGAGATCGTCGAGACGAAGCTGCTCGCCGGGCGCTCGGGCTACGATCTCGTGGTGCCCTCGGGGCCCTTCCTGCAGCGGCTGATCAAGGCGGGCGTCTTCCAGCCCCTCGACAAGGGCAAGCTGCCCAACCTGAAGAACGCGTGGCCCGAGGTGACCGGGCGGCTCGCCGTCTACGACCCGGGCAACACCTACGCGGTCAACTACATGTGGGGCACGACCGGGATCGGCGTGAACACCGCGCTGGTGCGCGAGCGGCTGGGGCCCAACCAGCCGCTCAACACCTGGGACGTGGTGCTGCGGCCCGAACTCGTCGCCAAGCTCAAGGAGTGCGGCGTCACCCTGCTGGATTCCCCCGACGACATTTTTCCGAACGTGCTGGCGGCGCTCGGCCTCAAGCCCGATTCGAAGCGCGTGGACGACCTCAACCAGGCCGGCGAGGCGCTCTTCCGCATCCGCGGCGCGGTGCAGAAGTTCCACTCCTCCGAGTACATCAACCAGCTCGCCAACGGCGACGTCTGCCTCTCGGTCGGCTATTCGGGCGACGTCCTCCAGGCCCGCAAGCGCGCCCAGGAGGCCAAGAACGACGTCGACATCGCCTACTTCATCCCCCAGCAGGGGGCGCTGATGTGGTTCGATTCCTTCGCGATTCCGAAGGACGCGCCCCATCCGGCCGAGGCCCACGCCTTCATCGACTTCATGATGCGGCCCGAGGTGGCGGCGGCCAACACCAACTTCGTCTCCTACGCGAGCGGCAACCTCGCGGCCAAGCCGCTCGTGAAGCCCGAGATCCTGGGCAATCCCGGCATCTACCCGGACGACGCGACCTTCCGGCGGCTGTTCACCAACACCGCCTACGACGACCGGACCCAGCGCACCGTCACGCGCCTCTGGACCCGCGTCCGCACCGGCCGCTGAGCGGAGACCGGGTCACCGTCCCGCCGCTCGGCGCCGCCGCCCGGCTCCGCCGACGGACCGGTGCGGCGGCGCGCGCGTCGGACCGGGGACGTCGCGCCCCGGCCTCGCCCAAAAGGGGCAATGCCGCTCTCGCCGGGCCTGTGCTAGCCATGACCGGGCGAGTTGGGTGGCGGTCATGGCCTATCCGTGCGAACCCGTCCTGATGCTGCTGCGGACCGCGGACGAGGCGGTGCCGCGCCTCGCCGGCCTGCTCAAGGCGAAGGGCTACGGGGTGCTGAGCGTCATCGGCCCCCGGATGAGTCCGGTCCTCACCATGCCGGGCATCGGTCTTCCCGTCCTCGACCTCGCGCTGGTCAGCGGGGCGCTGCGCCGCTCGCCCGCCCTGCCGGGCATCGCCGCGCGGCTGCGCGGCGCGTGGCCCGGCCTGCCGATCGTGGCGATCCCCGACGGTCCGCTCGCCGTGCGCGAGGCGTCGAGCCCCTACCAAGACTGCCCCGACCTCGCCGCGGGGGCGAGCCTCGACGAGCTCTGCGCGCATCTCGACGCGGTCATGCTGGACGCGGCCGAGCGCCGCTCCGCGCTGTTCCGCCTCTCCACCCGGCTCGAATGCGGCCTCCCCCGCTACGCGGCGTCCTGATGAGAGTGACGTGGACGGAGCGGCGCGCTCCCGGGCCGGATGCTATCAGGGCGGGAGGGACGGGCGAGGATCGAGGGAGCGGGCCGTGAACGTGCTGGTGGTGGACGATCATCCGATCGTTCTGCAGGGATGCCGCCGCGTGCTGGAGGATGCCGGCGTCGAGGCCGTGCACGAGGCCACCGGCGTCGTGGCGGGCTACCGCAGCTTCCACCGGCACCGCCCCGCCGTCGTGGTCGCCGACCTCACCTTCCAGGGCAACACCCTGAGCGGCCTGGAACTGATCCGCCGCATCCGGGCCGTCGCGCCGGAGACGCGCATCCTCGTCTTCAGCATGCACGACGACCCGGTGATCGTCGCCCGGGCGCTGGAGAGCGGCGCGATGGGCTACGTCCTCAAGGACACCGCCTCGGGCGACCTCTACCGCGCCTTCGAGCGGGTGCAGGCCGGCGAATCCTACCTCGATCCCGCGCTCGCCGCCGAGGTGGCGCTGCTGCGCGCCGCGTCCCGGCCCGATCCCTTCGCGGCGCTCACCGCGCGCGAGCGCCAGATCCTGGCCCTGCTCGGCGCCGGGCGCTCCCACGGCGCCATCGCCGAGGAACTGGCGGTGAGCTACAAGACCGTCGCCAATGCCTGCTCGCAGATGCGCCACAAGCTCGGCGCCCGCAGCTTGGCCGACCTGATCCGCATCGCCGTTCGCGAGGGCGAGCGGGCGCGCTGACGCCCGCCCCTCGCGACTCATCTCGCAACTGCGAGATGTCAATCATTAAAAGAACATCCACCAGATCCCATAGTCGATGGGATCGATCAATACCTAGTTTAGTCCGCTCCAGCGCCAGTCACATTCCTGCCCCTTTCGGCCCTATGTTGCGCGGTCTCAACCAAGCAAAACGGGAATGCGATATGGTTTCGAAGGCAAAGCTGGCGATCATCTGTGCGACGGCGGTCTGCGGCGTCGGTGCAACCCTACAAGCCAGCACGCCGAGCCTCGCTCAGTCCGGTGGCGCCTCCTGGTATGGACCGGGATTCCAGGGCCGCCGCACCGCCAACGGCGAGCGCTTCAACACTCACGCCCTCACGGCCGCCCACCGCAGCCTGCCGTTCGGCAGCCGGGTGCGGGTCACCAACACCAGCAACGGCCGCTCCGTGGTGGTGCGCATCAACGACCGGGGTCCCTTCGTCGGCGGACGGGTGATCGACCTGAGCCAGGCCTCCGCCCGCGCCATCGGCATCAGCGGCGTCTCCAAGGTCCGCCTGAGCCGGCTCTGAGCCGGAGCGCTCCTCGCCCCACGGCCGGGTCCGATGATCGGACTGCTCCTCTCCGCCCGGCCAGGATTCGGCTCCCGCCCGCACGATCTTCCGTGAGACCTCGCCCCGCTCCGGCGCGCGCAGCGGTGCGTCTCCGGGCGCATTGTGGGCGGGATCGACTTCTGAAGCCGGTCGGCGCTCCGGTCGGCCGCTGGGTCAGAGGGCCGTCTACCGTTCATCGGGAGTATCGACCGGACTCTCCGGATCTTGCGTCGGCGATTCGGGGCTGAACTGCTCTTTCACGAAGGTATTAAGAAAACGTCAAGTTTCTGCGCGGTCAGCGGAACTGTTCCGCGCTGTCGAGGTTGGAGGCAAGACGCCTCACGTCGACAAGCGCCACCGGAGGAGTTCCATGCCGCAGAACCCTATGGGCCCGGCATCGCGCGGCCGCGAGCTGGTCCTGGCCCTCGCCTCCGGCATGATCCTGGTCTCGACCGCCGTCGCCGTGCAGGCCGCCGATGATGGGTTCGGGGGATTGTTCCGGAGCCTGTTCGCGCCGCCGGCCCCGGTCCAGGCGGTCGCCCCGGTGGCCGCGCCGCTCCCCGATCCCTACGCCCGTCCCCTGCGGCGCCAGCGGATGCAGGCCCGGGCGGCCTTGCGCGCCCGCGCCCGCTACGTCGCCCTGCCCAAGCCCGAGGCGGCCGAGACGAAGCCCGTGAAGGTCGAGCGCCCGAGCGGGCCGTTCGATCCGCGCGCGGCGCTCCTGCGCGACCCGACGCTCCGGCCCGGCGACATCGTCATCCTCCCGGAGGGGCCGCGCGTGTTCAAGGGCGAATCCGGCAGCAAGCACCGGATGAGCGACTTCGAGGACGTGAGCCGCTCGCGCGCCGTCTCGACCAAGACCCGCCGCGACCTCATGGCCATGACCGCCCCCGTGGGCGCCCTGCCGGCCGACGAGGCGCGCCGCGCGATGGCCCGGCTCCGGCGCGGAACACCGGCCGCCGAACCCGGCGACGCCGAAGCCCGCACCGCGACCGCCATGCGGGTGATCTATCCGGCCCGCTGATCCGCGCGGAAACTCCGCACGGCCTGACCGCGCGACTTGACCGCGCGACTTGGCCGCGGGGTGCGGCTTTGGGGATGGCGGGGATGGCCGGCCGCGGCTTGCGCCGGGCCGCCCGGGTCTTGCTAGGGTGCGGCTCCCGGCCCACGCGGCCGCTCCAGCCAAGGCGTCCCGATGCGATACCTGCTGCTGCCGGCCTTCGCCGCCGCGATGCTCCTGGCCGCTCCCGCCGCCTCCGCGGTCGAAGGCGGCCAGCTCGTCGCGCAGTGCAAGAGCCTCCTGCGCAGCGCCAAGGCCCGCGGCAAGGCCCTCGAATTCCGTCAGGAGCCCGACACGGTCGGCTGCTTCGCCTTCATGAGCGCGGTTCAGGATCTCGCGGCCGTGGCCGACCGCGAGGGCGAGCCGCCGCTGCTCGGCGCCTGCCTGCCGCCGGAGGGGACGCTGCTGCAGCTGGTCCAGGCGGTCGTGACCTACGGCGGGGCGCACCCGGCCTCCCTGCGCGAGAGCGCGGGCGTGCTCGCCCTGCTGGCCCTGCGCGACGCCTATCCGTGCTCCAAGAAGTCCTGATCGACCGGCCCTCGCCATCGACCGGCCCCCCATCGCGCGTGGGGCCGGATTGTTCCGGGCCGATATTTCCTCCGGCCGCGCTTGCCCGGGCGAAGGCGCCCTCTCATCTCTCCTTCCCCGGCGGAGGCCTGTCGCCCCCGCCCACCGCGATCGGAGGATGCGAATGGCCAAGGCCGACAGGCACCACATGGGTCCCGGCGCCCAGGGGAAGGGCTCGGGCACCGGCGCGATGACCGAATTGCCGGAGGGCATCCTCGAAGAGAACATGGTGCTGTCGAACCGCGACAAGTCCCGTCACAGCGACGAGCGCGGCCTCGACGGCAAGCACGTGCAGACCGAGCAGTACCAAGACCACGCCGGCAACCGCCGCGACTTCGACGAGACGGGCGCCCCCCGCGCCGGGACCGCGACCGGCGGCGACGACCCCGGCGGCACGCAAGGCCGATGACCACTGCCGCGGGCGACGACAGCAGCCTCGCGAGCCGTCACCGGCGCTGAACGCGGACGCGCGCGCGATGCTGGCGGGATCGACGATCCCGCTGCCCTTCTCCCGCGCGGGAGAAGGGTTTTCCGCGCCTCTCGTCATGCGCCGGGCGGATGGCCGCCGCCCGCCCGGTGCCCTGGTGAGGCGCGACGCCCTCGGGCAGAACACGGGGCCCGCGCCGGACGCGGGCACGTCTCCGGGAGGGGCGGCCGGTGGGACTGATCTACGCGCTCGGCGCCTACCTGAGCTGGGGCCTCCTCGTCCCGGTGCATTTCCGCCTGCTCGACGGCACCCCGGCCTGGGTGATCCTCGGCCACCGCATCCTGTGGTCGAGCGTGTTCGTGGTGCTGCTGCTGGCGGCCCTGCGCCGGGTGCGGGTGGTGCCGCAGCGCCGCCACGCCCTGCTGATCGTCTCCGCCCTGATGATCGGCGCGAACTGGTCGCTCTACCTCTGGGCGGTGCAGAACGGCCGGATGCTCGATGCGAGCCTCGGCTACTTCATCAACCCGCTCGTGGCGGTGGCGCTCGGCGCCCTGGTGCTCGGCGAGCGGCTGCGTCCGCTCCAGCAGGCGGCGGTGGGGATCGCGGCCTTCGGGGTCGCGGTGGCGGTGGCGACCGCCGGCACCCTGCCCTGGGTGGCGCTCGCGCTCGCGGTCTCCTTCGCGCTCTACGCGCTGATCCGCAAGATGGTGCCGATCGACCCGATCCTCGGCTTCTGCGCCGAGACCTTCCTGCTCCTGCCGCTGGCGCTGGGCTACCTCGCGTGGCTCGCCCCCGAGACCGCTTCCGTCTCCTCCCTCGACGGGCGCACCCTGGGGCTCCTCCTCCTGACGGGCCTCAGCACCTCGGTGCCGCTGATCTGGTTCGCGGCCGCCGCCGGCCGGCTCAAGCTCGCGACCCTCGGGCTGATGCAGTACATCGCCCCGTCCTGCCTGCTGGTGCTGAGCGTGCTCGTCTACGGCGAGACCCTGGAGGCCTCGCGCGCCATCGTGCTCGCGCTCACCGTGGTGGCGCTGGTGCTCTACGCCGTCGATGCCGTGCGGCTCTCGCGGGCGGACGCTGCGGCGCGGCCGCAGGTCCCTCTGACGCCCGATCCGCGGCGCTGCGCCGGGTGAGGCCAGGCCCGCCGGGGCGGGCACGGGCCGGCGTCAAGGAGCCCGCGCGGGACGCCCGGGGCGGGTCGGCTCAGCGCCGCGACCGCTTCACGCGCTTGGCCCGGCGCCCCTGGGGCGCCTGGGCGCGCTGCATGCAGGCCGTGTAGATCTGGCGGCCGACGACGTAGGGCCCGAGCCCCTGCGGGTCCGGCGTCGAAAAGACCCGCGCCCGCGCCTCGTTGCGGCAGGCCGCATCCTGCGGACTCTGTATCGGTTGCGCCGCGCCCGTCCCGGCGCCGAGCACCGTCATCCCGAGCACGAGCCATCCCGTCGCCAAACCCCGCACGACGCCCCTCCCCCAAGAGACACTGATCCAAAGAGACACTGATCCAAGCACTTGGACCGACGTCCAGTTTCGGCCGCGGCCCGGTCCCGATCAAGCCCGGCGGACCGCTTATCCGGTTAGCTCAGCATCTGCAGGTCGCCGTCCACCGCCAGCGCCTGCCCCGAGATGGTGCGGCCCCGCGGCGAGGCCAGGAAGATGATCTGGTCGGCGATCTGGCGGGCCGTGACGTAATCCTTGATCGAGGCCGCCGCGAAGGCCTCCGCCTCCACCTCCGCGTAGCTCATGCCCCGCTGCTGCGCGCGCGCCTCCAGCACGCGGCGCTGGCGGTCGCCCGCGACGATGCCGGGCAGGACCGCGTTGACCCGGATGCCGTCCACCCCGAGTTCCCGCGACAGGGACTTGGTGAAGCCGATCACGCCCCACTTCGCCGCCGCGTAGGGTGAGCGCAGGGGAAAGCCGAACCGGCCCGCCACCGAGGACAGGTTGGCGATCGACGGGTTGGCGCTCTGCCGCAGCAGCGGCACCGCGAGGCGCACGCAGTTGAACTGCCCGGTGAGGCAGACGGCGAGGCAGCGGTCCCATTCCTCGGGGCCGATCGCCTCCACGCGCCCGGTCGGGCCGGCGATGCCGGCGTTGTTGACGAGCGCGTCGAGCCCGCCCAGCGACGCCTGCGCCTCCGCGAAAAGCCGCTCCACGTCCTCGCGCGAGGCGACGTCGGCCCGCGAGCCGGTGATCCCCTCCGGCAGGGCGGCCAGCGCCGCCTCGTCGACGTCGCAGACGTGGACCCGCGCGCCCTCCTCCACGAAGGCGCGGGCGATCTCGATCCCGATCCCCGCCGCGCCCGCCGTCACCAGGACCTTCAGGCCCGACAATCCCATATCCATGCTCGTCTCCTCGTCAGGTTGCCGGGGTCAGGGGGCGAGGCGCCCGCTGCCCGCGATGAAGGCCGCCGCCTCCTCGATATCCGCCACCAGGGCCGCGCGCGCGCCCAGCCCGTCCTGCGCCCGGATCGCCGCCAGCAGCCGGCCGTGATGGCGCTCCGCCGCCCCCTCCGCGAGGCGGGTTCCCGACACGCGCATGTCGAGGTTGAGCACCGGGCCGACGCGCAGCCACAGCCCCTCGATGACTGCGGTCAGGGTCGGGAGCCGGGCCGCCGCGTAGACGGCGAAATGCAGGTCCTTGTTCGCCCGCACCGCCCGCTCGAAGCTCGGCGCGGCCGCGCGCGCCTCGCGCCGGAAGAGGTCGTCCAGCGCGGCGATCGCCGCGAGGTCGGCCTCGCTGCGCGCCCGCGCCGCCTCCTCGGCGGCGAAGCCCTCGATGGCGAGCCGCACCCGCGTCAGCTCCCGGAACTGGCCGGCATCCATCAGCGGTACGCGCACCGAGCGGTTCGGCAGCACCGTGAGGGCCGCGTCGGCGGCCAGCCGCGAGACCGCCTCGCGCACCGGCATCATCGAGGTGCCGAGCTGGTCGGCGACGCGGCGCAGCGACAGGCGCTCGCCCGGGGCGAGTTCCCCGGCGATGAGGAGCCCGCGCAGTTCCGCGTAGACGCGGGCGCCGAGCGTCACGCGCTCGACCCGCCCGATCCTGCCGATGGCGTCGTCCACCTTCGCGTTCCGCCCGTTCCGGAGCCCGCCGTAACCCCTCCCGGGGCTCGACAGGCCTTCGATTTGATGTCACCGTACGTGTGATCACAGATCACGGCAAGCCAAGCGACCGTGACGGATTGTTCGGGCAGGGAACGCACCATGACGCAGGGGATGAATCCGACGCGCCGCCGCCTGATGCAGGGAGGGCTCGCCGCCGGCGCCGCCCTGGCGATGCCCGCCCTCGTGCGGGCGCAGGGCGAGGCGATCCGCATCGGGCACCTGACGCCGCGCACCGGCTTCCTCGGGCCGCTCGGCGAGTACGCCGTGGCGGCGGCCCAGCTCGCCGCCGAAGAAATCAACGCCGCGGGCGGCATCAACGGCCGGCGGCTCGAACTCCTCACCGAGGATTCGGTCAACCCGCAGACCGCGTCGAGCAAGGCCGAGCGCTACATCGAGCGCGACAAGGTCGCGGCCGTGGTGGGCGAGATCTCGTCCGCCTCGGCGCTCGCCATCGGGCAGGTGGCCCAGCGCGGGCGCACCCCGTTCTTCAACACCGGGGCGAACTCGGACGCGCTGCGCGGGCAGGATTGCAAGCGCTTCATGTTCCACATCGAGGGCGCCAACTCGATGTACGTGAAGGCGGTCGGCCGCTCGCTGGTCCAGGACGGGCTGGTGAAGGGCAAGAAGTGGTACTCGCTCACCGCCGACTACGCCTTCGGCCACGATCTCCTGCGCGTCGCCAAGGTGTTCATGCAGGGCAACGGCGGCACCTTCGCGGCCGACGAGCTGGTGCCCACCGACGCCACCGACTTCTCCGCCTACCTGATCAAGATCCGGCAGGCGAAGCCCGACCTCGTGATCTCGAACCTCGCCGGCAACCAGATCACCAACTTCCTCAAGCAGTACGCCGAGTACGGCCTGCCCTTCCCGATCGCGGGCTTCGGCTTCGACACGGCGCTCGCCTGGGGCGCCGGCCCCGGCAATTTCGCCGGCACCTGGCCCTGCCTGTGGCACCACAAGGTGGACACGCCCTCCGCCAAGGCCTTCACGGCCGCCTTCACCAAGAAGTACGGCAAGCCCCCGGAGAACCAGGCCTGGGGCGACTACAACGCCGTGAAGATCGTCGCCCAGGCGATCCGCGAGGCGAAGTCGACCGAGGGGCCGGCCCTGGTCTCCTACCTGGAGGGCGGCGCCAAGTTCGACGTGCTCAAGCCCCGCCCGGGCTATTTCCGGTCCCGCGACCACCAGCTCATCAGCGAGATGTACGCCATCACCGCGCTGCCGGCCGACAAGGTGAAGGACAAGTGGGACATCTTCTCCTCCTCGCCCGCCCTGCCGGGGCCGAACGAGGACCTGGAGGTGCTGGCCCCCACCGCCGAGGAGGCGGGCTGCAAGATGGAGGGGTGACGGGCGGCGCCTTGCGCACGTCCGCCAAGTAAGGCGCGGGCCGCACCGGAACCCCCCTCCCGCACGGGAGAGGGGTTCCCGCGCTGTCCTGCGCGAACGCCATGACCGGCCTCGAGACACCGGAACCGACCCCGTGATGCTCCTCACCCTCGCCGTCGAGCAGGTCGTCAACGGCCTCTTCCTCGGGGCGATCTACCTCCTGATCGCCCTCGGGCTGTCGCTGATCTTCAGCTTAGGCGGCATCGTGAACCTCGCGCACGGGGCGTTCTTCGCCATCGGCGCCTACCTCACCATCGTGCTCTCGCCGTATGTCGGCTTCGGCGGGGCCGTCGTGGCGGCGCCCGTGCTGGTGGGGCTGATCGGGCTTCTGGTCGAGCGGGTGCTCTTCCGCCGCTTCTACCGCTCGGACCCGATTCTCTCGCTCCTGCTCACCTTCGGCCTCGCCATGGTGGCCGAGCAGGCGCTGCGCATGATCTTCGGCGCGCCGCCCCTGCCCTACGGCATCCCGCAGGCCCTGCGCGGCCAGATCTTCGTCGGCGACTTCATCCTCTCGCGCTACCGCCTGACCATCCTGGCCGCGGTGGTGGTCGCGGTGGCGGCGGTGTGGTTCTTGCTCCAGCGCACCACCTTCGGGCGCGTGGTGCGGGCCGGCGTGCAGAACCCCGACATGGTCGCGGCGCTCGGCATCTCGCTCAAGCCCTACATGGCGGCGGTCGTCGTCATCAGCGTCGGGCTCGCGGCGCTCGCCGGCGTGATGCTGGCGCCGATCTCCGGCGTGCACCCGGCGATGGGCGCGGAGGTGCTCACCGGCGCCTTCGTGGTGGTGGTGATCGGCGGCCTCGGCTCGTTCTGGGGCGTCGTGGCGGCCGCCCTCATCGTCGGCGTGGTCCGCGGCCTGATGGTTCTCGTCTATCCGGGCTTCGCCGAGGCGGCGATCTACGCCCTCATGGCCATCATCCTGCTCGTCCGGCCGCGCGGCCTGTTCGGCGAGCGCATCCTGCGCTTCGAGTAGGGACCTGAGCCCGATGCCGCACACCGACCGGCTCGTCCTGCCCGCCTTCGCGCTCGCGCTCGCCGCCCTGCCCTTCGCGCTCCAGGGCCTCGGCCTGACGCTGACCTCCGCCACCGACGTCGTGGTCTTCGCGGTGGCGTGCCTCGGCCTCAACATCCTGGTCGGCCAGACCGGCCTCGTCTCGTTCGGGCACGGGGCCTTCTTCGGCCTGGGCGCCTACGCGGCGGCGATCAGCCAGCGCGCGCTGTTTCCCGGCGGCATCGTGGCGCCCGCCCTGTTCGCCCTCGCCTTCGTGGCGCTCGCCGCGCTGCTGCTCGGCCTGCTGATCCTGCGCCGGCGCGGGGTCTACTTCTCGCTCCTGACGCTCGCGCTCTCGGCGCTCACCTTCACGGTGGCCTATCGCTGGACCGCGCTCACGGGCGGCGAGAGCGGCTTCGGCGGCGTCCAGCGCCCGGCGCTGGCGGGGTTCGACCTGGAGCGGCCGGGCCTGTGGTACACGGTGGTGGCCGTCCTCGGCTTCGCGGTGCTCTACGCCCTGTCGCGCCTGCGCCGCTCGCCCGTCGGCACGGTGCTGGAGGCGATCCGCGAGAACGAGCAGCGGGCGCGCTTCCTCGGCTACCCGACCAACCGCTACAAGCTCCTCGCCTTCGCGGTCTCGGCGAGCGTGACGGGGCTCGCCGGCGTGCTCTCGGTCTTCACCCACCGCTTCGCCTCGGCCGAGCCCCTCGGCATCGCCTTCTCGGGCGAACTGCTCGCCATGGTGGTGATCGGCGGCATGCGCAGCCTCGCCGGGCCGGCGATCGGCGCCCTGTTCTTCATCCTGTTTCGCGAGCTGCTCTCGATCTGGACCAGCGACTGGCTCTTCTGGTTCGGCCTGCTGTTCGTCGGCTTCATCCTGTTCTCGCCGGACGGGCTCGTCGGCATCGGCCGGCGCCTCTACCGGATGGTGCGGCCCGCCGCCACCGAGGACGCCGCCATGGCCGGACGCCGTGCCGGCGCGCCCGAGAACCTGCCGGCCTTCCTGCGGCCGGACGCCCCCGTGCCGGGCGCGATCCTCGCGGCGAACGGCATCTCGAAGCGCTTCGGCGGCATCAAGGCGGTGGAGGACGTCACCATCGCGGTGCGCGACCGGACGCTGCATGCCCTGATCGGCCCGAACGGCGCGGGCAAGACCACCGCCTTCAACCTGATCTCGGGCATGTTCAAGCCCGATACCGGGACCGTGACCCTGGAGGAGCGCCCGGTCGCCGGCCTCTCGCCGGAGCGGATCTGCCAGGCGGGCCTCGGGCGCTCGTTCCAGATCACCAACCTGTTCCCGGCGCTCAGCGTCGAGGAGAACATCCGCCTCGCGGTCCAGGGCCGCCATCCCGGGCGCTTCCATCCCTGGCGGGACGCCCGCAGCGAGCCCGCGGTGGCGGCCGAGACCACCGAGATCCTGCGCTGGCTCGGCCTCGCCGGCCTGGAGCGGGCGGAGGCCGGCTCCCTCTCGTATGGCGGCCAGCGCCTCCTCGACATGGGCGTGGCGCTCGCCACCAAGCCCCGGGTGCTGCTCCTCGACGAGCCGCTGGCCGGCCTCGCGGCGGCCGAGCGCGGGCGCATCGGCGACATCATCAAGCGGGTCTCCACCGAGGTGCCCGTCCTGATGGTCGAGCACGACATCGACCGCGTCTTCCAGATCGCCGACGCCGTGACGGTGATGAACGAGGGCCGGGTGCTGGTCGACGGCACCGTCGAGGATGCCCGCTCCAGCAAGGCGGTGCAGGAGGTCTATATCGGCTCGGGCACCGCCGCGATGGCCGCCAAGCCCCGCCCCAGCGCCGCCGAGCCCCGCACGCTGCTCGCGCTCGACAACGTCGACACCTTCTACGGCAAGAGCCACATCCTCTCGGGCGTCACCTTCGACGTGCACGAGCACGAGATCGTGGCCCTGCTCGGCCGCAACGGGGCCGGCAAGTCCACCTGCCTCAAGACCATCACGGGCATCGCCCCGCACGCGTCCGGCCACATCCGCCTGGGGGCCGATTCCCTCGACGGGCGCTCGGCGGCGTCGATCGCGCGCGCGGGCATCGGCTACGTGCCGCAGGGGCGCGGCCTCTTCGCCGGCATGAGCGTCGCCGAAAATCTCGAACTCGGCCGCCTGCGGCGGCTCACCGGCAACGGCGTGCACTGGGACGAGGAGCGCATCCTCGCCTACTTCCCGCGCCTGCGCGAGCGCTGGCGCACCGCCGCCGACTACCTCTCGGGCGGCGAGCAGCAGATGGTGGCGGTGGCTCGCGCCCTCTCCGGCGACGTGCGGGTGCTGCTCCTCGACGAGCCCTTCGAGGGGCTGGCGCCCGCCATCGTCGAGAGCCTGTTCGAGACCTTCGATCGCTTGCGCCGCGAGGTCTCGATCGTCATCGTCGACCACAACCTCGACCTCGCGCTCGCGCTCTCGGACCGCACGGTGGCGCTGGAGCGCGGCCGGGTGATGCATGTCGGCCCCTCGCAGGCCCTGCGGGACGACCTCGATCTGCGCCGGCAAGTTCTGTGGTTGTGAGGCTGTGGCTGTGACGGCCCGATCACCGGAGACCTCTTTGATGCCAGTCGTCGCGATCGTCGGAGCCGGGCTGATCGGCCGCTCCTGGGCCGTGGTCTTCGCCCGCGCGGGGTTCGAGGTCCGCCTCACCGACGTGCAGGAGGCCGCGCTCATGGCCGCGCCCGGCCATATCGAGGAGGCGCTGCGCCAGCTCGCGGCCCACGGCCTCGTCGCGGACGTGCCGACCATCCTCGCCCGGGTGCGCACGACGCCGTCGCTCGCCGAGGCGGTGGCGGGCGCCGACCTCGTGCAGGAGAACGGCCCCGAGACCGTGGAGGCCAAGCGCGCGCTCTTTTCCGAACTCGACGCGCTCTGCGCGCCCGGGACGATCCTCGCCTCCTCGACCTCGGCCATCGTGGCCTCGCGCTTCACCGAGAATCTCCCCGGCCGCGCCCGCTGCCTCGTCGGCCACCCGGTCAACCCGCCCCACCTCGTGCCGGTGGTGGAGCTCTGCGGCGCCCCCTGGACCGATCCGGCCGTGGTGGAGCGCGCCCGCGCCCTCTACGCCGCCGCCGGCCAGGAGCCCGTGACGGTGCACCGCGAGGTGGAAGGCTTCGTGCTCAACCGCCTCCAGGGCGCCCTGCTCTCGGAGGCGTTCCGCCTCGTCGCCGACGGCGTGGTGAGCCCCGAGGACCTCGACAAGACCGTGGCGGCGGGCCTGGGGCTGCGCTGGTCCTTCCTCGGCCCCTTCGCCACCATTGATCTCAACGCGCCCGGGGGCGTTGCCGATTACGGGGCCCGCTACGGCGGCTTCTACCGCAGCCTCGCGGCCGACCCGGCCCCGCCGTCGGTCTGGGAGGCGGACACCCTCGCCCGGATCGTCGCCGCCTGGGACGGCGGCCCCGATCCGGACCCGGCCGAGGCGCGCGCGCGCCGCCGCGACGCCCGCCTCGCCGCCCTGATGGCGCACAAGCGCGCCCAACGCTGACAGGAGTTCGTTCCATGGCCCCCCGGAAAGTCATCATCACCTGCGCGGTGACGGGCGCGATCCACACCCCCTCGATGTCCCCCCACCTGCCGGTGACGCCCGAGGAGATCGCCGAGGCCGCGATCGGTGCCGCCGAGGCCGGCGCGGCCATCGTCCACCTGCACGCCCGCGACCCGAAGACCGGCAAGCCCGACCAGAGTCCCGAGGCCTTCCAGCCCTTCCTGTCGGTGATCAAGCAGCGGGCGAACTGCGTGGTGAACCTCACCACCGGCGGCGCCCCCACCATGGGCATCGACGAGCGCCTCGCGCCCGCCGCCCACTTCAAGCCGGAGGTCGCCTCCCTCAACATGGGCTCGATGAATTTCGGGCTCTACCCGATGCTGGACCGCTTCAAGTCGTTCCAGCACGATTGGGAAGAACCCTACCTCGCCGGCTCGCGCGACCGCATCTTCAAGAATACCTTCGCGGATATCGAGCACATCCTCACCACCTGCGCCGAGAACGGCACCCGCTTCGAGGTGGAGTGCTACGACATCGGCCATCTCTACACGCTGGCCCACTTCGCCGACCGCGGCGTGATCAAGCCGCCGTTCTTCGTCCAGAGCGTCTTCGGCATCCTCGGCGGCATCGGCCCGCATCCGGAGGATGTGGCCCACATGAAGCGCACCGCCGACCGGCTCTTCGGCCAGGATTACCGCTGGTCGGTGCTGGGGGCCGGCCGCAATCAGCTCCCGATCGCCGCCCAGGCCGCCGCGATGGGCGGCAACGTCCGCGTCGGCCTGGAGGATTCCCTCTGGATCGGTCCCGGCCAGTTCGCCCGCTCGAACGCCGAGCAGGTCACGCGGGTGCGCCAGATCATCGAGGGCCTGGGCCTGGAGATCGCGACCCCGGACGACGCGCGCGGGATCCTGGAGCTGAAGGGCGGCGACCGGGTCGGGTTCTGACGTCGGCGTCCGACATGACCGGGACCGCGAAGCCCGGGAGGCTTCGCGCATCCCTTCCTTTTCCCGGGCGCATGCAGCGACAGCGGAATGCGACCCGGGATCCAGCCCCGTGAAGCGCCGCGAAGCGGCTCCGCCTCTCGGCGCGATCGCTGAAGGCCGACGCTTCGCGACATCATCGCCTGGATCCCGGATCTCCTTCCACGTCGTTCCAGTCGTCCGGGAAAGCGCGCCAGTGTCCGTAGTGCGAGCGCCCTACGGCCGCAGCGCGCCCTGCGCGTCCACGTAGAGCGCGTAGACCGAGGTGCTCGCGGTCATGAACAGGCGGTTGCGCCTGACGCCGCCGAAGCAGAGGTTGGCGCAGGTCTCCGGCAGGTGGATCTTGCCGATCAGGGTGCCGTCGGGCGCGTAGCAGCGCACCCCGTCCTCGGCCGGGTCGGCCCAGCCCATGCTGCACCAGACGTTGCCGTCCTCGTCCGTGCGCAGGCCGTCCGTGAGCCCGGGCGCGAAATCGTCGGCGAAGACCCGGCCGCCCGCGAGGCGTGCGCCCTCCACCGCGAAGGCCCGGATGTGCGCCCGCCGCCCGTTCCCGGTGGCGCTGTCGACCACGTAGAGGATGCGCTCGTCCGGCGAGAAGGCGAGGCCGTTCGGCCGCGCCATGTCCTCGACCATCACGGCCGCCCGGCCGGTCCCGGGATCGAGGCGGTAGACCCGCGTCGGCAGCTCCGCCGCCGCCTTGATGCCCTCGTAGTTCCCGTCGATGCCGTAGCCCGGATCCGTGAACCAGATGCCGCCGTCGGAGGCCACCACCACGTCGTTGGGGGCGTTGAGCGGCTTGCCCTCGAACCGGTCGAGCAGGACCGTGATGCGGCCGTCGTGCTCGGTGCGGGTCACCCGCCGCGTGCCGTGCTCGCAGGTCACGAGCCGGCCCTCCCGGTCGCGGGTGTTGCCGTTGGAATGGTGCGAGGGCGACCGGAAGACGCTGACATGGCCGTCCTCCTCCAGCCAGCGCAGCATCCGGTCGTTCGGAATGTCGCTCCACAGGAGGTAGCCGCCGTCGCGGACGTAGACCGGCCCCTCCGCCCAGCGGAATCCGGTGGCGATCCGCTCGATGCCCGCGTTGCCGATCTTGGCCGTGAAGCGCGGATCGAGCGCCTCGATGCGCGGATCGGGGTAGCGGGTACCGGGCAGGTTGCCGAGCGGCAGCCCGCCGGCGAGGGCCTCGTGGCCGACGGCCGCGAAGGCGCCGGCTCCCGTCAGAACGTCGCGTCGGTTCATGATTCGACTTCCCTTCCGTTACGGACGGGTGAATGTAGGACGCAAGGCGCGGGCGTCCCGCCCGCGCCCGCGAGCGCGGCGTCCGATCGCGCGCGAGAGGAGAGAGCGTCCGTGATCCAAGCCAGCTCCAGTCCTTCCGCCGACCGGACCCCCGCGAAGCCGGCGCACCGGCCGGCCCTGTGGCGCGCCCTCCTGCCCCTCGGGGTCGCCGTGCTGATCGCGCTCAGCCCCGCCCCGGCGGGCCTCGCGAGCTACACGTGGCACTACTTCGCGATCTTCGCCGCGGTGATCGCCGGCCTCGTGGTCGAGCCCCTGCCCGGCCCGGCGGTGGCGCTCGCGGGCGTGGTCTCGGTCACGGTGCTGGCGCCCTGGGTGCTGTTCAGCCCCGCCGACCTCGCCAAGCCCGGCTTCAAGGCCGCCGAGGAATCCCTGCGCTGGGCGCTCTCGGGCTTCGCCAACCCGACCGTGTGGCTGGTCTTCACCGCCTTCATGCTCGGGCTCGGCTACGAAAAAACCGGGCTCGGGCGGCGCATCGCCCTCCTGCTGGTGCGCGCGCTCGGGCGCTCCACCCTGCGGCTCGGCTACGCGGTGACGCTCGCGGACGCCATCCTGGCGCCCTTCACGCCCTCGAACACCGCGCGCAGCGCCGGCACCGTCTACCCGGTCGTGCGCAACCTGCCGCCGCTCTACGGCTCGCTGCCCAACCACCCCTCGGCCCGGGACGTCGGCGGCTACATCATGTGGACCACCTTCGCGGCGGGCTGC
This sequence comes from Methylobacterium oryzisoli, assembly GCF_046557895.1. Taxonomy (NCBI): domain Bacteria; kingdom Pseudomonadati; phylum Pseudomonadota; class Alphaproteobacteria; order Hyphomicrobiales; family Methylobacteriaceae; genus Methylobacterium; species Methylobacterium oryzisoli. The sequence continues at coordinate 33,432 of NZ_JBKIBX010000038.1, read as the reverse complement.
ATCACGAGTTCCCTCTTCCTCACGGCGCTGGCCCCGAACCTCCTGGCGGTGGAGCTGATCGGCAAGATCGCGGGCGTCCAGATCACCTGGGCGCAGTGGTTCTTCGCCGCCGCGCCCTTCGCGCTGCCGCTGCTGCTGCTGCTGCCGCTCCTCACCTACGTCGCCTATCGGCCCCGCATCACCCGCAGCGACGAGGTGCCGGCCTGGGCGGCGGGGGAGCTGGAGCGGATGGGACCGATCTCGCGCCGGGAGGTGATCCTGGCCGTCCTCGTCCTGTTCGCGGTGCTGATGTGGATCTTCGGCGGCCACTCCGTCGAGGCGACGACCGCGGCGCTGATCGTGCTCGTGCTGATGCTGATGACGCGCGTCGTCACCTGGGAGGACATGGCGGCCAACAAGGCGGCCTGGACCACGCTGTCGCTCCTCGCCCTCCTGGTCACCCTGGCGGGGGGGCTGAGCCGCACCGGCTTCGTGAGGTGGTTCGCCGATTATGTCGCGACCCACATGGGCGGCCTCGCGCCGACGCCCGCGCTGCTCGCCCTGGTGGCGATCTACTTCTTCTCCCACTACATGTTCGCCAGCATCACCGCCCACACCACCGCGATGCTGCCCGTGATGCTGTCCGTCGGCATGGCGGTGCCGGGCCTGCCCGTGCCGACGCTCGCCGTCGCGCTCGCCGTCACGCACGGGATCATGGGTGTCATCACCCCCTACGCCACCGGGCCGGCGCCGGTCTATTACGAGAGCGGCTACCTGCCCACCGCCGACTTCTGGCGCCTCGGCACCCTGTTCGGGCTCCTGTTCCTCGGCGCGCTGCTCGGCATCGGCGTGCCGCTCCTGATGCTGCGCTGAGACGGACCGCCGGTCCGCCCCGATCCGGGACGGCGCCTCCGCCGCGCGGCCGGCGGGAGCGTCGCCGCCGGACCGCCCCTCACAGCAGCCCGAGCGCGACCAGCTCCCGCCGCATCGCCTCCGGCATCGCCGCGAGGTCGGCGCCGGTCCGGCCGCCGAGGTCGCGCGGGGCGTCCGCGGCGGCGAGGTAGCGCCAGCCCTGGAACGGGCGGCAGGGGCGCGGCTCGACCGGGATCACGCCGGGATCGAGCACCAGCCGGCAGCGGCCGATCCCCTCCGGGTCGGTGAAGGAACGGATCGCCAGGATCGGCTGGCGGCAGGCCACCAGCCCCTTGATCACCCAGTAGAGCGAGCCCGCCCCGGCGATCTCGTCGGCGCGCTTGGGGGCCATCCGGGTGGTGTGGACCTGCTCGAAGGCCGCGCCCTCCCGCTCGGCCGCCGCGCGCCGCGCGGCGATCCACGATTCGAGGTCGCGGATGGACTCGCAGCCGACGCAGAGCTTCAGGAGGTGGAGGGGCATGGGATCGAGGCCGCCGCGGGGCCGCCCCCTCTGGCGGGCGATCGTGGCGCGCGCGAGGCGGGGGGTCAGCTGAACCGGCTCATCCGCTCCTGCACGCTGAGCCCGTCGAGGTCGGAGAAGACGCTTCCGAGCGGGATCGTCTCGCCCTCCCAGGTCACGTCGTCCGAGGTCTCCTCGTCCAAGGTCTCTTCGTCCAAGCTCTCGTCCTGCGAGGTCTCGTCCTCGGCGGCGGGCAGCGGGTCGGCGGCGGGCACGAAGGCGATGTCGTCGACCGGCAGCACGGGCTCGACCAGCGCCAGCCGGGGCGGGCGCGGCTCGGACGCCGCCGGGCTCGTCGCGATCATCGCGTCGACGTCGCTCTGGGCGAGGTCGGGGGTGACCAGCACCGGGCCGGCGGCCGGCGCCGGCTCGGCGCCGTCCGCGCCCCAGATCTCGATCATCGCCGTGAGGCGCTGTTCGAGGTAGCGCAGCGTGTGGACGATCCGGCTCGTGCGCTGGGCCGTGAGGTCCTGGAACGAGCAGGCGGTGTAGATCTGGGTGGCGTTGTGGTCGAGCGTGTCGCAGACCCGGGGGTCGGCCCCGCCCTCGCGGAGGGTCCAGGCGACCTCCTGCACCTCCTCGGCCGCCTGCAGGATGTCCGAGGTGGCGCGCTCGGTGGTGCGCACGATGGCGTCGAGCGCCTCGGAGGCGGCCTCCAGCCGGCTCTGGTCCTGGTCCGGGGCCTGGATCGCCGCGATCTCGGACTTGGTGCGGCTGATCGCCTTGACCATCTCCACGAGGTCGAGCCGCATCCGGTCGATCTCCGGCACCGGGCGCTCGGCCGTGAGGGTGGTCTCCAGCTTGGCGATGGCCCCGAGCAGCCGCTCGGTGTCGTCGCCCCGCTGGCGCCGGGCGAACTCGGACAGGAACCATCGGCCCCGCCCCGTCTCCATCAGGGCGGTCTCGATCGTCTCGTACTCGTCGATGCCGGTCGGCGTGAGCGGATGGAACTCTGCCATGGTCGCACGGTCCCGGGCTTGTGGACGCAGAACACCCGGAACGGCTTGACAGACCGGCGTTAACGTCGGCTTACGCGCGGTCCGGTCGATTCGGCGCCCGGCCGACGCAGCCCCATGTCCAAACCCGCGTCCTCCCCCGCCTCCTCGCCGGCCTTGCGCCTCGGCCTGCTCTACGCGGTGATCTTCGCCGGGATCGGCATCGCCATGCCGTTCATGCCGCTCTGGCTCGCCAGCCTGTCGCTGGAGCCGGGGCTGATCGGCGCCCTGGTGGCGCTGCCGATCGCGGTCAAGATCCTCGTCACCGCGCCGCTCACCGGGCTGATCGACCGCGGCGTCGGCCCCCGCACCCTCCTCGTGGCCGGCAGCCTCGGGCTCGCCCTCACCTACGCCCTGATGCCGGCGGCGGCCGGCATCGGCTGGCCGCTGCTCGCCCTCGTCATCGCGCTGAACGCGGTGGCGGGCGCGCCGCTCGTGCCGGCGGTGGACGTGCTGAGCCTCGCGGCGGTGCGGCGCGACCCCCGCCTCGCCTACGCGCGCATCCGGCTCGGCGGCTCGCTGGGCTTCCTGGCGGCGGCGCTGAGCGGCGGCTGGCTGCTCGGGCTCGTCGGCGAGCGGGCGGGCGCCACCGCGTTCCTGGCCGCGCTCGGCCTCGTCTCGGCGGCGGGCTGCGCCGTCCTGGCGGCCCGAGAACCGCAGCGCGACGCCGCCCCGGCCCCGGCCTCCGCCCGCATCCCCCTGCCGGCGGCCCTGTGGCTCGCCATGGGCGCGGCGGCCTGCCTGCAGGCGAGCCACGCGGCGGTCTACGCCTTCGGCAGTATCCACTGGGCCGCCCTCGGGCTCTCGCCGGCCGCGATCGGCGCCGCCTGGGCGGTGGGCGTGGTGGCGGAGATCGCCTTCTTCGCCCTGGTGCCGCGGCTGCCGAGCTTGCGCGACGCGCCCTTCCGCCTCCTCGCCCTCGGGGCGGGCGCCGCGCTCCTGCGCTGGGCCGGACTCGTCGTCCTGGCCGACCTCCCGGCGGCGGTGCTGCCGCTCCAGGTGCTGCACGGCCTCACCTTCGGGGCGACGCAGCTCGGGGCGATGGGCGCCCTGTCGCGCCTCGCCCCCGAGGGCGCGCGCGGGCGGGCGCAGGGCACCTACGGGGCGGTCGCGGCGCTGGGCTCCGCGGTCGCCACGCTGGCGAGCGGCGCGGCGGTGCGGGCCGGCGGCCCGGTGCTGGCCTTCGCGCTGATGCTGCCGCTCGCGGGCCTCGGCCTCGCCCTCGTGGCGGCGGCCGCCCGCCGCGCCCCGCGCCCGGCGGTCGGATCGGGTTGACGCGGGTGCTCCGGTGACCTGCCGGCGAGAAGGCCGCTCGCGGCGGGCCGGAGCGGGCTCACGTGGGGGTCTGGCCGACGAACTGACCCTGATAGGCCTTGTCCGGCATGCCCAGGGTCTGCTCGAAGATGAGCTAGCATATGGGCATGCCCTGAGTCAGTTTTATCGGCAGCGGACCGTGGTTGACGATCTCCAGCTGAATCGATGGCGCCTTGAATCCGGCGTGAATCGTCGGGGCGGTGACATGGACCGCCAAGCCGATGCGGGCAAGCGAGCTTTTGCCCTCAACCCGAGCGGCCACACGCCCGCGATCGTGCAGGGCAACGGCCTCCCTCGTCCAGCCCAGTATGAGGGTCTTGCCCGGAAGGACGTAGCCGTTCTGCGAGAGATCCAGGGCGTCGGTCTCGCGCTCGATCAGCCTTACCACGCTGTATCCCGGAACCATCGGATCGATGGCCGCCGTCACACCCACCGTCGGCTGCTTGAACACCCTGATGATCGGGGCCAGGGTCAGATCGACGGATGTCGATGAATAAGACTCGGGTGCCGGCAGCGGGCTGATGTCGATCAACCCGCTTGCCAAGGAGTTCTTGATCTCACGATCGGTGAGGATCACGCCACGGCTCTTGCAGCTCCGCCGGCTGAAGTCACGTCGCTCTTGGGCACCCAGACGCGCCAGAATCCTCTGAACGTCTCGTTGGGCAGTTCCACGAGGTAGTATGCTTCATCCTGGCCCACGGGCCATCCTATCTCAAGGGAAGAGTCTTGCGAAGAGCCTTGCAAGGAGCGTCCGTCGACGGATAGCTCCTCCCGTCCGGTTCTCGTCTCTACGGCAACGACGACCTCGCTCGGATGCAGGCCGCCTCCGATCCGTTCGACCTTCACGCGCATCATCGCCGTGCCTCCGCTCGTCCACGTCCGTTAGACGTCACCGCCGCACCGATGTTCCAGCGGCAAACGCCCTACGGTAGAGCTTATCCCCTGCCGACGCCGCCTGACAGCATGAGGGATGATCTGAGGACAGAGAGGGAACAGGCGGCAGGCCGGGCGTTTCCCGTCCGCTCCGATCGAGGGCATGACGCGAGAGGGACCGCGGGTTTGCCGCCGGCCCCGCTCCGGCGCTATAAGCGCGAGTCAAGGGGACGCTTCGCGAAGGATGGAGGGCCGGCCCGTGTCGACCGAGTCCGGCATGCGGCTCGTGCCCGAGAGCACCGTGCCCGAACCTGCCTTGCCCGAAGGCCCCTTGCCCGAAGGCCCCTTGCCCGAAGGCCCCTTGCCCGAAGGCCCCTTGCCCGAAGGCCCCTTGCCCGAGAGTGCCGGGCCGGAGCGCGCCTCGTCCGAGGGCGCCGCCGCCACCCTGGTGCGCTTCCGCGACGGCGTGCAGGCGCGCCTGTCCGGGCGCTGGGTCGCCGCGCACGCGCCCGCCGTCGAGGCGGCGGCCGGGCAGATCGCCGGGGCCGCCCGCGAGGGCGGGCGGGTGCAGATCGAACTCTCGGGCCTCGCCCGCCTCGACACGCTCGGGGCCTGGGTCTTGGAGCGCACGCGGGCCGAGATCGAGGCCGCGGGCCGGGCCGTGGACTACGCGGGCGCGCTCCCGGAGCACCGCATCCTGCTGCGCGAGGTCGCCTACCGGGAGGCCGCGCCGGCAGGCGCGCGCCGCCGCGCCGGCCCCGTGGACGCCGTCGCGTCCCTCGGCGCGGGCGTGCGCCGGCTCGGGCGCGAGGTCGTGGCCTGGGTCGGCTTCCTCGGCGAGACCGTCGCGGCCTGCCTGCGGGTGCTGGCGCGCCCGCGCTCCTTCCGGGGCGCCGCCCTCGTCAACCAGATGGAGCAGATCGCCTTCCGGGGCGCGCCGATCATCATGCTGATCGCCTTCCTGGTCGGCTGCATCGTGACGCAGCAGGGCATCATCCAGCTCCAGCGCTTCGGGGCGCAGTCCTACGTCGTCAACATGATCGGCATCCTGACCCTCCGGGAGCTCGGGGTGCTGCTCACCGCCATCATGGTGGCGGGGCGCTCGGGCTCGGCCTTCACGGCCGAGATCGGCTCCATGCGCATGCGCGAGGAGGTGGACGCGCTGCGCGTCATGGGCCTCGACCCGATCGAGATCCTGATCGTGCCGCGCATCCTCGCCCTGATGCTGGCGCTGCCGCTCCTCGCCTTCCTGGCCGATCTCGCGGCGCTCGCGGGCGGGGCGCTCACCTCGCTCCTCTACGGGGGGATGTCGATCGACGCCTTCCTGGCGCGGCTCCAGAACGCGGTCTCCTACCGCCACGCCGCCATCGGGCTCATCAAGGCCCCGTTCATGGCCCTGATCATCGGCGTCATCGCGACGAGCGAGGGCTTCGCCGTGGAGGGCTCGGCGGAATCGCTCGGCCGCCACGTCACCGCCTCAGTCGTCAAGTCAATCTTCATGGTCATCGTGCTGGATGGCGTCTTCGCCATCTTCTTCGCAGCCATCGACCTGTAGAGACGGCTTCCCGTGCAAGGCCAGCGCCAAAGTCAGACGTCCCCGCGACGCGACGCGATCATCCGCGTGCGCGACCTCGTGGTCGGCTTCGGCGACCGCACGGTGCTGAAGGGACTGAACCTCGACATCCTGCGCGGCGAGATCCTGGGCTTCGTCGGCCCCTCGGGCCAGGGCAAGTCCGTGCTGACCCGCACCCTGCTCGGCCTCGTGCCCAAGCGCGCGGGCACGATCGAGGTCTTCGGCGAGGACGTCGATGGCCTCACCCCCGCCCGCCGCCGCGTGATCGAGCGGCGCTGGGGCGTGCTCTTCCAGCAGGGCGCGCTGTTCTCGGCGCTCACCGTCAAGCAGAACATCCAGGTGCCGATGCGCGAGCACCTGAACCTGTCCGAGCGCCTGCTCGACGAGTTCGCGCGGCTCAAGATCGAGCTCGTCGGCCTGAAGGCCGACGCCGCCGACAAGCTCCCCTCCGAGCTCTCCGGCGGCATGATCAAGCGCGCGGCGCTGGCCCGGGCGCTGGCCCTCGACCCCGAGGTGCTGTTTCTCGACGAGCCGACCTCGGGCCTCGACCCGATCGGCGCGGGGGAGTTCGACGAGCTCGTGGCGACGCTCCAGCGCACGCTGGGGCTCACGGTGTTCATGGTCACGCACGACCTCGACAGCCTCTACACCGCCTGCGACCGCATCGCGGCGCTCGGCGACGGCCAGATCATCGCCCACGGCCCGATCGAGGAGATGCTCGCCTCCGACCATCCCTGGCTGCGCTCGTACTTCCACGGCAAGCGCGCCCGCTCGATCGTCCCCGGCGAGGCACGGGCGGCCGCCCGGTGATGTGCGCCGCCGCACCCTCCGCGCCGAGCGTGGCCGTTAATCAGGGCCGTCCGGCCCGTCCCGATGCTCCCGTCGCATCGGTCCCCTTGCTGGATGGCAGGACGTCCCGGCGCAGGTGGCCCCTGCGGCGCGCGGCCATCCGCCGTCCCCCCGCCACAGGAGCCGGTTGAGAGGCATGGAAACCCGCGCCAACAACGTGCTGATCGGCGCCTTCACGCTCGCGGTGATCGCGGCCGGCTTCCTGTTCGCCTACTGGATGCGCGGCAGCGTCTCCAATGAGGGACGGCTGCCGCTGCGCATCGTCTTTTCGGGCGGCGTCGGCGGGCTCGCCAAGGGCTCGCTCGTGACCTTCAACGGCATCCGGGTCGGCGAGGCGGTGGACGTGCAGCTCCTGCCGCAGGACCCGCGCCGGGTGATGGCGGTGGTCGAGGTCGAGCGCACCACCCCGCTGCGCGCCGACACGCGGGCGCGCCTCGACATGACCATGCTCACCGGCGTCGCCTCGATCGCGCTCGTCGGCGGCAGCGCCGACGCCCCGGCCCTCAAGGCCCCGGAGGGCGACCGGATGGCGACGATCTTCGCCGATTCCTCCGACATCCAGGATTTGATGCAGAGCGCGCGCATGATCGCGCAGCGCGCCGACGACATGCTCCAGCGCCTCGACCGCGTCGTCGCCGGCAACGAGGGGGCGATCAACCGGACGCTCGCCAACGTCGAGCGCTTTTCCAAGACCCTCAGCGACAGCGCGCCGGCCCTCGACGCCCTGGTCAAGGCCGTGGACGGGCGCAAGCTCGGCAGCCTGATCGACAACGCCGACCGGTTTTCCGCCGCCCTCGCCTCCGCCTCCCCCGACATCGAGGCGGGCCTGCGCGACGCGCGCTCGCTTGCCGCCAAGCTCAACGCCTCCGCCGACCGCATCGACGCGGTGCTCAAGGGCGCCGAGGGCTTCCTCGGCTCCGCCTCGGGCGAGGAGGGCAGGAGCACCTTCGGCGAGATCCGCGAGGCGGCGGTGTCGATCCGCGAGGCCGGCCGCGCCTTCCGGACGATGTCGGAGAACCTCGACAAGCGCACCGCCAGCATCACCACCCATTTCGGCCGCCTCTCCGGCGCCGGCCGGCGCGAGGTGCAGACCCTCTCCACGGAAGGCCAGCGCACCCTCAACAGCCTCAACAGCGCCGCCCGCACCCTGGAGCGCGACCCCTCGCAGGTGATCTTCGGCGGCAAGCCGACGTTGCCCGAATACAACGGGCGGTAGCTTTGTTGCGCTGCACCCCCAGCAGATGCGCGCGGCCGGACTCCTGGCGGGCCGCCCGGAGGCTATCCCGTCAAGGTTCGGGGCCTATGTCTGGGTCTCGCGCCCCCCGCCCCGCAGCCTCCATGCCGACCCATCCCCGTCTCCGCGCCCGTCTCCGCGCCGGCACCCCGCTCCTCGCCCTCGCCCTCGCCCTCGGGGGCTGCGGCGGCGCGGTGCCGACCACCTTCGACCTCACCGCCCTCCCCGGCGCGGCGCGCAGCGGGCCGGCGCGGCGCGCGCTCGTGGTCGCCGAGCCGGTCGGGCTGCAGCCCTTCGAGGCCGACCGCATCATCGTGCGCGAGGCCGGCGGCTCCCTGTCGTTCCTCGGCGGTGGCCAATGGGCCGACCGCCTGCCGCGCCTGATCCAGGCCCGCCTGCTCCAGAGCCTGGAGAATACCGGGCGCCTGCGCTCCGTGAGCCGCCCCGGCGACAAGGTCGCGGCGGACACGCTGCTCGTCACCGAGATCCGCGCCTTCGACATCGCGGCGGGCTCGCGCGAGGCGGTGGTGGACATCTCGGCCAAGCTGGTGTCCGACGCCACCGGCGCGGTGGTGGCCGCCCGGGTCTTCCGGGCCCGCGTGCCGGTGGCCGAGGTCAATGCCGGGAGCGCCGCCAACGGGCTCGACCGGGCGCTGTCGACGGTGCTGGCCGAGATCGTGCGCTGGGTCGGCGCGGCGGCGTGACGGGCGGGCGCCCTACTCCATCACCGCCGCCTTCATGATCACCACCATCGTGGCCCGCCCCGGCGCGGTGCCGGTGCAGCGCACCGTGTGGGGCCGGTCGCAGCGGTAGCGCAGGGTCTCGCCGGCCCTCGCGCGCTGGATCTCCCCCGCCACGTCGACCTCGAACTCGCCCTCGAGCACCGACAGGCACTCCACCGAGCCGCGCTGGTGGGCGTCCGAATCGAGTTCGCCCCCCGGCTCGGCCGAGAGGTCGTACCATTGCAGCCACTCGACGGTCTTGATCCAGCCGATGATCGCGAGGCGCATGCGGCCGTCGTCGGAGACGAGGATCGGCGTGTCGGCCCGCGACGACTTCTCGATGAACGGCTCCTCGTCGCCCGTCGCCAGCACCCGCTCGATCGACACGTCGAGGGCCTGGCTCAGGCGCCAGATCGTGGCCAGCGTCGGGTTGGTCTCGTTGCGCTCGATCTGGCTGATGATCGACTTCGCCACGCCCGATTGCTCGGCGAGTTCCGAGAGCGACAGGTTGTAGGCCTTGCGCAGCCGCTGGATGGTCTTGCCGAGCTGCCCCGACAGCACCTGCGCGCCGGTCATCATGTCCTTGGCCCGTTCACGCCCCCGCTCGACACCCATCGCCCGCCCGCGCACTGTTTCGGATGAAGCCGCGCCGTTCCGCATTCCGAACGACCGTACGCTCCATCAAACGCAATCGGCCCGGGCTGGCAAGGGGAAAGGCCGTCGCGGCGGCGGAATCGCCAAGAGTGCGGCGAGCCGCGAGGGGGCGGCGACTTCAGTGGTCGGCCGCGACCGCCAAGCGGACGCCCGAGATCTGCTGGACGGCCTGGAGCAGCGCGAAGAGGGTGCGGGCACTCGGGTTGCCGTGCGGCCCGAGCACGCGCTGCAGGGACCGGCTCGATGTGCCGGTCTCCGACGCGAGGCGCTCGAACCCGATTGTCGCCGCGATGTAGTCGCGCAGGACGGCGCGGCCCAGATCGATGTCGCCGCCGAGGAACTGCTCGACCGCCTCCGTCAGCAGCGCATCACGGAAGGCGGGATCCCGCGCGACGCGCGCCCGGACGGTGTCGCCGAAGCTCCGAGTCAGCGCCATCAGAGGGCCTCCTTCCTGCGCCGCTTGTACTCCTCCCACAGGTCCTTTGCAGCCCTGATGTCATCCTGCTGGCGCTTCTTGGTCCCGCCCGCGAGCAGGATGATCCACGTCTCGCCCTCGCGGCCGAAATCGATGCGGCATTCCTGAACGCCGCCGCCGACCGATTTCACGCTGGAGAGATTGCCCTGGGCCATTCGCACCAGGGCGACCGTGACCTTAGCGGCCGCCTGGGGATCGAGCCGATCGAACCATCGCGCGAACGGGCTGTGCCCGCGCGCGTCGACGGCCTCGATGATCTCCATGCGGCGGCTCCGGGCGGCCTCACCACACCGCGTGGAAATGGTGCACCGGCCCGTGCCCGTGCCCGATCGTCAGCCGCTCGGCGGCGGCGAGCGCCGCCGCGAGATAGTGCTTCGCGCCGCGCGCCGCCGCCTCCAGGGAGAGGCCGCGGGCGAGGCCGGCGGCGACGGCCGAGGACAGGGTGCAGCCGGTGCCGTGGGTGTTGCGGGTGGTCAGGCGCGGTCCGGGCAGGCGCGTCACCGCCGCGCCGGGCCCGACCAGGAGGTCGACGCTCTCGGGGCCGCTGCCGTGCCCGCCCTTCATCAGCACGGCCCGCGGCCCGAGCCCAAGCAGGCGGCGCCCCTGCGCCAGCATCGCGGCCTCGTCGCGGGCCTCCGGCTCGCCGAGCAGCACCGCGGCCTCCGGCAGGTTCGGGGTGAGGAGGACGGCGCGCGGCAGCAGGCGCTCGCGCAGGGCCGCCACGGCGTCGTCGGCGAGCAGGCGGTCGCCGCTCGTCGCCACCATCACCGGATCGAGCACCAGGGGCAGGCCGGCGGCGTGGGCGGTCAGCCCCTCCGCCACCGCCGCGATGATGGGCGCGCGCGACAGCATTCCGACCTTCACGGCCCGCACTGCGAGGTCGGTGAAGACGCTGGCGATCTGCAGGGCCACGAAGTCCGGCGGCACGTCGTGCACGCCCTGGACGCCGCGCGTGTTCTGGGCGGTGAGCGCGGTGATCACGCTCGCCCCGTAGACCCCGAGCGCCGAAAAGGTCTTGAGGTCGGCCTGGATGCCCGCGCCGCCGCCCGAATCCGAGCCCGCGATCGTGACGGCGATCGGGGTCATGCCGCGCCCCGGGCCGCCAGCGCCGCGTCCACCACCCCGCGCAGGTCGCGCGCCCGCGCCTCCACCTCGCCGGGCGCCCCGAACAGGGCCGAGATCAGCGCGACGCCGTCCGCCCCCGCCCCGATCGCCGCCGCCGCGTTGCTGCGGTCGATTCCCGCGATCGCCCCGAGCGGCAGGCCGGCCCCGCGGGCGAGCCGTCCCCGGAAGACGATGCGGGCGAGCCCGTCGAGGCCCACCGGCGGGTCCGGGTTGTCCTTGCTGGTGGTGGCGAAGACGCCGCCGATGCAGGCGTAGTCCACCGGCAGCCGGTAGAGCTCGTCGGCCTGCGCGCCGGTCTTGAGGGTGAGGCCGATGATCGCCTTGGGTCCGAGGATCCGGCGCGCATCGGCCGGGTGCAGGTCCTCCTGGCCGAGATGCACGCCCTCCGCGCCGGCCGCCAGCGCGAGGTCCACCCGGTCGTTGACGAGGAGCGGCACCCCGGTGCCCCGGAGCGCCGCGTGGATCGCACGCAGCCGCTCCACGCTCGCGCGGGCGTTCCCGACGCTTTTTTCGCGGACCTGCAGCAGCGTGCAGCCGCCCGCGGCCGCGTCGCGCGCCAGCCGGGCGAGGCGATCCGGGTCGGGGCCGCTGAAGCCGATGTCGAGGATGCCGTAGAGCCGCAGGTCGACCGGCACGGTCGCGCAGGTGTCCACGGGCATGCGGGGTCTCCGGGCCGGACCGTCCGGCACGCTCCCGAGTAAGCGCGCCCGCGCGCGGGCGTCAACCGCAGGCGGCGGCGCCTGCCCCTCGGCCGAAAGGTCTCGCGCCGAAGGGACCCGCGCCGAAGGGACTCAGCCCGCCCGCGCGCCGCCGGCCGCGGCCTCCCGGGCGCGCTCCAGCACGAGGCGGCGCTCGCGCCAGACCGTGAACACGCCCGCCGCCGCCACGATCACCCCGCCGAGCGCCACTGCCGCCTGCGGCAACTGCCCGAACACGAACCAGCCGATCAGCAGCGACCACAGCATCGTGGTGTACTCGAAGGGCGCCACCAGCGAGGCGTCGCCGTAGCGGTAGCTCTCGGTGAGCAGGATCTGGCCGATGCCGCCGAGGATGCCGACGAGCACGAACAGGCCGAATTCGAACAGCGTCGGCATCCGCCAGCCCAGCACCAGGGTCGAGAGGCCGAGCAGGGCCGTGAACAGGAAGAAGTAGAGCACGATCGCGCCGGTGCGCTCGGTCTGGGTCAGCCGGCGCACCTGGATGGTCGCCGCCGCCGTGCAGACCGCCGCGAGGCACGCGAACAGCACGCCGACCGAGCCCGAGGCCCCGCCCGACCCGAGGTCGAGGTGGGGCGCCAGCATGATCAGCACGCCGAGGAAGCCCACCACCACGGCGGCCCAGCGGTAGCCCTGCACCCGCTCGCGCAGCACCAGCGCGGCCAGCACCACCACGAGGAGCGGCGAGGCGTAGCCGATCGCCACCGCGTCCGAGAGCGGCAGGAAAGAGAGGCCGGCGAAGCCCGCGAACATGCCGGCGGCCCCGATGATGCTGCGCAGCACGTGTCCGCGCAGGTTGCGCGTGCGCACCGCCGCGGCCACCCCGCCCTGCCAGCCGAGCCAGATGAGCAGCGGCAGGATCGCGAAGGCGGAGCGGAAGAAGACGATCTCGCCGGTGGGAAAGCGGTCGGCGAGGCTCTTCACCCCCGCCGACATCAGCGTGAAGGTGAGCGCCGACAGGACCTTGAGCCCGATGCCGAGATACGGCCGGCCCGCCGAGGCCGGGCGCGCGGAGGTCTGGTCCCCGGGAGCGGGCCGCTGGGAGAGGACGCCGGGGGCTGCCATGATCCGTGCCGGTTGCAAGGGAGTGAAGCGGCCCGGACGGGGCGCCGGACCTCACCAAGCATGCCCGCCACGGCCGAGCCAGCGGCCCAGGCGGAATGCTGCCCTGCAGCATCCGCATGATCGGATTAACCGCCTCCTAACGGCCGGCCGTTCTCCCGGCGGCTCTCCGGCGCGTCCCGGCCGGCGTCATCAAAGTGATACGCGAATAAGGTTTGGCTGGCGGGCGACGACGCCAAGGAGATGCCCGTGGCCGACGACGCCGACGCGCTTCGCGTGCGCACGCTCTTCCTGTCCGACATCCATCTCGGCACGAAGGGCTGCCAGGCCGAGCTGCTGCTCGACTTCCTGCGCGAGGTCGATGCCGACGAGATCTACCTCGTCGGCGACATCGTCGACGGCTGGAAGCTGCGCTCGGGCTGGTACTGGCCGCAGGCCCACAACGACGTGGTGCAGAAGCTCCTGCGCAAGGTCCGCAAGGGCTCGCGCCTCGTCTACGTGCCGGGCAACCACGACGAGTTCCTGCGCGACTTCCTCGACATGCATTTCGGCGGCATCGAGGTGCAGGATCAGGTGCTGCACGAGGCCGCGGACGGCAAGCGCTACCTCGTCATCCACGGCGACCAGTTCGACCTCGTGATGCGGCACGCCAAGTGGCTGGCCTTCCTGGGCGACGGCGCCTACGAGGCGGCCCTGTTCGTGAACACCCACCTCAACCGGGTGCGCCGCCGGCTCGGCCTGACCTACTGGTCGCTCTCCGCCTGGGCCAAGCTCCGGGTCAAGAACGCCGTCAACTTCATCAGCCGCTTCGAGGAACTGCTCGCCGCCGAGGCGCGGCGGCTCGGGGCCGACGGAGTGATCTGCGGCCACATCCACCACGCGGCGAGCCGCGACATCGACGGCCTGCACTACCTCAACACGGGCGACTGGGTGGAATCCTGCACCGCCATCGTCGAGCATTACGACGGGCGCATGGAGGTGATCCGCTTCACCGAGCAGGCCGCCGCGGCGCCCCTCTCGCCGCCCATCCCGCCCGTGCCGGCCGGGCCGCCCGTCCCGGCCGGAGCGCCCGTGCCCGCCGGGGCGCAGAGCGCCGCGCAGGTGCTCGGGCCGGCGGGACGGCGGGCCGTCGCGTGAGGCTCCTCGTCGCCACCGATGCGTGGCATCCGCAGGTCAACGGGGTGGTGCGCTCCCTGGAGCACATGGCGGAGGCGGGCCGCCGCCTCGGCTGCGCCCCGACGCTGCTCACCCCCCGCGCCTTCCGCTCGGTGCCGCTGCCCTTCTACCCCGAGATCCGGCTCTCGCTGGTGACCGCCCGGGGCGTGGCGGCGCGCTGGCCGGACCTCGCGCCCACCCACGTCCACATCGCCACCGAGGGGCCGATCGGGCTCGCCACCCGCCGGGTCTGCCTCGCCCGCGGGCAGCCCTTCACCACGAGCTACCACACCCGCTTCCCCGAATACCTCGCCGCCCGGGCGCCGGTGCCACAGGCATGGTCCTACGCGTGGCTGCGCCGCTTCCACGGGGCGGCGAGCGGCACGATGGTGAGCACACCCTCCCTGGAGCGGGAGCTGGCGGGCCGGGGATTCTCCAACCTGATGCGCTGGACGCGCGGGGTCGACACGGAGCTGTTCCGGCCCCGCGACGAGCCGGTGGCGGCGCTCGACGGTCTGCCCCGCCCGCTCTTCCTGTTCGTCGGGCGGCTGGCGGTGGAGAAGAACGTCGCGGCCTTCCTCGGCCTCGATCTCCCGGGCACGAAGGTGGTGGTCGGCGACGGTCCCGACCGGGCGCGGCTCGAAGCCCTCGCGCCGGCGGCCCGCTTCCTCGGCACCCGCACGGGCGAGGACCTGGCGCGGCTCTACGCGGCCTGCGACGTCTTCGTGTTTCCGAGCCTCACCGACACCTTCGGCATCGTGCTCCTCGAAGCCCTCGCCTGCGGCCTGCCGGTGGCGGCCTACCCGGTCACCGGTCCCCTCGACGTGGTGGGGGGCACCGGCGCGGGCGTGCTCGACGCCGACCTGCGCGCCGCGGCGCTCGCCAGCCTCGCGATCCCGCGAAACACCTGCCGGCAGGAGGCCCTGCGCTACACCTGGGCGGAGAGCGCCCGGCAATTCTACGCCAACATCGAGACCGCCCACGCGCAGGCCGGCGTGCCGCGCCCGGTGCGCCGGTTCGGCCGCGCGCCCCTCGGCGTCGGCGGCACGGAGCCCCTCACGCGAACAGATCCACGATCCTGAACCCCCGCGCCGCCATCCGCTGGCTAAGCACCCGCCGGTGGCAGCGCTCCGGATCGCGCTCGAAGCACAGGAGGCAGGTCGGGCCGCGCGCGGCCAGCGCCGCGAGGCCGTCGAGGGCCTGCGCGCCCGCGCCCGTGTCCAGCACCTCCTCGCAGTAGATGCGGCGCATCAGCGCCGCGTCGTCGGCCCGGGCCGCCTCGCGCCCGGCCTTCGGGGTGCCGAGCGCCCGCAGGTGGTCGTAGCCGATCCCCGCCTCCGCCAGCCGCTCGCGCAGGGCGCTCTTCGAGAAGCCGCGCTTGCGCGACAGCGCCACCGCCCGCACATCCGCGAGGGTGGCCACCCCCGCCCCCGCGAGCGCGCCCACGAACCGCTCCGAATCCGCGCCTTCGTACCCGATGGTGAACAGAACCTTCTCCACGTCGCCTCCCGGCCAAAGCCGTGCTGCCGCCGCCGCTTAGGCCCGGCGGCCGAGCCCTCGCGCGCGGCCCCGGCCCCCGTATGTGTCCCTGCCGCAACGCATTCCCGAATTCGGCGCCGTTACCGTCAAGCCTTCATTAACCGGCCCCGCTGCATCGCTTAGCCATAGTGTTCTGCGTCTATTCAGGTCGCGCGTCGATGCCGCTGGAGCCGAAGTCCCTTCCCCTCGCCAAGCGCGGTCTTGCCACGCGCGGTCTCGTCTGGGCGCGCCGCTCCGCCGCGGCCGCGAGCCTCGCCCTGCTCGCCGCCTGCGCGGGCACCGCCGACTTCTACCCCACCAAGGGCGACGTGAAGCCCCATCCGGGCGTCGCCCGCGCCAAGCAGCACCCGATCCACGGCATCGACGTGTCGAAGTGGCAGGGGCCGATCGACTGGGCCTCCGTGCGCAGCGCCGGCACGCAGTTCGCCTACATCAAGGCCACCGAGGGCGGCGACCACCTCGACGAGCGCTTCCTTGAGAACTGGCACGGGGCGGGCCGGGCCGGCGTGCCGCGGGGCGCCTACCACTTCGTGTTCTGGTGCCGCTCCGCCGAGGAGCAGATGGACTGGTTCAAGCGCAACGTCCCGAACGATCCGACCGCGCTGCCCCCCGTCCTCGACGTCGAGTGGAACGGCCACTCGGCCAAGTGCCCGAAGAAGCTGCCGAAGGCCCAGGCGCTCGCGATGACGCAGTACATGCTGCGCGAGATGGAGGCCTACACGGGCAAGCGCCCGATCATCTACACCGACATCACCTTCCACAAGGACGTGCTGGAGGGCGAGCTGGAGGATTACCCGCACTGGGTCCGCTCCACCGCCGCCGAGCCGGAGCAGCGCTACGCCAACCGGCGCTGGATGCTCTGGCAGTTCACCTCCACGGGCCGCGTGCCGGGCGTGCGCGGCGACGTCGACCGCAACGCCTTCTACGGCACCAAGGCCGAATGGGCTTCGTTCCTGGCCACCGACTGCGACCCGCGCCACCACCGCCAGCTCGCCGCCGCGGGGCTGTGCACCGACAAGTGACGGGCGAGTGACGGGGCCGTTCGACCCGGCACAGGCCGCCCGCTACCCGGTCGTGACCGGGTGCGACGAGGTCGGCCGCGGCGCGCTCTGCGGCCCGGTCATCGTGGCGGCGGTGCACTTCGATCCCGCCGCCCTGCCCCCGGACCTGCTGGCCTCCCTCGACGACAGCAAGCGGCTCGATGCGGCAACGCGCGCCCGGCTGGCGCCGCAGATCCGCGCCTGCGCGGCCTACGCGTATGCGGGGGCCTCGCGGGGGCTCATCGACCGCATCAACGTGCGCGCCGCGACCCTCGACGCCATGCGCCGCAGCGTGCGGCGGCTCGGCCTCGACGCGCCCGTGGCGGTGGACGGGCGCGACGTGCCGCCGGGCCTCGACGGGCCGGTGCACGCGGTGATCGGCGGCGAGCGCCTCGTGCCCCAGATCGCCGCCGCCTCGATCCTCGCCAAGGTGCTGCGCGACCGCCTGATGGCCGTGCTGGCGGCCCGCCACCCGGCCTATGCCTGGGAGCGCAATGCCGGCTACGGCACCGCCCTGCACCGGGCGGCGATGCGCCGCCAGGGGCTCTCGCCCCACCACCGCCGCAGCTTCCGGCTCGCCGACGGCCCGTGAGGCCGCACCACTTTTCCTGAGGCCGGCCGTGGCGCGCGCCCCCGAAGCTGCGTAAGCCTGCGCGCACGCGGCGCCGGCCGCGGCCGACACGAGCAACCGCCAACCGGGAGGCGCCCCGATGACCCCGATGTCCCGCCGGGTGATGAACCTCGCCCACGCCCTCACGCAGGCGGCCGAGCGCCATCCCGCGCGCATCGCCATCGACTGGGGCGGCCGGACCTGGACCTGGCGCGACTTCGACGCGCGCGTGTCGCACCTCGCCGGCGCACTGGCCGCCCGCGGCATCGCCAAGGGCGACCGGCTCCTCGTGCACGCCCGCAACGGCAACCCGATCCTTGAGATCATGTACGCGGCCTTCCGGCTCGGGGCCGTGTTCGTGCCGACCAACCACCGCCTGATGCCGGACGACGTCGCCTACCTGGCGCAGCAATCGGGCGCCCGGGCCTTCCTGTGCCAGGCGGACAACCCGGCCCACGTGGCGGCGGTGCGGGCCGCCTGCCCGGATCTCGGTCTCGTCGTGACGCTGGGCGAGGGGCCGGCGGAGGGCGAGCCCTACGAGGGCCTGTTCGCCGGCGAGGGCGGGCGCGTGGCCAACGCCGCGGTGGAGCACGACGACCCGTGCTGGTTCTTCTACACCTCCGGCACCACCGGCAAGCCGAAGGCCGCGGTGCTCACCCACGGCCAGATGGCCTTCGTGATCACCAACCACCTCTGCGACCTGATGCCGGGCACGACGCCGGAGGGCGATGTTTCGCTCGTGGTGGCGCCGCTCTCGCACGGGGCGGGCATCCACGCGCTCACCCAGGTCGCCCGCGCGGTGACGACGGTGCTGCCGGAGGGCGACCGCTTCGATGCCGGCGAGGTCTGGGCGCTGATCGAGCGCCACCGGGTCACCAACCTGTTCACGGTGCCCACCATCCTGAAGCTGATGGTCGAGCATCCGGCCGTGGCGCGGCACGACCATACCTCCCTGCGCTACGTGATCTATGCCGGCGCGCCGATGTACCGGGAGGACCAGAAGCGGGCGCTGCGCACGCTGGGCCCGGTGCTGGTGCAGTATTTCGGCCTCGGCGAGGTGACCGGGAACATCACGGTGCTGCCGCCCGCGCTGCACGAGGCGGAGGACGGCCCGGGCGTGCGGGTCGGCACCTGCGGCATCGAGCGCACCGGCATGGAGGTGCAGATCCAGGACGCGGAAGGGCGCGAGGTCCCGGCCGGCACCCAGGGCGAGATCTGCGTCTGCGGCCCCGCCGTCTTCGCGGGCTACTGGAACAACCCCAAGGCCAATGCGGACGCGTTCCGCGACGGCTGGTTCCGCACCGGCGACCTCGGTTTCCTCGACGCGGAGCGCTTCCTCACCATCACGGGCCGCGCCTCCGACATGTACATCTCGGGCGGGTCGAACATCTACCCGCGGGAGATCGAGGAAAAGATCCTCACCCATCCGGCGGTGGCCGAGACGGCGGTGCTGGGCGTGCCCGATCCGACCTGGGGCGAGATCGGGATCGCGGTCCTCGTCCTGCGCGAGGGCGCGGCGCTCGGCGAGGAGGAACTGGCCGCTTACCTCGCCGACAAGGTCGCGCGCTACAAGCTGCCGCGCCGGGTCTTCATCCGCCCCGCCCTGCCGAAATCCGGCTACGGCAAAATCACCAAGAGGATGGTGCGCGAGGATCTGGAGGCGGCGGGCCTTCTCCCCCTCGCCCCTCTGCCCCTCGCCGGAAAGCCTTGACCATGCTCCCCGAGCCGAGCCGCCTCGCCCAGCCCGGGCCGGCGCGGGCCGAGCGCTGGCTTTCCGCCGGAGGTGAGCCGGCGCGCCTCGCCTTCGCGCTGGCCGAGGGGCGCACCCTGCTCGACGCGGTGGCCGGGCCCCTGCGGGAGGCCGGCCTGCGGGGCGGCGTGGTGGAGCTCGCGGGCGGATCCTTCGCCCCCTTCGCCTACGTGATGCCGGCCCTCTCGGCCGACCCGCGCTTCGCCGCCTATTACAGCGAGACCTTCCGGCCCGCGGGCGAGACGCGGCTGGAGCGGGCGAGCGTCACCTACGGCGAGCGCGACGGCGCGCCGTTCCTGCACGTGCACGGGATCTGGACCGAGGCCGACGGGCGCCGCCGCGCCGGCCACCTGCTGCCCGCCGAGGTGGTGGTGCGTGCGCCCGCCCGGGCCGAGGCCTTCGCCACCCCGGACGCCGCATGGCGGGTCGAGCCGGACCCGGAGACCAATTTTTCGCTCTTCACCCCGGCGGGCGGGCGGGAGGCGGCGGGGCCGGGCTGCCTCCTCCTCAAGCTCCAGCCCAACGAAGAGGTCTTCGCCGCGATCGAGGCGGCCTGCCGGACGCACGGCCTGCCGGCCGCGCGCGTGCGCGGCCTCGGCAGCATCGTGCGCCCGGTCTTCGCGGACGGCCGGGTGATCCCGACCGATGCCAGCGAGGTGCTGATCCGCGAGGGCGCGGTGCGGCCCGGGCCGGACGGGGCGCCCGTGGCCCATCTCGACATCGCGGTGGTGGATGTCGACGGCGCCATCCACGAGGGCGTGCTCGCGCGCGGCGCGAACGCGGCCTGCATCACCTTCGAGCTGTGCCTGGAGGCGATGCCGGCCTGACCCGTTCGGGATAGGGCGAGCGTGTCGGAGCCATCAGGAGGCCTCCTGCGAGATCCACCGGATGCAGTCCTTGAGTGGGATATGTTGACCAACTCAGTCGATCAGGCCTGCACCCGCCCCTTTCCCGGACGACTGGAGCGAAGCGGAAGGAGATCCGGGAAAGGGGGTTGGAGCGGGCCTGTTCCACCGCAAGGCATGGCCGTGTTCACCGGTCGTGAACCGTGGTCAGAGAAACTTCGCCGGGTCGGTCTCCGGCGGGGGTGGCGCCACGTCGGTGCGGTTCCACCAGCCGCCGCCGAGGGCCTGGAACAGGGCCGCCGTGTCGGCGTACTGGGTCGCCCGCGCGCCCGCGGAGGTGACGAGGGCCGAGAGGTAGCTCTGCTGGGCGATCAGCACCTGCGTGCCGTTGACGGCGCCCGCCGCGTATTGCTTGCGCACGAGGGCGAGGCTCTCGCCGGTCGCCCTCTCGGCGGCCTCGGCCGCCGCCACCGCGCGGGCGTCGGCCTGCAGCGCCCGTAGGCTGTCGGCGACGTTCTGGAAGGCCGCGATGACCGTCGCCCGGTACTGGGCCTGGGCCTGGGCCAGCGCCTCCTCGGAGGCGCGCTGGCGCCGGTAGAGGGTGCCGGCGTCGAAGATCGGCTGCGTCGCCTGGCCGATGATCGTGAAGAAGGCGGCCCCCGGATCGGCGAGCTGGGCCAGGCGCACCGCGCTCGACCCGGCGGTCGCCGTGATGGCGAATTGCGGCAGGCGGTTCGCGACGGCGACGCCGACGCTGGCGCTCGCCGCCCGCACCTGCGCCTCGGCCGCCCTGACGTCGGGGCGCTGCTGCACCAGCCGGGACGGCAGGCTCACCGGCAGCCGCGTCGGCAGGCGCAGCGCCTTCAGGGTGAAGGTCTGGCCGATCTCCTCGCTCGGAAACCGTCCGGTGAGGGCGGTGAGCAGGTTGCGCTGCTGGGCGAGCTGCTTCTCCAGCGGCGGCAGCAATTGCTGCGACAGGGAGAGCGCGGCCTGCTGCTGCACGACGTCGGCGCCCGCGATCTGCCCGAGCCTGAGCTGCTTGTTGTAGAGGTCGAGGATCTCGGTCTGGGCCTGGATCACGCGCTTCGTCGCGTCGATCTGGGCGCGCAGGGCGGCCTCCTGGATCGCCGCCGTCACGACGTTGGCGGTGAGGCTCAGATAGGCCGCTTCGAGCTGGAAGCGCTGGGTCTCGGCCTCGGCCTCCAGCGCCTCGATCTGGCGGCGGTTGCCGCCGAACACGTCCGGGCTGAACGACACGACCACCTGCGGCGTGTAGAGGCTGTAGAGGTACTGGTCCGAGGCCTGCAGCGGGGATTGCAGGTCGAGGCCCGGCGCCTTCGCGCCGAGGGCCTGCGGGTTGGCGCTCAGGGTCGGGTAGAGCGTGCCCCGCTGGGCGAGCACGGTCTGGCGCGCGATGCGCAGCGAGGCCTGGGCCGCGTCGAGGGTCGGATTGTGGGCGAGCGCCTCCTCGACGAGGCGGTTGAGCGCCTTCGAGCGAAAGAGCTGCCACCACTGCCCCGGAATGTCCGCGCCGGCCACGAAGCTCTGGTCGGCCGACCCGCCGTGGTGCGTGCGGAGCCTGTCGGCCGCGCTCGGGTTCGCCAGCGGCTCGCGCGTGTAGCGGGAGACCGGCGGATCGGCCGGCGGCACGTAGTCCGGCCCCACCATGCAGGCCGCGAGCGGGCCGCACAACGCCGCCGCGAGCAGACAGGACCCCGCCAGCCGGACGAGCCGACGCCCCGGGCGGTTCCGGGTTCCTCGGCGAAGGCGGGGGGCGACCGGCCCTTCGCCGCGCGTGCCCTGGTGGTGTCGCGTCATGCGGCGGCCCTCTCGCCCGCGGGTCGCGCTCCGGCGTTCGTCCGCCGCCGGGAAAACAGCGAGATCAGGACGGGGAGCACGACGAGGATCAGGTTCGGCGCCAGCAGGATGCCGCCCACCACGACCAGGGCCAGCGGCTTCTGGACCTGCGAGCCGATGCCGGTGGAGATTGCGGCCGGCAGCAGGCCGACGCAGGCGGCGACGCAGGTCATCATCACCGGGCGCATCCGCACCGTCGCGGCCTGCCGGACGGCGCGCGCGCGCTCCCAGCCCCCGTCGAGGAGCTGGTTGTAGTAGGCGAGCAGGATCACGCCCTCCATGGTCGAGATGCCGAACAGCGCGATGAAGCCGATCGCCGCCGAGATCGAGAACGGCGTGTCGGTGAGGAACAGCGCGAAGATGCCGCCGATCATCGCCATCGGGATCACCGACAGGGTGAGCAGCATGTCGGTGAGGGAGGCGAAGTTGACGAACAGGAGCAGCGCGATCAGCAGCAGCGTGACCGGCACGACCACGCCGAGGCGGGCGACCGCCTCCTTCAGGTTGGTGAACTGGCCGACCCATTCGAGGCGGTAGCCCGGCGGCAGCTCCACCTCCGCCGCGACGCGGGCCTGCGCCTCGATCACCGCGCCGCCGAGGTCGCGCCCGCGCACCGAGAACTTGACCGGGATGTAGCGCTCCTGGTTCTCGCGGTAGATGAAGGCGGCGCCCGAGACGAGCGAGACGGTCGCGATCTCGGACAGCGGCACCTGCACCACCCCACCGTTCGGGTTCTGCGCGCCGACCGTGATGTTGCGGATCGTCTCCAGCGAGGAGCGGTAGCGCGGCGCGAGCCGGACCCGCATCGGGAAGTGGCGGTCCGAGCCGTACTCGTAGAGGTCGCCCGCATTCTGGCCGCCGATCGCCGTCGCGACCGTGGTGTTGACGTCGCTGATCGACAGGCCGAACCGGGCCGCCTTGCGCCGGTCCACGTCGATCTCGACGGTCGGCTGCCCGAGCGAGGCGAAGACCGCGAGGTCGGTGACGCCCGGCACCGTGGCGAGCACCGCCTTGACCGCGTCGGCCGTCCTGGTGATCTGCGCGAGGTCGTTGCCGTAGATCTTGACGGAGTTCTCGCCCTTCACGCCCGAGGCCGCCTCCTGGACGTTGTCCTCGATGTACTGGGAGAAATTGAACTCGATGCCCGGAAATTCTTCGGCGAGGCGCTTCGAGAGATCCCGGATCAGGGTCTCCTTGTCGAGGCCCTTGCGCCATCGGTCGATCGGCTTCAAGGGCGCCAGGATCTCGACGTTGAAGAAGCCGGTGGCGTCGGTGCCGTCGTTCGGGCGGCCCTGGTGCGAGATGACGGTGACGACCTCCGGCACCTCCTGGAAGATCGTGCGCAGGCGCTGGACGTGGGCGTTGCCGGTCTCCAGCGAGACCGAGGCCGGCATGGTGCCGCGCACGTAGAGATTGCCTTCTTCCAGCCGCGGCAGGAATTCGAGGCCGAGATGCGACGCGGCCAGCCCCGAGGCGAGCAGGACCGCCAGCATGGCGCCGACCGCCAGCAGGCGGTTGCGCAGGCCGACCCGGAGGACGAGGGCGTGGCCGGCGCGCAGGAGCCGCACGATCAGGGTGTCGCGTTCCTCCACGCGCCCGGGCAGGATGATCGCCGAGAGCGCGGGCGAGACCGTGAAGGTGGCGAGGAGGCCGCCGACCAGCGCGTAGGCGTAGGTCTTGGCCATCGGCCCGAAGATGTGGCCCTCGACGCCGGTCATCGTGAAGAGCGGCAGGAAGCCGACGATGATGATCGTGGCCGAAAAAAAGATCGCCCGGTTCACCTCGGCGCCGGCGACCGCGATGGCGCCGAGCCGCCCGGTGAGGCCGCCCGGCGCCGCCCGTCCCTCCGCGTGCTGCGGCTCGGCGAGGTGCCGGAAGATGTTCTCGACCATGATGACGGTGGCGTCGACGATCAGGCCGAAATCGATCGCGCCGAGCGAGAGCAGGTTGGCCGAGTCGCCGCGCAGCACCATGATCATGATGGCGAAGCCGAGCGCGAAGGGGATCGTCGCCGCCACGATGATGGCGCTGCGCAGGGAGCCGAGAAACATCCACTGGACCACGAAGACCAGCACCACGCCGAAGACGAGGTTGTGCATCACCGTGTGGGTGGTGGTGTGGATCAGCTCGGAGCGGTCGTAGATCCGCACGATCCTCACGCCGGGCGGCAGGAGCGCCGAGCCGTTGATTTTGTCGATCTCCGCCTCGACGCGCTTGAGCGTCGGCAGGCTCTGGCCGCCGCGGCTCATCAGGACGATGCCCTCGACGATGTCGCCGTCGTCGTCTTGCCCGACGATGCCCAGGCGCGGCGCGTGCGAGACGCGCACCTCCGCCACGTCCCGCACCAGCACCGGCACGCCGTTCACCTGGGTGAGCATCGTGTCGCGGATGTCGTCCACGTCGCGGATGAGGCCGATCCCGCGCACCACGGCCGCCTGCTCGCCCACGTTGAGCGTCTGGCCGCCGACGTTGATCGAGGCGTTGCCGAGCGCGGTGACGAGCTGCACCAGGGTGATGCCGAGGCCCTGCAGCCGGTTCAGGTCGACCGCGACCTCGTATTCCTTGGCCTTGCCGCCGAAGGCGGTGACGTCGACCACGCCGGGGACCGCCTTGAAGCGGCGCTGCAGGACCCAGTCCTGCAGGGTCTTCATGTCGGCCGAGGAAAACCCCGCCGGTCCGACGAGCTTGTAGCGCATGATCTCGCCGACGGGGCTGGTCGGCGAGATCTGCGGCTGCGCGCCGTTGGGGAGGGGCGGCAACTGCGAGAGCCGGTTGAGGACCCGCTGCAGCGCCTCCTCGTAGGTGAAGTTGTAGTTGAACTGCACCTTCACGTCGGACAGGCCGAACAGCGAGATGGTGCGCACCACCGTCGCGTTCGGAATGCCGGCGAGCTGCACCTCGATCGGGATCGTGATGTAGCGCTCGATCTCCTCCGCCGACTGGCCGGGACTCTGGGTGATCACGTCGACGAGCGGCGGGACCGGGTCCGGATAGGCCTCGATGTTGAGCTGCAGGTAGCTCGCGTAGCCGAGCGCGAGCATCACCAGGAAACCCAGGACCACCAGGACGCGCTGGCGCAGGGCGAAGACGGTCAGGCTGTTCATGCGCGCGGCGCCTCACGAGGCCTTGTCGCCGGAGGCGGCCCGGTCGATGAACAGGGCGCCGCGGGTGACGATCTGCTCGCCCGCCTCGACGCCCTCGACCACCTGCGCGGTGTCGCCGTCGATCAGGCCGATCCTGACCCGTCGGGCCGCGATGGTGCCGTCGGGGCGCGCGATCCAGACATGCGCGTCGGCGCCCTCGTAGACGATCGCGGCGAGCGGGACGGCGGGCGAGGGCTGCACCGGGCCGGTGATGATGGTGAAGGCCGCGAACATCTCGGGCCGCAGGACCCGGTCCGGGTTCTCGACCTCGCTGCGCACCGCCAGCCGGCGCGTGGCCGGATCGAGGCTCGCGGCCATGTAGTCGACGCGCGCCTTGAACACGCGGTCGCCAAAGCCCGTGACCCGCGCCTCGACGGGTTGGCCGAGCCGGATCTGCGGCACCTCGCTCTCGCGGACGTTGGCGATCAGCCACACCGTCGAGAGATCCCCGATCACGAAGGCCGGGTCGCTCGACGAGGAGAGGTACTGGCCGACCCCGACCTTGCGCTGGACGATGGTGCCGGCGATCGGGGCGCGGATCTCCACCTCGGAGCCGAGGCGGCCGCTCTTCTCGAAGCTCGCGATCTCGGCGTCGGACTTGCCCAGGAGCCGCAGGCGGTTCCGGGCCGCGTCGGCGGCGGCCTCCGCGGTCCTCAGGTCGCTCTGGGCGGCGATCACGTCGTTCTGGGCGGATTGGTAATCCTTCAGGGCGACCGCCCTGGCGGCGAACAGCTCCTGCTGGCGGGCCGCGATGGTCTGGTCGAGCTTCAAGAGCGCCTGCTGCTTCTGCAGGGTGTTCAGGGCCGCCTGGTAGTCGTTCTGCGCCTGGACCATGTCGGCGGCCTCCAGCCTCAGCAGGATGTCCCCGGCCCTCACCTCCTCGCCCGCGCGGGCCAGCACCTTGGTGACGCGGCCCGCATAGGGGGCGGCCACCGGGACGTTGTTGTCCTCGTTGAGGGCGATGCGGCCCTCGGCCATGTCCGCGGGGCGGAAATTCGCCGTCGCGATCGGGCGGATCCCGAAGCTGGCCCGCTGCTGCCGGGTGGGACGAAACACCCGCTCCCCTGCGGGGGCCGAAGCGGCCGCCTCGCCCTTCGGTGAGGGGGCCGGGCTCTGCCAGCCGGCGAAAAGCGTCGCGGCGGCCTCGCGCAGCTGCGGGACCACCGCGACGGCGATCCCCAGCCCCGCCGCGACGGCGAGGCCGGTCAGGACGAGCCAGCGGCGCGGCCGGCCTGTCGGCGGCGCATCGGTCTCCGGGGGGCTGCGGACGTCCATCGGTGTCTTGAGAGTCGCTCGTCTGATGGAGCCGGGCACGATGCTGATCCGGCCCGCCGCACCTCGCTACGGCTGCGCTTCACGCAAGGGAAGGGCGGGATGGTGCTTTTTCAAGGCATAACGGGGCGGCGGAGCCGGAAAGCGGGAGACCGTGACGGGCGCGCCGCGACCCTGGGGCGCCCTCGGTCGGGCGACCGCCGGCCTTCCGCCGGCGCCGCCCTATCCTTCCGGCACGATCGAGCGCATCTCGGCCGAAAGCCAGCGCTCGAGCGCGCGCAGGTCGGGACGGTCGCCGAGATGGCTGGCGATCCAGAGCTTGAGCTGGCGCTGGCCCGGCACGAAGCCGAACGGTGCCACGAGGCGGCCGGCCTTCACCTCGCTGATCACCAGCATGTGCGGGACGACCGCGACGCCGAGCCCGAAGGCGGCGGCCTGGATCATGAGGTAAAAATGCTCGAAGCTCCGCCTGGGTTCGAGCGGCGGCCCCGCATAGCCGGTGACGGCGCACCAGTCGCGCCACGCCTCCGGCCGTGTCTGGGTCGAGAGCAGCACGGCCCGGTTCAGATCCTCCGGTCGGCGCAGGTCCATGGCCCGCAGCGTGTCCGGCGTGCAGACCGGACCGATCCATTCCCGGCCGAGGTCGCGGATCAGCGCGTCGCGCGGGGCCGGGATCGTGCTGTTGCGGATCGCCACGCTGATCCTGTCGCGGCTGAAATCGACCCGGTCGTAGTTCGTGTTCAGCTCGATCTGGACCTCGCCGTGGGCGGCGTGGAAGGCCGGCATCCGCGGAATGAGCCAGCACAGCATGATCGAGGCCGAGCACGACAGGGTCAGGGGTCCGGGCGTGACCTGGGCGATCGTGGCCTCGATCAGGCCGAAGGCGGCGCTCAGGCCCTCGGCGAGGCGCGCCCCCTCGGGGGTCGGATCGGAGGAGAGCACGCCCCGGCGCATCAGAGGCACGCCGAGGGCCGCCTCCAGGGCCTTCACGTGCCGGCTCACGGCCCCGTGGGTCACGCACAGCTCCTCGGCGGCCCGGGTCAGGCTGCGGTGGCGCGCGGCGGCCTCGAACGCACGGAGCGCCACGAGCGAGGGAAGACTATGAGCCATCGCAGGACCCGCGCGAGGGAGAGACGTGAGTTCAACTCATAACAGGGGAGGACAAATCGATTGTTGCGGCCCGGCCGCCCCGCCACTCTCCGGCCGCTCCGCGAGGCGCGGGGCGATACGAGCAGCCGGACTGGGGTCTTCTTCCCGGAACCGGCCGAACCGGAGGAAGCCCCTGTCCACGCCCGGCACGCCGGCGCCGCGGACGGTCGAGCAGAGCGCGATCGCCAAGATCGCGTGGCGGCTCGTGCCGTTCATCGGCTTGACTTCGCCGCCCCCACCATCACCGGCGCCGTCAAGGACGCCACGGGCTCCTGCGCCTTGCCCATGCCGATCGTCGGCGGCTTCATGCTGCTGTCCGGCATCATCGCCTTCGTGATCGGGCGCGGCGCGCCCCAGCCCGCGGCCACCCCGACCCCACGCACCGCCTGAGACCGCACGAGAGGAGACGCGCCATGAACGAAAAGATCGCCCTGTTCGGGGCCGGCGGGAAGATGGGGGTGCGGCTCGCCCGCAACCTCGTGAATTCCGAGTTCCGGGTCGCCCACGTGGAGGTCGGCGAGGCGGGGCGCCAGCGCCTCAAGGACGAACTCGGCCTCGACTGCGTCGACGCCGACGGCGCCCTCGATGGGGCCGAGGTGGTGGTCCTGGCGGTGCCCGACACGCTGATCGGCACGATCTCCCACGCCCTGTCGCCGAAGCTCAGGGCCGGCACCATGGTGGTGATCCTCGACGCCGCCGCGCCCTTCGCCGGCCACCTGCCGGAGCGGCCCGACCTGACCTACTTCGTCACGCATCCCTGCCACCCGCCGATCTTCAACGACGAGACCACGCCCGAGGGCCGGCGCGACCATTTCGGCGGCATCGCCGCCAAGCAGTCGATCACCAGCGCGCTGATGCAGGGACCGGAGGAGGCCTTCGACCTCGGCGAGCGCGTCGCCAAGGCGATCTGGGCGCCGATCCTGCGCTCCTACCGTCTCACCGTCGAGCAGATGGCGCTCCTCGAACCCGGCCTGTCCGAGACGGTCTGCGCCACGCTCCTCGACGTGATGCGCGAGGCGATGGACGAGACCGTGCGGCGCGGCGTGCCGGCGGAGTGCGCCCGCGACTTCCTGCTCGGCCATCTCAACATCCTGGCGGCCGTCACCTTCAAGGAGGTGCCGGGCGTGTTCTCGGACGCCTGCAACAAGGCGATCCAGTTCGGCAAGCCGCGGCTGATGCGCGACGACTGGCTCGGCTGCCTCGACGAGGCGGAGATCGCCGAGAGCATCCGGCGCATCACCTGAGTGGCTGACCCGGTGCGGAGCGGCGTTCGTCCCCCGCCGGCAGGACGATGCTCCGCATGAGCCTTTGCGGTTCGCGGCGCCCCGCCGCGCCTTCAATCCATACGAGGCCCCGATGCGCGAACGTGTCCACGCGACCTACTGGATGGAAACGGGCGACGACCCGGCCCGCACGGCCGAGGTGATCGCCGGCGAGCAGTCGAGCGGCACCTTCGTGGCGCTGGCACATGAGACGCCGGAACTGAAGGAGCGCTCCGGCGCGCGGGTCGAGCGGCTGGAGATCCTGGAGACCGTCGCGTCCCCGAGCCTGCCCGGTGCCAAGCCCTCCGGGCGCTACACCCGCGCCCTCCTCGAACTCTCGTGGCCGGTCGAGAATTTCGGCCCCTCGCTGCCGAACCTCTGGTCGACCATCGCCGGCAACCTGTTCGAGCTCGCTCCGGTCTCGGGCCTGCGCCTCACGCGGCTGAGCCTGCCCCCCTCGTTCACCGCCCCCTTCGCGGGTCCGGGCTTCGGCATCGCGGGGACGCGGCGCCTGTCGGGCGTCGCGGAGGGGCCGCTGATCGGCACGATCATCAAGCCGAGCATCGGCCTCTCGGTGGACGAGACCGCCGATCAGGTCCGCGCGCTGGTGGCCGGCGACATCGATTTCATCAAGGACGACGAGTTGCAGGCCGACGGGGCCCGCTGCCCGTTCGACGACCGCGTGCGGGCGGTGATGCGCGTCGTCAACGCGCACGCCGATCGGACCGGCAAGAAGGCGATGGTCGCCTTCAACCTGACGGGCGACCTCGACCAGATGCGCCGCCGCCACGACCTCGTGCTGCAGGAGGGCGGCACCTGCGTGATGCTGTGCCTCAACTCGGTCGGCTTGGTCGGCGTGCAGGCGTTCCGTCGCCATTCCCAGGTGCCGATCCACGCCCACAGGGCCGGCTGGGGAGCGCTCTATCGCTGCCCGGCCCTCGGCTACGACTACGCGCCCTGGCAGCAGCTCTGGCGGCTGGCCGGGGCCGATCACCTCCACGTCAACGGCCTGCGCAACAAGTTCAGCGAGTCCGACGCGAGCGTGATCGCGGCCGCCCGGGCGGTGCTGGCGCCGGTCGGCCCGGACGCCGCCATGACCGCGATGCCGGTCTTCAGCTCGGGCCAGACCGGACTGCAAGCCGCCGACACCTACGCGGCGCTCGGCTGCGCCGACCTCATCCATACGGCGGGCGGCGGCATCTTCGGCCATCCGGGTGGGGTGTCGGCGGGTGTCGAGGCCTTCCGGGCCGCCTGGGCGGCGGCCCGCAGCGGTGTTCCGCTCGCCCGGGCCGCCGAGACCAGCCCTGCCCTGCGCGAAGCCCTGGAGTTCTGGCGATGAGTGCGGAGGCGGCCGGCTGGCCCGACGGCCCGCTCCTCACCTATTACGGCGACGACTTCACCGGCTCGACCGATGCCATGGAGGCGCTGACGGCGGCCGGCGTGCCGACGGTGCTCTTCCTGTCCATGCCCGACGCGGCGTGGCTGAGCCGATTCCCGCACGCCCGCGCCATCGGCCTCGCCGGCTCCTCCCGAGGGCGCTCGCCCGAGTGGATGGACCGTGAACTGCCGGCGCTCTTCTCGGGTCTCGCACGGCACGGTGCGCCGATCCTGCACTACAAGGTCTGCTCGACCTTCGATTCCTCGCCGGAGATCGGCTCGATCGGCCGGGCCATCGACATCGGCGTGCGCGTGATGAAGGGGCGCTGGAGCCCGATGATCGTCGGCGCGCCGCGGTTGAAGCGCTATCAGGCCTTCGGCACTCTCTTCGCCGCGGTCGACGGACACGGCCATCGCCTCGACCGGCATCCCACCATGTCCCGCCATCCGGTCACGCCGATGCGGGAGGCCGACCTCTCCCGGCACTTGGCCGAACAGACCGACCGGCGGATCGCGCTGATCGACTTCGTGGCGCTGAAGGGAGGCGCCGGCCCGCAGCGGAGGGCCGCGCTGCAGGGCGACGACGTGCCGGTGGTGCTGATCGACGTTCTCGACGAGGACACGCTGATCGAGGCAGGGCGGCTGATCTGGGAGGGTCGCGGCGAGGGCGTGTTCACCGCCTCGTCGTCCGGGCTCCAATACGCGCTCGCGGCCTACTGGCGCTCGGAGGGCCTGCTCCCGGAGGCACACGCCCTGCCGCCCCTCGCCCCTGTCCCGGTCGTCGCCGCCGTGAGCGGAAGCTGCTCGCCGGTCACCACCGCGCAGCTCGCCCGGGCCCGCGAGGCGGGATTCTTGACCGAGCGTCTCGACCTCGCCCGGGCGCTGCCCGAGGCGACCCGCGAGGGGGAGATCGCCCGCGTGACGGCGCGCGCGTCGGATGCGATCCGCGACGGGCTGAGCCCGATCGTGTTCAGTGCCGAGGGGCCGGACGACCCGGCCGTCACGGGCTTCGACGCCCTCGCGGCCCGGGCCGGCCTGTCCCGCAGCGATGCCGCCCGCCGGGTCGGCGCGGCACTGGCCGAGGTGATGCGCCGGATCATCGCCGGGACGGCCGTGCGCCGGGTGGCGGTGGCGGGCGGTGACAGCTCCGGCGACGTGATGGGGGCGCTCGGCGTCCGGGCGCTCGAGGTCGCGGCCGGCCTCTGCCCCGGCGCGCCGCTCTGCCGGGCCTCTGCGGATGACCCTGCCTATGACGGCCTGGAGATCGTTCTGAAGGGCGGCCAGATGGGAGATGCCGACTTCTTCCCGCTGCTGCGGGCGGGGGCGCAGATGTCCGGTTCGGGCCGCTAGAGCAAGATTCGAATGGCGGAACAGGTCCGCTCCAATCCCTTCCCTGTCCCGGACGACTGGAGCGAAGCGGAAGGAGATCCGGGGGCCAGCGAAAGACGTCGCGAAGCGTCCGTTTGTCTGCACCGGTGCGAAAGCAGAGCCGCTTCGCGGCACATCCTCGACCGAATCCCGGATCTCCTTCCACTTCGTTTCATTCGTCCGGGAAAGGGGACGCAAGAGCCTGTCAGACTGACCTTGCAGCTTCAGGTCCTCCCCAACCTCATCCGGAGGTGTTCACACGAGGAGTCTCGCAGGAGGCCCCTGAAGCCTCCGACGCCCGTGCACCCTCCCCGCCAGCACGCTGTCGCGGACCGTGACGCTGCGATCGGATCCTGCTATAAGCATTTGATATCATAGTGCTTTCTGTGACGAACCGGCGATCGGTGTCGCAGACCGTCCGGGCGATCAGGGGTTGCCGGGCGGCTCCTCGTGATCCGCCGGCTTCCTGGCCGGCATGCCGTTCTTCCGCGGTGCGGGCCGTTGTGCCGCTCTGGGGGGTTCATGACCTCTGGCGCGGTCCGGCTGCGGCGCTGAGGGCTGGGCCTGCGCCGGGAGGGGTGCTGCCGGCGTCGAGGAGCCGACGTTGACCGAGATCCCGAACACCCGCCACCGGCCGTCGACGGGGGCGAATAGCAGCTCGAAATTCACCTGGCTCGGGACGGACGGGAAGAAGCCCGCCATGTGCAGCAGGCCGTTCGCCTCGATCTGCGGCAGCAGGGTCAGCTGCGGGTCCAGCACGGCCACGCCGGAGAGGTCGAGTTTTTGCGCACGCTGGCTGGCGAAGATCTCGCCGAGGCGCGCGGCGGTGTTGGCCGTGCTGAAGCCCGGCGCCGCCAAGTCGCGCAGGACGGTGTAGTTGCCGGTCTCGTTGGCGTGGTTGAGCGCCAGCAGCGTCGAGCGGATCAGGATCAGCACGCCGTTGCGGTCGATCTGCGCCGGGCGTGGAGCCGGAGCCTCCTGGGCCGCCGCCGGCTTCTGTTGCGCCAGGGCCGGACCCGCCGCGAGGGCGAGCCCGAGCAGGCAGCACGAGGCGAGGCGCGCCAGACCGAGAGGCATGCTCAGAACTCGATGCCGGCACCGCCCGACACGACGTGCTCGCGCCCGCTGCCCGTGGAGTAGCTGCCGAAGACGACGGCCGGCAGGGCCGTGTCGAGGCGGTGGGCGAAGGTGAAGCCGCCGCCGACCTCGCCGCGGTAGCTCGAGGCCTTGACGGTCAGGGTGGTCTTTCCGGGGGCCGACGGCATCACGACGGGAGCGGTCGCGGCGACCGCCGCGATGCCGCGCCGCGCCTCGATCCGGCTCGCGTAGGCATAGCGCCCGATCGCGCCGAGCCCGGCCTCCAGGTTGGACACCCGCCCGTCGAGCGCGCCGATATCGCCGGGACCGACGGTGGAGGTGGCGAGGTTGCCCGAGGCGTCGCTGGTCAGGAACCGCGTCGGGCCGGTCTGGGCCGCGCGGCTCTGGGCCGAGGTCACGCCGGCCAGCGTGTAGGTCTGGCCGGCCGTGCCGATCGCCACCTGATCGGCGCGCGTCGTCGCCACGCCCGTGCCGATCGCCACGCTGTTGACCGATGCTGCCGACGCGAAGGCGCCGACCGCCACCGCGTTGGTGCCGGAGGCGGTCGCCGAGCGGCCGAGGGCCGTGGTGTTGTCGGCGCTCGCCGTGGCAAGGCCGCCGAAGGCCGACGCCTCGTTGCCGGTGGCCTGCGCGTTGAAGCCGATGGCCGTGGTCGGATCGCCCGAGGCCACGGCGCCCGCACCGAGGGCCGTGGCCCCGAACTGCGTCGCCCGCGCATTCGCGCCGACCGCGACCGTCGAGTCGCCGGAGGCAACGGCCCCGAACCCGCCCGCCACCGCACCTCTGCCCGACGCGACCGGTGCCGACGCCCCGCCGGGATTGCCGACGACGAACATGCCGGCGGCGCCGGATTGCAGGGCGGCGACGGCTTGGTTGGTGGCGAAGAGCTGGCTGCCGTTGACGGCCTCGGTGGAGGTGGCGGTCAGCGTGCCGGCCGCGAGGTTGCCGAGCGCCACCGGGCCGC
>NZ_JBKIBX010000037.1:42770-66853 GCF_046557895.1 Methylobacterium oryzisoli | reverse complement strand
GCCGCCAACGGCACCGTGCCGGCCAACGCTCACTAAACCTTCGCGCGGGGACCCGCTGGCGGGTCCCCGCCGACCGTTCGGATCCTTCGCGATCCCGGCGCCCGAGAGGGTGCCGGGATCGTCGTCGTGAGAACCGTCGACGGCGACGCCGTGCCGAACCGTGCGGCTTCGGATCTTTGTGATTGCTCGCCCGTCGCTTTCAGATCTTACTTCCCCTGGCGTACCAGCGAACAGCGCGCGTGACGCCCGATGGTATGTCGGGAGAAACGCCAAGATGAGCAAATATCTGTCCATGCTCGACGCCCCGACCGTGGTCGAGGGCGAGGCCGGGCGAGGGCCGTCCAGCCAAGTCCTGTGCCCGTCGCTCGGCATCGGGCGAGGGCTGGTGTCGCGCCACATCAGCGTGCGCGACGGGCGGATGCTGTGCATCTGCTTCTGGAAGAGCGAGGCGGCCTGCCTGTCCTACTTCGACGCGGAGTGGCACGCGCGGGCCGACACGCTGTGGGGCGACCGCTACCAGCTGCAGATCACCGCCTTCGAGACGGCCGACGCGGCCTGACCGGCGCTCGCCACCGTGAGCCCGGGCCCGGCGGGACCTTCCCGTCCGGGCCGTCGCGCGCTCCCCGCCGCGGGATAGCCGCGGAACCCCTTCCCGGCGCGGCTGGTTGAGCGAGGTCTCCTGTCCCGCACGCGGTGCGCGATGACCTCTCCGTCTCCCCTGAGGCTGCCGCAGATCGACGCGAAGGCCGAGCCCACCCTCAAGCACCCGGAGGCGGAGCCGTTCTACGTCGAGGCGATCGGCCAGCTGGCGGCCTCCGGCATCCCCTTCCTGCTCGCCGGCACCTACGCGGTGAGCGCCTATACGGGCATCGTGCGCGAGACCAAGGACCTCGACGTCTTCTGCAAGGCGGGCGACTACCCGCGCATCCTCGCCCACTTCCAGGATCTCGGCTACGCGGTGGCGATCGAGGACGACCGCTGGCTCGGCAAGGTCCTGAAGGGCGACCACTTCTTCGACGTGATCTTCGCCTCGCCGAGCGGGGCCACGCCGGTGACCGAGGCCTGGTTCGCGCATGCGCGCCAGCTCGAGCTGTTCGGCACCACCGTGCGCATCATCGGCCCGACCGAACTCGTCTGGTCGAAATCCTTCATCCAGCTCCGCCACCGCTACGACGGGGCCGACGTGGCGCACACGATCCTGCGCGCCCACGAGCAGATCGACTGGACGCGGCTGCTCGCCTACATGGAGCAGCATTGGGAATTGCTGCTCACGCACCTTCTCAACTTCCGCTGGATCTACCCGACCGAGCGCGACGTGGTGCCGGCATGGCTCCTCGACGAGCTGCTCGACCGCCTCGACAAGCAGCGGCGCCTGCCGCCGCCGCAGATGAAGATCTGCCGCGGCCGGATGCTCTCGCGCGTCGATTACGAGATCGACGTCAAGGACTGGGGCTACGCCGACCTCGGGGGCGAGGGCGGCTGGCGCGACGAGACGGGAGGACCCGACCACGATGGCTGACCGCACCGGACCGCTCAAGATCGCGGCCCTCGGCGACCTGCACGTCAAGGAGGACGTGCCCGCCTCCTACCGCGACCTGTTCGGCGAGATCTCGCGCGAGGCGGACGTCCTCGTGCTGGCGGGCGATCTCACCGATCTCGGCCTGCCGCGCGAGGCCGAGATCCTGGCCGAGGACCTGCGCGCCTGCGCGATCCCCGTCGTCGGCGTGCTCGGCAACCACGATTACGAATCGGACGCGCAGGAGGAGGTCTGCCGCATCCTGCGCCAGGCGGGGGTGCGGCTCCTCGACGGCCAGTCGGTGGAGATCGAAGGCGTCGGCTTCGTCGGCGTGAAGGGTTTCGTGGGCGGCTTCGGCCGCTTCACCCTCGGCTCCTTCGGCGAGCCCGCCATCAAGGCGCTGGTCGCCGAGAGCGTGCGCGAGGCGATGCGCCTGGAGAACGCCATGCGGCAGGTGGCGAGCCGGCGCGCCCTCGTGGTGCTGCACTACGCGCCGATCGCCGAGACCGTGGCGGGCGAGCCGCCGGAGATCTTTCCGTTCCTGGGCTCCTCGCGCCTCGCCGAGATCATCGACCGCTTCGAGGTCAGCGCCGTCGTGCACGGCCACGCGCATCGCGGGGCCTACGAGGGCCGCACGCCCGGCGGGGCGCCGGTCTACAACGTCGCCAGGCACATCCCCAAGCCGAACGGGCGGCCCTACGCGATCCTGGAGATCTGAGCGGGGACGGAGGAATCGCGCCTCAGCCCTCCCGCGGCCCGGCCCAGGCCGCCACCGCCTCGGCCAGCGACGCGACCGGGGTCGGATGGCCGATCGCGGCCGGCGTGCGCGAGAAGCGCGGCGCCGGGGCCGGCTGCACCGTGCCCTCATGGGTCACGAAGGTGCCGCGGGCGGCGAGATGCGGGTGGCCGGGCGCCTCCGCGAGGGTGAGGACGGGCGCCACACAGGCGTCGCTGCCCTCCAGGAGCGCGCACCATGCGTCCCGCGTCCGCGTGAGGAAGAGCGCTTCGAGCTTGCGGTGCAGGGCGGGCCAGCGCGCGGCATCGTCGCGCTCCCGGCAATCCGGATCGTCCGCGAGGCCGGTGAGATCGAGGAAGCGGGCGTAGAATTGCGGCTCCAGCGAGCCGAGCGCGATGTGCCGGCCGTCCGCGCACGCATAGGTGCGGTACCAGGGGGTGCCGCCGTCGAGAAGGTTGGCGGCGCGCGCGTCCTGCCAGCGCCCCTGGGCGGTCAGGTCGCAGAACATCGCCATCAGCGAGGCGGCTCCGTCGCAGACCGCGCAATCGACCACCTGCCCCTCCCCCGTCCGCCGGACCGAGAGCAGCGCGGCGAGCAGGCCCATCGCGAGGTAGAGCGAGCCGCCGCCGTAATCGCCGACGAGGTTGAGCGGCGGCACCGGCTGCGCCGCGGGTCCGACCGCAGCCAGCGCCCCCGTGAGGGCGATGTAGGTGATGTCGTGGCCGGCCGCCTGCGCGAGCGGGCCGGTCTGGCCCCATCCGGTCATGCGGCCGTAGACGAGGCGTGAGTTGCGCGCCAGCACCGCGTCGGGGCCGAGCCCGAGCCGCTCCATCACGCCGGGCCGAAACCCCTCGATCAGCGCGTCGGCGCCCGCCAGGAGGTCGAGGACCGCCGCCACGTCGGCTGGGTTCTTCAGGTCCGCCGTCACGCTGGCGCGTCCCCTCGACACCACATTGCGGGAATACGGGTCGGCGCCGCCGGGCCGGTCGAGCCGGATCACCTCCGCGCCGAGATCCGCGAGCAGCATCGCGGCGAACGGGCCGGGGCCGATCCCGGCGAACTCGACGATGCGGAGGCCCGCGAGCGGCCCGCGGGTCGCGGCGTCATGGTGCATGCGGGTGTCCTGATGCTGAGGCGGCCCAATGGCTTCGCGCTGGCGATGCATCCCTGGGCGCAGGAGCGATCGATCAAGTTCGTATCGGTTGACCGACAGGGCCGTTGGCCCCATATTTCTTGGGTGAGAGCCCGCGGGTGGCAGCCCGCGAGCCCTCTTGTCAGGCGATCTCTACATGAGCGCGAGTGTGATGGTCACGGACCATCCGCTCGCGTTTCTGTTGATGGTGATCGTGATGATGGGAATCCCAATCAGCCTCCTCACCTCCTTTCCGGTCCGCCTGCTCGCATGGCGATAGTCGGCTAGGCTACCGCAAGCCCCGCGTGCCCCGAGGCCCTCGCGACCGGAAAGGTTCTCGCCTCAACGAGCCGGACTGTATCGAATCGCAGGCGACGTGTCTCCAGCAGCTGCAATCAGGCAAGGGGGATCAGACTGGGGCCGGCAGATCGAGGGCGAAGCGGCTGCCGCGGGCCTCCGGCGGCGCGGCGGCCTCGACCCGCAGGGTCCCGCCGATCTGGCGGGCCATGCCGAGGATCACCCGCATGCCGAGGCTCCGGCGCGCGGCCCCCGACAGGTCGAAATCCGGCGGCAGGCCGACGCCGTCATCCGCGACGACGAGCGACAGGCCCCCGTCCGGCCGCGCCTGCGTCTCCACCCGGATCTCGCCGCCGCCGTCCGGATAGGCGTGCTTGATCGCGTTGGTGACGAGTTCGTTGACGAAGAGCCCGAGCGGGATGGCGAGGTCGGCCGGCATCGTCGTGTGATCGATGCGGCAGCGGATGGCGTGGGCCGGCGCGCTCTCGGCCAGCCGCTCGACCAGGGTCGCCAGGAAGGGCGCGATGTCGACCGCCGCGAGGTCGGGCTGCTGCCAGAGCTGGTCGTGGACCTGCGCCACCGCCGCCACCCGGGTCTGGGCATCGGCGAGCGCGCGCCGCACGTCCTCGTTGTCGGTGGCCCGGCCCTGCAGCGTGAGCAGGCTCGCCACCACCGCGAGGCTGTTCTTCACCCGGTGGCTCATCTCGCGGGTGAGCAGTTCCTGCCGCTCCAGGGCGGCCTGCAGCCGCGCCTCGGCGCGCTGGCGCTCGATGGCGCCGCCGAGCAGGTTGGCGAAGCCCTGCATGAAGGCGATGTCGGCGGGGTCGAACAGGCCCTCGCGGGTGTCGTCGACCTCCAGCACGCCGAAATCGCCCTGGCGGTTGCGGATGATGACGTTGACCGCCCGCCGGATGCCGTGATCGGCCATGAGCTGCGGCGTGCGGAAGCGCTGCTCGTTCTCGAGGTGGTTCGAGATCACCGGCTGCCCGGTCTTGAGGGCGAAGCCGGCCGGCGAGGCGAGATCGGCGCCGACCACCGCCTGCCCGACCACATCCGGCCCCCAGCCCACGCCCGCGAGCACGAGGAGCACGTCCTGGTCGCGCTTGTATTCCAGGGCCTTGCAGAACTGCGCCCCCATGCCGGCGGCGCAGAGTTCGGTCGCGCGCTGCAGGAGCCGGCCGAAATCCTCGGCCCGCAGGGCCTCGACGCCGAAATCGGACAGGATCGACTGCTGCCGCAGCCTGTAGTCGAGCTCCGAGCGGCTCAGTTCGCTCATCGTGGATCGCTTCCGTCAGGTCAGGTCGGCCTCCCGCCCCTTAAACCACCGATCCGACGAATCAAGCGTGGCACCGGTCAGCGTCCCCGGCCTCCCGCCCGGGCGCCCATGCCGCGCGCGGCACGGGTGCTGGCGAGCAGCATCAGCCCGGCGGCGCCGGCCATGACCCCGAGGGTGCTGAGGGTGCCGGCCGAGGGCACGCCCTTGCGGGCGCGCCAGCCGCCGCTCGCGCGCGGCCGCTCGACGACCGGGCTCCGCAGGGCGCCGTGCGTCACCGGCGCCGGGTGCGCCCGGTCGAGGGCGCGATGGATCGCCACCCCCACGAGGTGCTCGGTCGGGCCCGGCGCGAGCGCGTAGGCCATCTGCGCGAGGCGCGCGGGCCAGCCCACCGCCACCTCGTCGTGCGGGTGGCGGGCGAGGTGCACGAAGGTCTCGGCCACGTCCTCGGGCGCGTAGACGAGCGGCCCCGCATCGATCGTGCGGCCCGAGACGTTGGCGCCGTGCTCCAGTCCCGGCGTGTCGATCATGGCCGGGAAGACCGAGCAGACGTGGATGTGCGGGTGGCGGCGCAGCTCCTGGCGCAGGCTCGCGGTGAAGCCGCGCAGGCCGAACTTGCTCGCCGTGTAGGCCGCCGCGAAGGGCGCGGGCGCCCAGCCGCCGAGCGAGATGTTGGTGATGAGCGTGCCGTGCCCCTGGCGCAGGAAGGTGGGCAGCACCGCGTAGGCGCCGTACATCCCGCCGAGCAGGTTCACCCCGACGGTGATGCGGTGCAGGTCGAGGGGCGCGTCCTGGAACGGGCCGAACACGCCGGTGCCGGCGTTGTTGATCCACACGTCGATGCCGCCGAAGGCCTCGTTCGCCGCCCGGGCCAGGGCCTCGACGGCGGCCGGATCGGTCACGTCGGTCGGCACCGCCACGGCATCCCCGCCGAGCGAGCGGCACTCGCGGGCGAGATCCTCCAAAACCTCGCGGCGGCGCGCGGCGAGGACCACCCGGGCGCCCCGGCGGGCGAAGGCGAGCGCCGCCGCGCGGCCGATGCCGCTCGATGCGCCGGTGATCACCACCGCGGCATGGCGCAGGTCGGTCATGCGGGCCTCCGGGTCGCGACGTCGTCCCGGCGCAACTCGCCCGTGGGCGAGGATGTTCCGCGCGTCGGACCCGCGTCGCCAACCCTTCGCCGTCATGCCCGCGCCCGGCCCGGCGGGCTCACCCTGCGGAGAGCCCGGGAGGGCACACGGCGAGCCGTGCGCCCTCCCGGGCCGCGATCCTGCGATGGCCGGTTACGTCGCGGGGTTACTTCGCGGGCTTGGCGTCCTGCGTCGTGGAGCCGGTATGCGAGGGAGCCTTGGCCGTCGGCGCGCCGGCCTTCGGGACAGCCACCACGTTGACCATGTCGAAGCGCATGCGGTCCTCGGCCTGCTTCAGGAGCGCGTTCGCCTCGTAGTACTTGCCCTGGCCGATCAGGGTCGCGGACTGGTCCACGTCCGCCGTCGTCTTGTCGAGCGGCAGGACGGCCGTGGTCACGTTGACATCGATGGCGGCGAGCTTGAGCTTCTCGATGGCGGCGGCCTTGTCTCCCTTGGCGAGGTTCTTGTTGGCCTCGTTCACGGCCGCGGCCTTCTCGGGCGTCGCCTGGAAGCCCTCGCCGAGCGTCAGCTGCGCCTCGATGGGCAGCCACGTGATCTTGTCGCCTGAAGCGGATTTGGACGATCCCGCCGCCTTGTCGGCGGTGCCGCCCGCGGCGTTGGACGACGCCATGTCGGCCGGCGTCTTGAGGTCGGCCTCCGCCTTGCTGAACACGGCCTCGTCCGCCTTCGCCTTGGTCAGCGCCGCCTTGGCCTTGTTGATGGCGTCCTTCGCCTGATCCGGGTTGGCGTCGAAGATGGCGAGGCGGGCGAGATGCATGTCGCGAAAAGCCTGCGCGCCGTCCTTCGAGACCTTGCCGAAGGCCTGGTCGGCCGCCTTCTGGGCCGGCGTCTCCTGCGTGGCCGCCGGCTGAGCCGCCTTCTCGGCCGCGTAGGCGACGCCTCCCACCATGGTCGTCGCGACGAGGGCGGCAGCGAGAGATCTACGGAAAGTCATGATTATACCTCCGGTTTATAAATTATCTGCGGCTTGCGCCGGCTTCTCGATGCATTCGATCGATATACTTATAATATCTTTTTAGTGCTTCCGTTGCGTGAATGGAACATTAAAAATCGGTAGTGCACGCCAAGCGCGCCGAGGTCGATGATGAAACCCTCGGTTGGATCAGGTGGGGCGGTCGCGGAGCGAGGAGGACGTCGGGCGTCGGCCGGCGCGGAGCCGGTGAGCGTGACGTGCGGAAGCGTCCGCCGGTGCCGATGGGCGGGCTGGGCCGGGGGCGGCCCCGGCGAGGATGACCGCCGCCCATCCCCGCCCCCTTTCGGCGCATGGCTGTCCGGGGAAAAACGATGGCGCGGGAGGGCTCCCGGCGAAACGGCGTCCGCGGCCCGAGGCGTCAGGTCTTCAGGCGGTATCCCGTGCGGAACATCCAGGTGACGAGGCCGAGGCAGATCACCAGGAAGAGGGCTGCCATCGCGAGGCTCACGCCCACCGCGACGTCGCCCTGGCCGTAAAAACTCCAGCGGAAACCGCTGACGAGGTAGACGACCGGGTTGAGCAGGCTGATCGCTCGCCACACCGGGGGCAGCATGTCGATGGAGTAGAAGCTGCCGCCCAGGAAGGTGAGCGGCGTCACGATGAGCAGCGGCACGAGCTGCAGCTTCTCGAACCCGTCCGCCCACAGGCCGATGACGAAGCCGAACAGGCTGAAGGTGACGGCTGTGAGCACGAGGAATAGCGCCATCCAGAGCGGGTGCTCGATGCGCAGCGGCACGAACAGCGCGGCGGTCGCCAGGATGACGAGCCCCAGGATGATCGACTTCGAGGCGGCCGCGCCGACGTAGCCGAGCACGATCTCCACCGGCGAGATCGGCGCCGAAAGAATCTCGTAGATCGTGCCCGAGAAGCGCGGGAAGTAGATGCCGAAGGAGGCGTTGGCGATGCTCTGCGTGAGGAGCGAGAGCATGATCAGCCCTGGCACGATGAAGGCGCCGTAGGGCACGCCCTCGACGACGGTCAGCCGCGAGCCGATCGCCGCACCGAACACCACGAAGTAGAGCGAGGTCGAGATCACCGGGGCGACGAGGCTCTGCAGCAGCGTGCGCCACGCGCGGGCCATCTCGAACAGGTAGATGGCGCGGACCGCCGGCCAGTTCATGCGCGCTCCTTCACGAGGTCGACGAAGATGTCCTCCAGCGAGGATTGCCGGGTCTGGAGGTCGCGGAAGCGCAGGCCGGCGGCGCGCAGGTCCGTCAGCAGCGCCGTGATGCCGGTGCGCTCGCCCTGGCTGTCGTACGTGTAGGTGAGTTCGGACCCGTCCGGCGAGAGGTCGAGGCGATGGCCGGCGAGCGCCGGGGGCAGCGCGTCGAGGGGCGTCTGGAGCTGGAGGGTGAGCTGCTTCTTGCCGAGCTTGCGCATCAGCTCGGCTTTTTCCTCGACCAGGATGATCTCGCCGCGGCGGATCACGCCCACCCGGTCGGCCATCTCCTCGGCCTCCTCGATGTAGTGGGTGGTGAGGATCACGGTGACGCCCTGGTCGCGCAGGCGGCGCACGAGGCGCCACATGTCCTGGCGCAACTCCACGTCGACGCCCGCGGTCGGCTCGTCGAGGAAGAGCACCTGCGGCTCGTGCGAGAGCGCCTTGGCGATCAGCACGCGCCGCTTCATGCCGCCCGACAGGGTCATGATCCGGCTGTCGCGCTTGTCCCACAGCGAGAGGTCCTTGAGGACGCGCTCGATGTGGCCCGGATCGGGCTTGAGCCCGAACAGGCCGCGGCTGAAGCTCACCGTCGCCCACACGGTCTCGAAGGCGTCGGTGGTGAGTTCCTGGGGCACGAGGCCGATCATCCGGCGGGTCTTGCGGTAGGCGGCCTGGATGTCGTGCCCGTCGACCGTGACGCGGCCCTCGGTGGGGCTGACGATGCCGCAGACGATCCCGATCAGGGTCGTCTTGCCGGCCCCGTTCGGCCCGAGCAGGGCGAAGATCTCGCCGCGGCGGATCTCGAGGGTCACGGAACGCAGCGCCTGGAACCCGGTGGCGTAGACCTTCGACAGGCCGGTGATGGAGATGATCGGCGGCATCGCTCCGGCGGGGTTCTGGGGTCGGGTCTCGCCGAGGTCGGGCGGCCTCGGCGTCGGGCGCCGCATCTAGCACATCGCGGCAGCCGCGGAACGGCCTTGCCGGCCGGTCGGTGCGCCGCCGCACATGAGACGTCCCCGTCACAGATGGATGACGCCGAGCCGGGCCGCGTGGGCGACCGCGTCGGTGCGGCCGGTGGCGTCGAGCTTGTCGAGGAGCGAGCCGACGTGGAATTTCGCGGTGTGGACCGAGATGCCGAGGCGCCGCGCGATCACCTTGTTGGAGGCGCCCTCGGCGAGGAGGGCCAGCACCTCCGCCTCGCGGGGCGTGAGGCCGGTCTCGGCCCCGCGGGGCCCGCCCGGCCCGGTGAGGACCGCGTCGGCCGCCTCGCCGGGACGCACGAGCGTCAGGCCCGGCACGTCGGCGAGGAGCGCGGCGAGCCGGTCGGCGAGGTCGGGCTCGGCCACGTCGAGGGCGATCAGCAGCGGGCCGGCGCTCACGGCCTCTCGCCGATGGTCAGGGCCGCCTCGTGCGGCGCGCCGGCCCGCGACAGGGCGAGCCGCACGACGGTGCCGACGCTGCCGGGGCCGAGCAGGCCCTGGAGCGCCTGGAGGCCGCGCACCGGCTCGCCGTTCCAGGCCAGGATGACGTCGCCCTGGCGCAGGTCCGCCCGCGCGCCGGGGCCGCCGGGCTCCACGCTCATCACCATGAGGCCGGTGCCGCGATCCTCGCGCCGCACCGCCTGGAGCCCGAGGCCGAGATAGCCGAGCGGCACGCGGCCGCTGGCGTCGAGGACGGGCGCGACCCGCGCCACCGTCGCGGCCGGGATGACGAGGACGCGCCGGCGCGGCCCGAACACCGCCATGCCGATCGCCCGGCCGGACGGATCGAGAGCGAGACCGCCCTCGGCGGAGCGGCGCAGGGCGAGGTCGAGTTCGATCCGCGCGTCGATCTCGCCGCCGCGCATGCTGCGCCACGGCCCGGAGACGCGCGAGACGAGGCCGAGGGCGGCGGTGGGGGCGCCGTCGGAGAGGCCCACCGCCACCGCGAGCGCGCCCACGGCGGGTGCGCCCGGCTCAAGGGGCGCCGGCGGCAGGTCGCTGCGGCCGACGCGCAGGAGCGCGACGTCGGTGGAGGGATCGCGGCCCGCGAGCGTGGCGGGCAGGCTCGCCCCGTCCGCGGTCTCGACCGTGATCTCGCCCTCCTCGGCCAGCGCCTCGTCGGCGGTGACGACGAGCCCGGGCCGCCAGACGAAGCCGCTCGCCCGGTGCCGGTGCGAGCGGACCGCGACCACGCTCGGCGCCGCGCGGGCGACGAGGCCGGCGAGGTCCCGGGAGAAGGCCTGCAGGGACGAGCCCTGGATCGGTGCGGCGGGATCGGACATGGAATCGGACTTGGGATCGGACATCGCGAGGGCTCCTGCGAGGCCCGCGAGTATGCGGAGTCCGTCCCGCCCCCACACCTGCCCGGGTGGGCAGGCACCTGCCCGGCTGGGCTGGCGGGGACCCGCGCCTACTCGGCGGCCCGGGCGGCGATGTCGGGCGTGGCGTGTCATCCCGCAGGT
This sequence comes from Methylobacterium oryzisoli, assembly GCF_046557895.1. NCBI lineage: Bacteria > Pseudomonadati > Pseudomonadota > Alphaproteobacteria > Hyphomicrobiales > Methylobacteriaceae > Methylobacterium > Methylobacterium oryzisoli. The sequence continues at coordinate 56,170 of NZ_JBKIBX010000037.1, read as the reverse complement.
GCAGCGGGTACTTGCGGGTACTTGGCCGCGTTCCCGGCGGTCAGGCGGCGACGCGCCCGCCCGCGCCGCAGGATTCCAGCACCCGCGCGGGCGCGCCGGTGCGCGCCACGAGCGCGCCGCCCTTCGGCACCACCCGCCAGCCGTCGCGGCAGCCGTCGATCGGCTCGGAGACCACGACGAGTCCGGTGGCCGTCTCGCGCCAGTAGAGGCTCGGCGGGCAGCCGTCGCAGGCCCAGCGGTAGGCGGTCAGGGTCTCGCCGTCCGTGGCGATCGCGGTGAAGCGGATCGGCTCCTCGACGGCCGCCTCGCGCATCAGGCGGCGCACGGTCGCGAGGGTCTCGGCCATGGCGCCGATCGGATCCTCCGCGAGGCCGTTGGCGATCGCGAGGAGGAAGAGGGCCTCGGAATCGGTCGTGCCCTGCCGCGCCTCGTAGAGGCTGTCCGGGATCAGCGCTTCGAGCCGCCGCCGGATGCGCGCGTAGCCGCCGATCTGCCCATTGTGCATGAAGAGCAGGCGGCCGTGGGCGAACGGATGGCAGTTGGCCCGCGTGGTCGCGGTGCCGGTCGAGGCCCGCACATGCGCCAGGAAGGTGCGGGCGCGGATCTGGCGCGAGAGGCTGCGCAGGTTCTCGTCCGACCAGGCGGGCCGCACGTCGCGAAACAGGCCCGGCTCCGGCCGGTCGCCGTACCAGCCGAGACCGAAGCCGTCGCCGTTGGTCTCGGTCTTCGCCTCGGCGGCGTGCAGAGATTGGTGAACCAGGGAATGGGTCGGAACGCAGACCAGTTCGTCGAGGTAGACCGGATCGCCGTGATAGGCGAGGAAGCGGCACATCGCAGTCGCACCCGTTCTCGCGGCGCCGCGCGCTCGCTCCCGAGCCTGCGCCCATGGCCTTCATCGAACCGTAACAATCGGCCGCACAGGGTGAACAAGACGTTAATGCGGCGCAGCATGGGAGGCGGTGCGCCAGCGCTCATCGCGAGATAACGGTTTGCTGCACGGGTCCGGGATCAAAGACGGCCCTGCATCGTTGCCCCCCTGCCGGCGGTCCGATCCATGCCGCAGCGGCAACACCTCTCCCCGCCACGCCCGCACGGGCGGCCGTTCACCCCGTCGACGGGTCCGAACCACCGGCCGCGGCGGGCCTTTCGCAGACCCGAGGAGGCTTCATGGGCCGAGCAGCGTCACCCGTTCCGATCGCCGTCGTGGTGGAGGAGGACGAAGCCGTGCGCGACTTCGCGTCGGCCATCCTCGAAGAGACCGACCTCGACGTGATCGCGTGCGAGACTGCCGAGGATGCGCTCGCGGTGATTCGCGAGCACGGATCGGAGGTCGCGCTCCTGTTCACCGAGATGAGCCTGCACGGCGGCATGGATGGGGCGGCGCTCGCCCGCACCGTCGAACGGGAATGGCCGGACGTGCGCGTGGTGGTGACGTCGGATACCGGCCGGGCGCAGCCGCTCCCCGACCAGGCCGTCTTCATGCGCAAGCCCTGGCGGCCCCTCGACGTGCTGGTCCAGGCGGAGCGGGCGACGGTCGCGTCGCACGGTCGGGCCTAGAGCCCTCACCCCACGGCGAAAGGCCCGCACGCTGACGCGCCGGGCCCTTCTCGCAGGATGAGGAACGATCCCGCCGAGGCGGGCCGCGCTCAGGCGTTGCCGGGGGGAGCCGAGACCGGGGCCGGAGCGGCCGGGCGGCGCGGGGCGACCGCGCGGGGCTTGGGCTTCGGCGCGGCGATCAGACCCTCGCGGATGGCGGTCTTGCGGGCCTGCTTGCGGGCGCGGCGCACGGCCTCCGCCTTCTCGCGGGCCTTGCGCACGGAAGGCTTCTCGTAGGCCTTGCGCTGCTTCATCTCGCGGAAGATGCCCTCGCGCTGCATCTTCTTCTTGAGCACGCGGAGCGCCTGATCGACGTTGTTGTCCCGAACGAGTACCTGCAAGGGTGTATCCTCTAGAAAATCCGTTTCGGTGCCACCGCCCCCGACGGCCCCGCGACGGGGGCGAACCAACCGGCATGCGCCCCAGCGCCCGGTCGTTCCGGACCGGGAGGGGCGCAGGTCGCGATGGCGTTCGAGGCCGGCGCACAAGCTGCGCCTGCGTGGGCAGATACACCAGTTCGGCGCGACTTCCAACCGGGGAGCCGCCGCGGGATCCTGAAAATCCGCCGATCGCGGCGCCTCAGGCGTTGGCCTGGATGAAGTTGCGCACCAGCGGGTAGGTCTGGTTCTCCCATTTGCGCCCGGAGAAGACGCCGTAATGGCCGACGCCGGCCTGGAGGTGGTGGCGCTTGCGGAAGGGGCGCAGGCTACTGCAGAGGTCGTGCGCCGCCATCGTCTGGCCCACCGAACAGATGTCGTCGCGCTCGCCCTCCACCGTCATCAGCGCCGTCTTGCGGATCGCCCGCATGTCAATGGGCGCGCCGCGGTAGGTCAGGGCGTTGCGGGCGAGCGTCGCCTCCTGGAACACGGTCCTGACCGTCTCGATGTAGAACTCGGCCGCGAGGTCGAGCACCGCGAAGTACTCGTCGTAGAAGGTCTCGATCTGGCGGGCCTTGTCCTCGTCGCGGTGCGCGATGGCCCAGAACAGGTCGACATGGCCGTGCATGTGGCGCCCGGCATTCATCGCCATGAAGGCGAGGACCTGCATGAAGCCGGGATAGACCCGGCGGCCCGCGCCCGCGTGGCGGCGCGGCACCGTGGCGATCAGGTTGCGCTCGAACCACTCGATCGGCCGGGCGGTGGCGAGTTCGTTGACCTTGGTGGGGTTGATGCGGGTGTCGACCGGCCCGGCCATCAGGGTCATGCTGGCCGGGTGGGCGGCGTTGCGCGTCTCGGCCATCACGGCGGCGGCGGCGAGCGCCTGCACGGCGGGCTGGCACACCGCCACGAGATGCGCCCCCTCCCCGATCGCCTCCAGGAACCGGACCACGTGGGCGACGTAGTCGTCGAAGCCGAACGGCCCGGCCGCGACCGGCACGTCGCGGGCGTTGTGCCAGTCGGTGATGTAGACGTCGTGGTCGGCCAGCAGCGTGCGCACGGTGGAGCGCAGCAGGGTCGCGAAGTGGCCCGAGAGCGGCGCCACCACCAGCACCCGCGGCTGCTCGCCGACGAGATCCTTGCGGAAGCGCAGGAGCGTGCCGAAGGGGGTGGAGAGCAGAGCCTCCTCGCTCACCGGCACGTCGCGGTTGCCCACCCGCACGCTCGCGATGCCGTAATCGGGCCGCGCATGGGTGAGGCCCGCGCGCATCATCATGCGGGCGGCAGCGAGCCACCACGTCGCCGGCTCGGCGTAGCCCGCCTGCGTCCAGGGCGAGACGCCGTCGTGCAGGAGGCGCCCCCAGGCCCGGGTTCCGGCCGCGAGATCCGACTGGACCTCGAAGGTGTCGTAGAGCATCGCCCGGGCTACTCCCCCCCGCACGCAGGGTCACGGGCGTCCGCCCCGGTCCAGCCGTCCAGCACAGCACGTCTCCCGGCGATCCGACTTCGGTCCGGCGTGGTCCGGTCCGCACGCCGTCATGCGACTGGCGTGCCAAGACGGGGAGCGGCCGGCACGAGTCTTGGATCGACCCCGACCGGATGCCGGCCGGTCCGGGCCGCCAGGAGGGACGCATGGCCGAGGCCACGCTGACGATATCGAGCCGGAATTATTCGTCGTGGTCCCTGCGGGGCTGGCTGCTGTGCCGGATGGCCGGGCTCGACGTCGCGGTCGAGGTGCTGGGCGGCGGCGACGCGGCGAGCCGGGCCGAACTCCTGCACCTCTCGCCCTCGTTCCTGGTGCCGCGCCTCACCCACGGCCCGGTGCGGGTGTGGGACGTGCTGGCGATCGCCCAGTACCTCGACGAGTGGCGGCCCGAGGCCGGCCTCGTGCCCACGGACCGCGTCCGGCGCGCGTGGTGCCGCTCGATCGCGGGCGAGATGCACGGCGGCTTCATCAACCTGCGGTCGGCCCTGCCGATGAACCTGCGGGCGCGCTACCCCGACTTCAAGCTCTGGGGCGGGGCGCAGTCCGACATCGCCCGCATCGTCGAGATCTGGGAGGAGGCGCTCGGCGCCCATGGTGGGCCGTTCCTGTTCGGCGAGCGGCCGACCGTCGCGGACGCGATGTACGCGCCCGTCTGCACGCGCTTCGTCACCTACGGGGTCGGCCTGCCGGCCCGCTCGGCGGCGTACCGCGACCACGTGATGGCGTGGCCGCCGATGCAGGAATGGACCGCCGCGGCGGAGGGCGAGCCCGACGAGATCGAGGAACTCGACATGGAGTTCTGAGGCCCCGGCGTTCCGAGGCCCCGGCGTGCTGACAGCTCGGCGGCGTGACGCCGTCAGGCTCGCCAGAACCCCTTCGCGGCCTCGGCGCCCGCCTGCTCGCGGGTGAGGCCGATGTCGCGCAGGAGCCGCGCGTCGAGCTGCGCGAGGTCGAGCCGCTGGCGCCGCCGGGCGGCGGCGCGCGCGAACCAAGTGCGGGCGAGGGCGACGAGCGTCGCGGATCGTGCCGGTATCGCCGGGCCGAGTCGGATCGCCGCGCTGCGCATGCCTGTCCCTCCGGTGAGGAGGGGAAGGCTGCCGCGCGAGAAGCGCCGCGTCGCGGCCGAACGCTGCGGTCCCGGCCGAAGCATCGGCGGCTGACGGAGGCGGGCGGCCGGCCTATCCTGGCGGGCATGACGATGGTTTCCGGCAACACGCTCGCGGAGGTGGCCGGCCTGATCGGCGACCCGGCGCGGGCCAACATCCTCTCGGCGCTCATGGACGGGCGGGCGCTCACGGCGGGCGAACTGGCGTGGCACGCAGGCGTGAGTGCGCCGACGACGAGCGGGCACCTCGCGAAGCTCGCGGCGGCGCGGCTCGTGGCGGTGGAGCGGCAGGGACGCCACCGCTACCATCGGCTCGCGACGCCCGAGGTCGCCGCCGCCGTCGAGGCGCTGATGCAGGTGGCGGCAGCCGGTCCCGCGCGGCACCGGCCGACCGGACCGCGCGACGCGGCGATGCGGCTCGCCCGCACCTGCTACGACCACCTCGCCGGCCGGCTCGGCACCGCGCTCGCCGACAGCCTGCGCGAGCGCGGCCACGTGAGGCTCACCGACGAGGGCGTCGGCACGATCACGCAAGCGGGCGCCCGCTTCCTGTGCGACGAGATCGGGCTCGCCCTCGACGACGGGGGCGATGACAGGAGAGTGCGGCCCCTCTGCCGCACCTGCCTCGACTGGAGCGAGCGGCGGCCGCACTTCGCCGGGCGCCTCGGGGCCGCCCTGTGCCGGCGCGTCGACGATCTCGGCTGGATCGCCCGGACCCGAAACAGCCGGGCGGTCGCGATCACCCCGGCCGGGCGGCAGGGTTTCTCGCGGATGTTCGGGATCGACCTGCCCTGAGGCGGATCAGGCCGCTTCGGCGGGCACCGGTTCGGCCGCCTTGGCGAGCGTGCAGGCCGCGCTGCAGGCGCTGGTGCAGGTCTCGTGCGTCTCGGCCAGGGCGCGCGACAGGATACCCCGGATCGTGCGCGCGCAGCGGCCGCATTTCGGGCTGCAGCCGAGGCAGGCGTAGACCTGGGCGGGCGTGCGGGGGCAGCCCGGGCCAGGGTTGAGGCACGCGCGCACTTGTCCGTCGGAGAAGACGTTGCAGGAACAGACGATCATGCTGGGGATCGAGGCACCCGGTTCGGAGGAAAGCCGTCGCCGGCTCGACCCTCTAGATTAGAACGTTTGAAAACTGTAACATAATCAACAGGTTATCCGGCCAGGGAGGATTCGGCAAGCCGTCGCGCGCCGCCTGCGACGGAATCACGCCGCACGCTGGGCGTGTCCGCGCCGAGCCTGACCTGCCGGCAGCGCGGATCCCTCGCAGGCCCTGCGGCGAAAGCTGACGCTGGGTTGTCCCCGTGCTGCGCATTAGGGCAGGTTGCGTTGACGGGGTGCGACGTCTATCGCCGTTTCGCGCCGCCGCAGCAGACGGATGGCCTGGACCGGATACCGATGAGCCGATCGCAGGATCGCATGCCGACCGGCGTGCCGGGCGCTGCACCGTGCTGGGACGAGCGCGCGCGGCTCGACGCGCTGGACGCCTACGGGATCCTCGACACGCCGCCCGAGGCCGAGTTCGAGGATGCGGTGCAGATCGCGCGCCTCGCCTGCCGCACCCCGATGGCGCTCGTGAGCCTCGTGGCGGAGGACCGGCAATGGTTCAAGGCCGAGGCGGGGCTCGGGGTCCGCGAGACCGGCCGCGACGCCTCGGTCTGCGCCTACACGATGGGGGTAGACGGCCTCCTCATCGTCCCCGACCTGACGCAGGACCCGCGCACGGCGGGCAATCCCCTCGTCACCGGCCCGCCGGGCCTGCGCTTCTACGCCGGGCATCCGCTGGTGAGCGCCGACGGCCTGCCGCTCGGCGCGCTGTGCGTGCTCGACACGGTGCCCCGTCCCGAGGGGCTGCCGGAGGAGGCGCAGCTGACCCTCGCGGCGCTCGCCCGGCAGGTGATGGCGCAGATGGAGCTGCGCCGGGCGCTCGCCGAGCGGGACCGGGCCTTCGCCGCCGCGGAGGCGAGCCGCCGCGAGCTGCGGCTGATCACCGACGCGCTGCCGGTGCTGATCGCCACGATCGGCCGCGACGAGATCTACCGCTTCGCCAACCGCCACTACGAGACGTGGTTCGGCCTGCGCGCCGAGGACGTGGTCGGGCGCAGCGTGCGGCAGGTCCTCGGCGAGGCGGCCTACGCCTTGCGCAAGCCCTACCTGGAGCGGGTGCTGGCGGGGGAGCCGGTCCAGTTCGACGTGGTGGTGCCGGGGCCGGGCGGCGGCCTGCGCGACGCGCGGGTGCGCTACCTGCCCTCCGCAGGCGAGGCGGGCGGCTTCCACCTCCTGGCCATCGACGTGACGGGCGAAAAAGCCGCCCAGGCGGGGCTCGCCGACAGCCTGCTGAAATTCCAGGCCATCGCCGAGTCGATGCCCCAGATGGTGTGGTCGACCCTGCCGGACGGCTTCCACGACTACTACAATTCCCGCTGGTACGAGTACACCGGCGTCCCCGCCGGCTCCACGGACGGCGAGGGCTGGAACGCGATCTTCCACGCGGACGACCGGGCCGAGGCGTGGCGGCGCTGGCGCCACGCGCTCGCCACCGGCGAGACCTACGAGATCGAGTACCGCCTGCGGCGGCACGACGGCGTCTACCGCTGGGTGCTGGGGCGGGCGGTGCCGATCCGGGATGCCGCCACGGGGGCGATCCAGCGCTGGTTCGGCACCTGCACCGACATCGACGATCAGGTGCGCGCCCGCGAGACCCTGACGCAGGGGCGCGAGACGCTGGAGGCCCTGGTCCGCGAGCGCACGGCGGCCCTGGAGGCCACGAACGCGCGCCTGACCGCCGAGATCGCCGAGCGCGGCCGGATCGAGGAGGCGCTGCGCCAGTCGCAGAAGATGGAGGCGGTGGGCCAGCTCACCGGCGGCATCGCCCACGACTTCAACAACCTGCTCACCGGCATCACCGGCGCCCTCGACCTGATGAAGCGCCGCCTCGCGGAGGGGCGCACCGACACGCTGCCGCGCTACGCCGACCTCGCTTCCGCCTCCGCCCAGCGCGCCGCGGCGCTCACCCACCGCCTCCTGGCCTTCGCCCGCCGCCAGCCGCTGATGGCGCGCAGCGTCGAGGCCGACCGCCTGATCGCCTCGATGGACGACCTCCTGCGCCGCACGCTCTCCGAGCGCGTGGTGCTGACGCTGGCGACGCAGGCCGGGCTCTGGCGCACCCTGTGCGACCCCAACCAGCTCGAGAACGCGCTCCTCAACCTCGCCATCAACGCCCGCGACGCGATGCCGGAGGGCGGGCGCCTCCACATCGCCGCCGCCAACGTGGAGCTGGACGCGGCGGCGGTGGCGGGCGAGCCCGGCGCGCGGGCGGGGGAGTACGTGTGCATCAGCGTGAGCGACACCGGCGCGGGCATGCCGCCCGAGGTGGTGGCGCGGGCCTTCGAGCCGTTCTTCACCACCAAGCCCCTCGGCGCGGGCACCGGGCTCGGGCTCTCGATGATCTACGGCTTCGTCAAGCAGTCCGAGGGCCAGGTGCGGATCGCCTCGGAGGTCGGGCGCGGCACGACCGTCAGCCTCTATCTGCCGCGCCATGCCGGCCCGGATGCGGCGGAGGCGGAGGATCCCGCGGCGGCCGCGCCGGTCACCGGCCACGGCACCGTGCTGGTGGTGGAGGACGACGCCACCGTGCGGGCGCTGATCGGCGAGGCGCTGGAGGAGGCCGGCTACCGGGTGATCGCGGCCGCGGACGGGGCGGCGGGCCTGCGCGCCCTGGAGACGGAGGCGGTCGACCTGCTCGTGACCGATGTCGGGCTGCCCGGGCTCGACGGGCGCCGGATGGCGGATCAGGCGCGGGCGGCGCGGCCCGGCCTCAAGGTCCTGTTCATCACCGGCTATGCCGAGAACGCCGCCTTCGGCAGCGGCCATCTCGCGCCCGGCATGGCGATGATCACCAAGCCCTTCGCGGTGGATGCCTTCGCGGCTAAGGTGGCGGCGATGCTCGAATCAGCGGGGAACTGAGCCGCGTGCCGCGCCTGCCGCTCCGCGCCTTCCTGGCCCTCGGCCTGGGGGCCACCGGTCTCGTCGCGACGCTGGTGCTCGCCCTCGTGGTCTCGCGGGTGACCGCGGACCGGCTGTCGGAGCGGATCGCGGGCGAACTCGGCGACCTCGCCCGCCACGTGGCCGGCCAGCTCGACCGCACCATGTTCGAGCGCTGGCGCGACACCCTGATCCTGGCCGAGAACGACACCCTCCGCGACCCGAAGGCCGACGGCGACCAGAAGCGCCGGGTGCTGCGCCGCGCCCGCGAGACCTACCCGGACTACGCCATCATCGGGCTGCTCTCGCCGGAGGGCCGGATGACCGTGACGGACAACGGCCGCCTGGAGGGCCTCGACGTCGCGCACCGGATCTACTTCACGCAGGGGCGGGAGCGTCCGTTCGTCGGCGACGTGCACGACGCGCACCTGCTCGCCACGCTCCAGCCCGGCCGCGACCCGGCCGACCCGCCCCGGGTGCTCGACCTCGCGGCGCCCGTCCGCACGCCCGAGGGCGCGCTCGCCGGCGTGGTCGTCGCCCATCTCGACTGGGCCTGGTCGCGGGAGGTCGAGGCGAGCCTGCACGATCAGGCCGCCGGCGGGCGCAGGGGCCTCGCGGTGCTCGTGCTCGCCCGCGACGGCACCGTGCTGCTCGGGCCGCCGGCCCTGCGCAACCGCACCCTGCGCGACCTGCCGAGCGTCGCGGCCGTGCGTCGCGGCGCCGGGGGCGCCACGCAGGAGACCTGGCCGGACGGCCGCGCCGTCCTCACGGGCTACCAGCCGACGCGGGGCTACCGCGACTATCCGGGACTCGGCTGGACCGTGCTGGTGCGCCAGGACGCGGCCGATGCGCTGGCGCCCGTGCGCGCCCTGCAGCGGCAGATCCTGCTCTGGGGCCTCGCGGTGGCGGGGGCCGCCGCGGCCGCCGGCTGGTTCGCGGCGGCCAGCCTCGCCCGGCCGCTTCGCCGGCTCGCCATCGCGGCGGACGCCCTCGGCCGGGGAGCGCCGCTCGCGATCCCGGCAAGCCCCGTGCGCGAGGCGCAGGCGATCGGCCTCGCCCTCTCGGCCGCCGGCGAGGCGCTGGGCCAGCGCGCGGAGGAGCGGCGGCAGGCCGAGGCGCGCCAGGACCTGCTGATCCACGAGCTCAATCACCGGGTGAAGAACACGCTCGCCACCGTCCAGGCGATGGCGCGCCAGACCGCCCGCGGCATCGATTCGGTCGGGGCCTTCACGGCGGCGTTCGAAGCCCGGCTGCTGGCGATGTCGCAGACCCACACGCTCCTCACCGCGAGCCAGTGGAGCACCACCGACCTGCGCAGGATCCTGGAGCTCGAACTCGCGCCCTACGCCACCGGCCGGCCGGACCGGGTCCACCTCGACGGCCCGGCGGTGGCGCTGGTGCCGCGCATGGCCGTGCCGGTGGGCATGACGGTGCACGAGCTCGCCACCAACGCGGCGAAGTACGGCGCGCTCTCGATTCCGGAGGGCCGGGTGGTGGTGCGCTGGCGGCTCGCCGACGCCACCCTGCACCTGTCCTGGCAGGAGAGCGGCGGACCGCCCGTCGCCGCCCCCGAGCGCGCCGGCTTCGGCACCCGCCTGATCCGCACCAGCGTCGAGCGCGAACTCTCCGGCACCATCGCCCTCGACTTCCTGCCGGACGGGCTCCTGTGCCGCCTGACGCTGCCGCTGGAACCGAGCGTCGCGTCCGAACCTCAGGCGGCCTGACTCGCCCGGCGCTCCGCGATCAGGGCTACGATCTCGTCCCAGCGGGAGACGAAGGCGCGCACGCAGGCGGGGTCGAAATGGGTGCCCGCGTGCTCCTCCAGGAAGCGGCGGGCCTGCTCCGGCGGCCAGCCCGGCTTGTAGACCCGGTCGGAGATGAGGGCGTCGAACACGTCCGCCACGGCGGTGATGCGGCCGGTCAGCGGGATCGCCTCGCCCTCGAGGCCGCGCGGGTAGCCGGTGCCGTCCCAGCGCTCGTGATGGGTGAGCGCGATCTCGGCCGCGAGCCGCAGCAGCGGCGAGGCGCTGTCGTTCAGCATCCGGTAGCCGCGCAGGGCGTGTTGCATCATCTCGGCCCGCTCCTCCTCGGTGAGGGGGCCGGCCTTGCGCAGGATGCTGTCGGCGACGCCGATCTTGCCGATGTCGTGCATGGTCGAGGCGAGCGCGATGTCGTTCGCCTCCTCCTCCGACAGGCCGAGCCCGTCCGCGATGGCGATGACGCAGCCCGCCACCCGGGTGAGGTGGTCGCCGGCCTGGTCGTCGCGAAATTCGGCGGCCAGGATCAGACGGTGAATGATCTCGCGCTCGCGCTGCGCGCGCTCGGTCTCGGCCTGCTCCCGCTCGCGGGCGAGGTCGGCGGCCTGGAGCCGGGCGGTGCCCTGCGCGCGGGCGAGCGCGATCAGGTTGCGGGCGCGGATCTGCAGGTCGAAGCCGTCGAGGGGCGGCAGCACCACGTCGGTGGCCCCGGCCTCCAGCGCCCGGCGGCGGGTGACGGCCGGGTCGCCCGTCCCGATCAGCATCAGCGAGGCGCCCGCGAGGTGCGGCAGGCAGCGCAGGTCGCGCACCAGGGCGAAGCCGTCCAGGGTCGGGGAATCCTCGATCAGCACGAGGTCGGCGGCCTGTCCGCCGAGCGCCGCGAGGGCGGCCGGCGCCGTGGCCAGCACGAGGCTGGTATGGGCGGGCGAGACGATCCGCACGAGCGCGCCCGCGTCCGGGCGGGCCGTGACGATGATCACCGAGGGGTCCGCAGCAGGAGGCATGGTCGGCTAAGGCTCGTGACCGGTGCCGGTCCCGGTCGGGGCGGCACCGGCGCGATGATCGCTGGGTTTGCTGAAGCCTTGCTTAAGCCTGCGCCGCGGCGGCGGCGAGGCCCCGTGTCTCAGCGCCGGCCGGTCGAGCCGAAGCCGCCCTCCCCGCGCCCGCCCTCCGGCGCCCCCGCGAAGCTCTCGACGAGGTGCAGCTGCGGGCGCGCCACGCGGGTGAAGACGAGCTGCGCGATGCGCTCGCCCGGCGCGATGGCGATGGCCGCCCCGCCGGGCGGATTCCGGTTCCAGGCCGAGAGCATCAGGGGCCCCTCGTAATCCGCGTCGATCACCCCGATCGTGTTGCCGAGGACGAGGCCCTCCCGGTGGCCGAGCCCCGAGCGCGGGACGACGAGGGCGCACCAGCCGGGATCGCGGATCGCCACCGCGATGCCCGCCGGCACGAGCAGCGGCGGCGCCTGCGGCGCCAGGGTGACGGGAGCCTCCAGGCAGGCATGCAGGTCGAGCCCGGCGGCGAGCGCCGAGCCCCAGCGCGGGAAGCCCCAGCCGGGGAGGCGGGCATCGAGCAGGCGCACCGCGACGTCGCGCAGGTCTCCGCTCACGGCGCGCCTCCGGCACGGGCCGGGCGAGCGCGCCCTGCGCCGAACGGGACACCGGTGCGGCGCGAGCGCGCGCCGCACACCGTCGACGCCGCTCCAGGCTGGGTCTCGGTCATGCGCGATTCCTGTCGGTTCACCCGCCCCATATGCCCCGCGGACGCGCCCGATGGCTACGGCCTGCCCGCTCCCATGCGCCGTTGCGTCAGGGCGGCTGGCATCGCGCGGGCGCACAGCTATGGTCGCGCCGGGGCAGAGCCTGCCCGGTGTCATCAGCAAAGGCCGTCCGATGCATCACACCCTTCGCCCGCGCGCCGCCCTCGCGGCGCTCCTCCTCGGGGCCGCCCTGCCGCTGGCCGTCGCGGTGCCCTCGGCCGGGCCGGCCGCGGCCCGCGAGATGCCCCAGCCGGGCACCGCCGCCGCGCAGCGCAAGCCCTCCGTGGTGATCCTGGCCACGGGCGGCACGATCGCGGGGGCCGGCGCGGAGGCGAGCAACAGCGCCACCTACCAGGCCGCCAAGGTGCCGGTGGACAAGCTCATCGCGGCCCTGCCGAACCTCGGCGAGGTCGCGACCGTGCGCGGCGAGCAGGTGTTTCAGATCGCCTCCGAGAGCTTCACCAACGCGCAGCTCGTGCAGCTCGCCAAGCGCGTCGCGGCGCTCGTCAAGCAGGACGACGTGGACGGGGTCGTCATCACGCACGGCACCGACACGCTGGAGGAGACCGCGCTCTTCCTCGACCTCGTGGTGCGCAGCGACAAGCCGATCGTGCTGGTGGGCTCGATGCGCCCCTCGACCGCGCTCTCGGCCGACGGCGCCCTCAACCTCACCGACGCGGTCGTCACCGCGGCCAGCCCCGACTCGCGGGGCAAGGGCGTGCTCGTGACGATGAACGACGAGATCCAGGCCGGGCGCGACGTCGCCAAGCGCATCAACATCAAGCCGAACGCCTTCGTGAGCCAGTGGGGGCCGCTCGGCATGGTGGTGGAGGGCAAGACCTACTTCTTCCGCGCGCCGGTCAAGCGCCGCGGGCCCTCGTCCGAGTTCGACATCGAGACGATCGACGCGCTGCCCGAGGTCGCGATCGTCTACGGCTCGGGCAACATGAGCCCGACCGCCTACACCTCCGCCGTGCAGGCCGGTGCCAAGGCGATCATCCACGCGGGCACCGGCAACGGTTCGGTGGCCGGCTACCTCGTCGACACGCTGCGGGACCTGCGCACCAAGGGCACGCTGATCATCCGCTCCTCGCGGGTCGGCGACGGCTTCGTGCTGCGCAACGCCGAGCAGCCCGACGACAAGTACGACTGGGTCGTCGCCCACGACCTCAACCCGCAGAAGGCCAAGATCCTGGCCGCCGTCGCCCTGACCAAGACCGGCGACACCAAGGAGCTGCAGCGCATCTTCTGGGAGTATTGAGGGCGGCTCGGCCCCGCTGCGGCATGGGGGCCGGATGAAGCGCGGGAACCCCTCTCCCGTGCGGGAGAGGGGTTCCCA
>NZ_JBKIBX010000037.1:609-42694 GCF_046557895.1 Methylobacterium oryzisoli | reverse complement strand
CCCTTCTCCTGGGGGGGGGGGGGTTCCCCGCGTCCATCATTCAGGCATCGGCGGAAGTGGGACGGTGGTGCCGCAAGCCCCCGGACGGCGCCCCGCTCCGACCATCCCCTCAATGCCCGAAGCCCGATTCGATGAACTTGTACAGGAAGACCGCCGCGATCACCCAGACCACCGGCTTCACGCCCCGCGCCCGCCCGGTGAGGAGCTTGAGGGCCGCGTAGGTGATGAACCCGAAGGCGACGCCGTTGGCGATCGAGTAGGTGAAGGGCATCAGCACCGCCGTGACGCAGGCCGGGATCACCTCCGTGAGGTCGTCCCAGTCGAGGTTCACGAGGTCGTGCAGCATCAGACAGGCGACGTAGAACAGGGCCGGCGCCGTGGCGTAGGGCGGCACCGAGCCGGCGAGCGGCGCGAAGAACAGGCAGGCGAGGAACAGGACGGCCACCGTCAGGGCGGTGAGCCCGGTGCGCCCGCCCGCCTCGACGCCGGACGCGCTCTCCAAGTAGGCCGTGGTGCTCGACGTGCCGAGAAGCGCGCCCGCGAAGATCGCGCCGCTGTCGGCCATCAGCGCCCGGTCGAGGCGCGGGTTGGGGCCCTCCCGCAAGAGGCCGGCCCGGCTCGCGACCCCCATCAGGGTCCCGGTGGCATCGAACAGCTCCACCAGGAAGAGCACCAGCACGATGTTGAGGAGGCCGGCCGAGAGCGCCCCCGAGAGGTCGAGGGCGAACAGCGTCGGGGCGATCGAGGGGGGCCACGACACCACGCCCTGGAAGCTGTTGCCGGCGACGACGAAGCTGAGGGTCGTGACGGTCAGGATGCCGATCAGGAGCGCGCCCTTCACCTTCCGGATCGAGAGCGCCGCCACCAGGATGAAGCCGGCGACCGCCAGCGCCGTGCTCGGCTTGTGCAGGTCGCCCAGCGTCACGAAGGTGGCCGGGCTCGCCGCCACCACGCCCGCGTTCCTGAGCGCGATGATCGCCAGAAAGAGCCCGATGCCCACCGTGATGGCGATGCGCATCGAGCGCGGGATGCCGTCCACGATCAGGCTGCGCAGGCCCGTGAGGGTGACGACGAGGAAGCAGACGCCGGAGATGAACACCGCGCCGAGCGCCGCCTGCCACGTGTAGCCCAACTGGAGCACCACCACGTAGGCGAAGTAGGCGTTGAGCCCCATGCCGGGGGCGAGCGCGATGGGATAATTGGCGAGGAAACCCATCAGCGCCGAGGCGAAGGCCGCGATCAGGCAGGTGGCGACGAAGACCGCCCCCTTCGGCATGCCGGCATCGGCCAGGATCGAGGGGTTGATGAAGACGATGTAGGCCATCGTCAGGAAGGTCGTGAGCCCGGCCAGCAGTTCGGTGCGCACGGTGGTGCCGTGCGCGCGGAGCGCGAACAGCCGCTCCAGCACGCCCCCCGGCGGCCCGCCGGCCGGGTCCCGCATCGCATCCATCATCCCCGCTTCTGCGCCGCGGCGTCCATCACCGCCCGATAGATCCGGTCCGGCGCGAAGGGCGTCGCGGTCAGGCGCACGCCCGTGGCGTCGCGGATCGCGTTGGCGAGCGCCGCCGCCACCGGGTTGAAGGGGCTCTCGCTCATCGACTTGGCGCCGAGCGGGCCGATGCGGTCGTGGGTGTCGGCGAAAAACACCTCGGTGACCGGCACGTCGGCGCAGGCCGGGATGTGGTAGCTGCGGAAGCTGCGCGTCGCGACGTGCCCGCGCGGGTCGAGCCGCACCGCTTCGTGGAGCGCGGCGCCGAGCGCCTGGGCCACCCCGCCCTCGATCTGCCCGCGGCACTGCGCCGGGTTGAGCACCCGGCCCGCATCGGCGGCGTGGACGCTGCGCAGGACGCGCACCTCGCCGCTCCGCGGATGCACCGCCACCCGAAAGGCCTGCACGTTGAAGGCGATGGAGCGCGGGGTGCCGTCCGCCCGGCCCTCCGCCGCCAGCGGCGCCAGGGCGGCGAGCGGCACCGGCCCGCCCGGGGTCTCGACCGCCGCGGGGCCGAGCCGGCAGGCGGCCGGATCCGCCCCCGTCCGCGCCGCCGCCGCGGCCAGGATGCGCTGCGCCAGCGCCTCGGCGGCGCGGAATGTGGCCTGTCCGGCCACCACGATCCCGGTGCTGCCGTAGGCGCCGGTGTCGTAGCCGACCGCGTCGGTGTCGGCGTGGTGCAGCGCGATCCGCTCCGGCGCGGTGGCGAGCACGGAGGCGGCGATCTGCCCGTGCACCGTCGCGGTGCCGTTGCCGAACTCGGCGGTGCCGACCGCGAGCGCGTAGGTGCCGTCCGGCGCGAGCGCGAGGCGCGCCTCGGCGACGTGGCCCCGCGGCGGGATCGTGTCGATCATCGCGAGCGCCATGCCCTGGCCGATGCGCCAGTCCGGCCCGGGCGCCGGCAGGCCGCCCGGCGTGGCCATCGCGGTCTCCGCGAGGTCCAGGCACTGGTCGAGCCCGTAGCTGCCGTACTCGACGTCGTGCGGCGCGAGGCTTTTCGAGACCATCGGGTCGCCCGGCCGCACCACGTTGCGGCGGCGCAGGGCGTAGGGGTCGAGCCCGAGGCCGCGGGCGAGGTCGTCGAGGGCGGATTCGAGGGCGAAGATGGTCTGGCTCAGGCCGTAGCCCCGGAAGGCGCCGGCCGGCAGGGTGTGGGTGTGGACGGCGTAGCCGTCCACGCGCTTGTTCGGGCAGCGATAGACCGCCAGCACCTCGTTGCAGCCGTGGTGCAGCACCCCGCCCGCGTGGTTGGCGTAGGCGCCGGTCTCCGACAGCACGTCGAGGGCGATGGCCGTGAGCGTGCCGTCGCGGCGCGCGCCCACCCGCACCCGCACCCGCATCGCGTGGCGGGTGGTGGCGCCGATGAACTGCTCCTCGCGGGTGAAGTCCCAGCGCACCGGGCGCTTCAGGCGCAGCACCGCCAGCGCCACGAGGTCCTCGGTCAGCATCTCCTGCTTGCCGCCGAAGCCGCCGCCGACCCGCCCGCAGACCACCCGCACCCGGTCGCGGGCGAGGCCGAGGAGGGCGCAGAGCGCGTCGCGCGTCAGGAACGGCACCTGCGTCGAGGAGCGGATCACCAGCCGCCCGTCCGCGTCGAGCCAGCCGACCGCGCCGTGGGTTTCGAGATGGGCGTGCTGGACGCGCTGCGAGCGGTAGGTGTTTTCCACGACGAGGTCCGCCGCGGCGAAGCCCGCCTCCACGTCGCCGATGGCGCCGTGGACCTCCGCGGCGAGGTTCGGATGGGCGCCGGGCGGCCCGGCCCCCGGCCGGTCGGCGGGATCGTGGACGAGGGGCGCGCCGGGTTCGAGCGCCGCCTCCGGGTCGAGGAGGGCTGGGCGCGGCGCGTACTCCACCACCAGCGCCCGGCAGCCCGCCTCGGCGGCGGCCTCGCTCTCGGCGGCCACGGCCGCGACCCGCTGGCCGGCGAAGCGCACCACCGCGTCGAGCATCAGCGTGTCGGGCGCATCGTCGCGCGGGTCGTGGTGGCGCCCGGTCGAGAATGGAACCGCCGGCACGTCCTCGTGGGTGAAGACCGCGACGACGCCCGGCACGGCCAGCGCCGCCGAGCGGTCGATGCGCCGGATGCGGGCATGGGCGTGGGGGGCGCGCAGCACCCGGAGGTGCAGCGCCCCGTCCAGCGCGAGGTCCTGGGTGTAGCGCGCGCGCCCGCTCACCAGGGCGGGCCCCGCGGGCGCGGGCTGGCTGCGCCCGCACGGATCGGCGCCGGAGGAATCGAGCGCGAGGCCCGCCACCGCGTCCGCGATCGCCCGGTAGCCGGTGCAGCGGCACAGGTTGCCCTTGAGCGCGTCCGCGAGGTCGGCGCGCTGCCCCTGATCGAGGCTCGCCGCCGTCATCACCATGCCGGGGGTGCAGTAGCCGCACTGGAAGCCCTGCGCGGCCAGGAAGGCCGCCTGCACCGGGTGCAGCTGCGCGGGCACCGGGTCGCCGGGCCGGCAGGGGCCGGCGAGCCCCTCGATGGTCGTGACGCTGCGCCCCTCGGCCCGCCACGCCGGGACGAGGCAGCTGTGCACCGGCTCGCCGTCGAGATGCACCGTGCAGGCGCCGCAATCGCCCGCATCGCAGCCCTTCTTGACCCCGAACCAGCCCAGCTCCCGCAGGAGCGTGCGCAGGCACTGGCCGGGCGCCGGCCGCGCCTCCTGGTCGTGGCCGTTGACGGTCAGGATCATCCCTCGGTGCCCCCGTCGAAGGCGCGCCGGATCTCTTCGGCGAGGAGACGGGTCACGTGGCGGCGCCAGTCGGGCGCGCCGTGGACGTCGTCGTAATAGGCCTCCTCCGGGATCGCCGCGTCGAGCGCCGCCGCGAGTTCGTCCGCGCCGGGCAGGGCCGGACAGCCGATCCGGACCGGCCGGCGGGTTGAGGCCGTGACGGTGAGCGCGAAGGCGCCGCCCGCGTCGCTCGTGCCGATCAGGAGGGCGCCGGAGCGGCCGTTCGGGCTCAGGGAGATGCGCCGGACGAGGCCGCGCCGCCGCAGGGCGGCGTCCGGCAGGTCGATGCGGTGCAGGATCTCGCCCGGCCGCAGCGCCGTCTCCTGCGGCCCCCGCACGAAGTCGAGCACGGAGAGCCGCCGCTCGCCCCCGTCCGGGGTCCAGATCAGGCAGGTGCCGTCGAGGGCGGCGGCGAGCGCGGTCATGGGTCCGGCCGGCAGCGCGAGGCAGAGATTGCCGCCCACGGTCGCGGTGTTCCAGATCTTGAACGAGCCGAGCAGCGCCCGGCAGCACGGGTCGATCAGGGCGGCGGCGCGCCACTCCGGGGGCAGGTCGAGCCGGTGGAGCTGTGCGAGGGTGCAGGTGGCGGACAGCGACAGGCCGTCCGCGCTGATCCGGGCCGGCGGCCAGCCGAGGCTCGTGAGGTCGAGGAGCCGGGTCACCGCGGGCTGCGGTTCGGAAAAAAGCCACGTCCCGCCCGCCAGCCACGCGTCCCCGGCCTGCCGCAAGGGCAGGTCCGTGCGCGTGCGCGGGGTCAGGACGCTGGTGACGGTGGTGAGGTCCATCGCGGCTCCGCCTGCCCGAATCGGAATGGGTCCCGGGCCGGACCACGATACTCCCACATCGCCGCGCGCTTCTCCTCTCCCGGCCTCTCATGACACCCGCGGGAATCTGTTTCACGACGGACCGTGCAAGCCCCAGGCCGGCTCAGGCGGCGTCGAGCCGCCAGTCGATGGGCGGCAGGCCCTTGCCCGCCAGCCACGCATTCGCCTGCCCGAACGGACGGCTGCCGCGGAAATCCGCCCGCCGGTTCAGCGGCGAGGGATGGCCGGCCTCCAGCACGAGGTGCTTGGCGCGATCGACCAGGGCGGCGCGCTGGCGGGCCGGCGCGCCCCAGAGCAGGAAGGCCGCCGCGGGCTGCGCGGCCGAGACCGCCGCCACCGCCTGATCGGTGAGGGCCGACCAGCCGAGCTTGAGGTGGGCGCCGGCCTTCCCCGCCTCCACGGTCAGCGCGGTGTTGAGGAGGAGCACGCCCTGCCGCGCCCAAGGCGTGAGGTCGCCGGTGGTCGGCACCGCCGTGCCGGTTTCTTCGGCCATCTCGGCGAGGATCACCTTCAGGGAGGCGGGCAGCCGCCGCCGGCCGCGATACGAGAAGGCGAGGCCGTGGGCGTCGCCGGGGGTGGGATAGGGGTCCTGGCCGAGGATCACCGCCCGCACGCGGTCGAGCGGCGTGAGCGTGAGCGCCCCGAACACCGCCTCGGGCGCCGGCAGCACGGTGGCGCCGGCCTCCCGGCGGGCATCGACGGCCTGCGCCACGCGCTCGGCGCTGCCGTCGGTGAAGAAGGGCAGCGAGAGCCAGGGCGAGCCGCTCGCGCGGAACCGGGCGAGCGCGCCCGCGACGCTGTCGGGATCAGGCATGCGGCCTCAACGGATCAGGATGCGTCCTGTTTCCACGCGGACCGGCGCGTGCGCGGCGATGTAGCTCATCACGAGGTTGGCGAGCAGCGGACCGTCGGTGGCGCCGACGAGCGTGCGCCCGTCCGCGAGCATGCCGTAGCCGTTGCCGCCGCTGAGCATGAAGTTGTTGGCGGCGACGCGGTAGCGGCGCTCGGGATCGAGGGGAGCGCCGTCGGCGCGCGCCGCCGTCACGCGCCGGCCGACCGGCGCGGCGGCCTCCACCGTGACCGTGAGGCCGGAGACCTGGGGGAACCGCCCGGCCGGGCGGCCGAGTTCGGACAATCCGTTCTCCAGGGCGGCGAGCACCTGCGCGCCGGTGATCTCCACCACCACCAGGGTGTTGCCGAAGGGCATCTCGGCCGAGATGTCGCGGCGCGTCAGCGTGCTCCCGGCCATGTAGAGCCGGTTGCCCCGGAAGCCGCCGCCGTTGGTGATCGCGATCTCGGCCTCGCCCGCCGCGCGCATCGCGTCCGCCGCGAGGTCGCCGAAGGCCGTCTCGCCCTGGCGGATCGCGCTGATGCGGGTGTCGAGATCGACGTCGGTGCGCCCCACCGGCACGTCGAGTTCGCGCGACAGCTCCCCCTCCAGCCGGGAGACGATCGCCTGCACCTCGGGATCCGGCTCGACCTCGCTCGAATCGTGGATGCGGAAGCGCGGGGTCCAGACGAGCCGGCGCGTCTTGCCCTCGCCCACGATCTCCACCCGCACGTCGATCGCCGTGACGTAATACCCCTCCTCGCTCGACTCCACGAACACCGTGCGGCCGTCGTAGCGCAGCGCGAGGTCGTGATCGTGGCCCGACAGCACCACGTCCACGAGGCGCGAGCGCACCAGCAGGTCGTCGGTGGGCCGGTCGGTATGCGTCACGGCGACCAGGAACTCGGCGCCTGCCGCCCGCAGCCGCGCGGCCTCCGCCCGCAGCGTGTCGAGGGCCGGCCCGAACCGCCAGTCGCCCGAGCGCGCCTTCTGGGGCGTCTCCGGCAGGGCGAGGCCCACCACCCCGACCTTCACGGGGCCGAGCGTGACGATCGTCGAATCCAGCATGCCGGGGATCGGGGTTCCGTCCGCCCGGCGCAGGTTGGCGGCGAAGAACGGGAAGGTCGCCTCGCCGAGCCGCTGCAGGTAGATCTCCTGGCCGAAATCGAACTCGTGGTTGCCCGGCACGAAGACGTCCGGCCGGATCAGGTTGGTGAGCTCGATGATGTGGCGGCCCTTGTCGAAGCCGGACATCAGCGAGGGCGAGAGCGTGTCGCCCGCGTGGCAGAACAGCAGGGGCACGCCCCGCGCCCGCTCGGCCTTGACGATCGCCGCGAGCTTGGCGAAGCCGCCGCGCCCGTCGAGCGCGCCCATGCGGTAGATGTCGTTGACGAGGAGCAGCGTGAAATCGGCGTCGGGCCCGAGCGCCCAGGCCGGCCCGCCGGCGAACGTCACCGAGAGGCCGGCCCCGACACCGAGGCCGAGGGTCTGGCGGCGGGTGGGGCGGGACATCGGAACTCCGGAGCGGGGATTGGGTGGCCCTTTGTGGCCGAGGTTCTTGAATGGTGGAAGACGGAAGGGGTGATGCGCGCAGGCGAGCCGCCCCTCCGAGGCCGTGCGGCCTCGCGGCGGGTCGGCCGGAGCGCTCCCCGAGCTTGCTCGCACGCCCCGATTGCCAATCCGATTTTGTAATGCGATATAACTATAATACCGGATCGGCAGGCCGCACGGCGCCCACGACCAGATCCGGATCAGGGAGAGCACGCCATGACGGACGCGAGGCAACCGGCCCGCCGCCGCCCCCGACCCTTTCGCGCCCTGGTCCTCGCGGCCCTGCTCGGAGCGCTCGCCCCGCCGGCCCGGGCGCAGGCCCCCGCGATCTCCGGCGACGTGGTGCGGATCGGCGTGCTGGCCGACATGTCGACCGGCATGGCCGACAATTTCGGCACCGGCAGCGTCACGGCGGCGCGCCTCGCCCTGGAGGATTTCGGGCCGACCGTGCTCGGCAAGCGCATCGACCTCGTCTCCGCCGACCACCAGAGCAAGCCTGACGTGGCGATAACGCTGGCCCGGCGCTGGTTCGATCAGGACGGGGTCGACATGATCACCGACCTCGACAACTCGGCGATCGCGCTCGGCGTGCAGGCGCTGGCGCGCGAGAAGGGCCGGCTCGCCCTCATCACCGGTTCGGGTTCGACGGTGATCACCGGGGCGCAGTGCTCGCCGAACGGGGCGCTGTGGGTGATCGACACCTACGCGCTCGCCCGCACCATCGCCAAGCCGCTGGTGGAGGCGGGCGAGGCATCGTGGTTCTACATCGTGGCCGACATCACGCTCGGCAAATCCTTCGTGGCCGACGTGACGCCGGTGGTGACGGGCGGCGGCGGCAAGGTGGCGGGGCAGGTCTTCCACCCGCTGCTCTCCCCCGACCTCTCCTCGCAGATCCTGCAGGCGCAGGGGTCGAACGCGGGCGTGATCGCGCTGTTCAACGTCGGGGGCGACGCGATCAACGCGGTCAAGCAGGCCTCCGAGTTCGGCGTGCTCGGCGGCCGGCAGAAACTCGCGGGCTTCTACATGACGGCGGTGGACGTCCGCGCCCTCGGGCTGCCGGTGGCGGGCGGGATGTACCTCGCCGAGGCCTTTTACTGGGACCAGGACGACGCCGCCCGCGCCTTCGCCAAGCGCTTCTACGAGCGCCAGCGCGCGATGCCGAACAGCTACCAGGCGGGCGTCTACTCGGCGGTGACGCACTACCTCAAGGCCGTGCGCGAGGCCGGCACCGACGCGCCGGACGCCGTGATGGCCAAGATGCGCGAGATGCCGATCGAGGATTTCATGACCCGGGGCGGGCGCCTGCGGCCGGACGGGCGGGTGATCCGCGACGTCTCGCTGTTTCAGGTGAAGCGGCCCGAGGAATCGCGCGGCGAGTGGGACCTGCTCAAGCGGGTCGCGACCTTGCCGGGCGCGGAGGCCTTCCGGCCGATCGAGGCGAGCGACTGCCCGCTGGTGAGGAAGCCGTGAGCCTGCCGCCGCCCGGCCTCGCCTTCGCGTTCGACGCGCGGATCGCGGTCGCCCCGCCCTGCAGCGTCGGCCCGACCCGGGCGGGCGAGCGGCGCGTGATCGCGATCACCGGCGGCACGGTGGCGGGGCCGGGCCTCTCGGGCCGGGTGCTGCCGGGCGGAGCCGACTTCCAGACCATCGAGGCGGACGGGCTGACGCTGGTGCATGCCCGCTACGTCATCGAGGCCGCGGACGGGGCGCTCGTCTACGTCGAGAACACGGGTCTGCGCTTCGGCCCGCCCGAGGCGCTGGAGCGGCTGCGCCGGGGCGAGGCGGTCGATCCGGGCCTGATCTACTTCCGCACCGTCCCGCGCTTCGAGACGGCGGCCCCGCACCTCGCGTGGCTCACCACCAGCCTCTTCCTCGCCACCGGCGCACGCGCGCCGGACCACGTGCGCCTGAGCGTGTTTCGGGTGACGTAAGGACAGCGCATACGGGCCAGGCCCTGTTCCGTTCCCCTTATGCGAGGCTGCGCCTAAGCCGGGTCGGTCACGAAGGTCACCACCAAGCGGCCGCCGAGCGCGTGCGCCACCTCATCAAGGCGCCCGAGCTTGGTGCGGTGGTTCGGGTCGAGGACACGCCGCACCTCGCCCTCGGCGACCCCCAGGCGATCGGCGAGCGCCTTGCGGGTGTCGCCCTTCCGGCGAAATGCCTCGTAGACCGCGACCTTCGCGGCCAGTTCCGCCGGGGGCGCGATCAGGCGCCAGCCGGATTGAAGCGCGGACGGAGACGGGATTTCTTCCTGGTCACGCATGCGGCTGCGCAAGGCTTCGCGCAGACAGTCGGACGCGGCGGCGATCGCCTCCGCCTCATCGTTGCCAAAGGTCCGGGCCTCGGGAAGATCAGGAAAATCGACGAGATACGCCTCCTGCTCTACCTGCCGGAACCGGGCGGGATAGGTATAAGAATTCGCCATAGCATTCACGGTTTCCATCAGCATCCGAGCGGGGCTCGCAGGATACAATCCCGGCTAAATCGTCAAACGGCGTCCGAGCCAAGCCCTAGCTGTTCGAGCAAATCATCGATGTAAAAGCGGGGAAGATCCTTATCCGGAACCGTTGTCTTGCGTCCTCCGACGTAGACGGTGCCGTGGCTTCCCTTTCCCTCGCCGGGCTGCCAGTCATAGTACAGACCGTTCTTACGGCAATAACGCCGAACAGCGCGCAAAAACGCGTCCCGCTTCATGTCGCTTCTTCCTGAGATTGGGTGGTTTTGCTCGGTTCATCGTTTTGTCTCTCTCTAGGCGATGCCCCCAGACGAGGAGCTTAGCCGCCAGGGCAACAGGCGTCACGGTCAGTCCAGTCGATATCGTACAAATTTGTACGTTTGTCAATCAGATCGAGAAGGCGCGAGCACACGGAGCCGCTACGCGGCCCAGTCCCCTGAGTTCCGGGGTCGCATTCCGCTGACGCTGCATGTGCCCGGGAAATGGGGGTCTGGCGCGGAGCGAACCGCCGAACCAAGATCAGAACAGGAAGTAGCGCTGGGCCATCGGCAGCACCTCGGCGGGCTCGCAGACGAGGAGTTGGCCGTCGGCGCGCACGTCGTAGGTCTCGGGGTCCACCTCGATCACGGGCGTGGCGTCGTTGAGGATCATGCTGCGCTTGCCGATGCCGCCGCGCACGTTCTCGACGGCGACCAGCTCCTTCTGCACCCGCAGCTGCTCGCGCAGGCCCGCCTCCACGGCCGCCTTCGACACGAAGGTGAGGGAGGTCGCGGCCGGCACGCGGCCGAAGGCGCCGAACATCGGCCGGTAATGCACCGGCTGGGGCGTCGGGATCGAGGCGTTGGGATCGCCCATCGGAGCCGTCGCGATGGCCCCGCCCTTGATCACGAGGTCCGGCTTCACGCCGAAGAAGGCGGGCGACCACAGCACGAGGTCGGCGAGCTTGCCGGGCTCGATCGAGCCGATGTGGCGCGACACGCCGTGCGCGATGGCCGGGTTGATCGTGTACTTCGCCACGTAGCGGCGGGCGCGCAGGTTATCGTTCCCGGAGGCGTCGCCCGGCAGGGCCCCGCGCTGGCGCTTCATCTTGTCGGCGGTCTGCCACGTGCGGATCACCACCTCGCCGACCCGGCCCATCGCCTGGCTGTCCGAGGACATGATCGAGAGCGCGCCGAGGTCGTGCAGGATGTCCTCCGCGGCGATCGTCTCGCGGCGGATGCGGCTCTCGGCGAAGGCCAGATCCTCGGGGATCGACGGGTCGAGGTGGTGGCACACCATCAGCATGTCGAGATGCTCGTCGATGGTGTTGCGGGTGTAGGGCCGGGTCGGGTTGGTGGAGGAGGGCAGCACGTTGGGCAGGCCCGCCACCTTGATGATGTCGGGCGCGTGGCCCCCGCCCGCGCCCTCGGTGTGGAAGGCGTGGATGGTGCGGCCCCGGAAGGCCGCGATCGTGTCCTCCACGAAGCCCGACTCGTTGAGCGTGTCGGTGTGGATCATGACCTGCACGTCGTGGGCGTCCGCGACCGTGAGGCAGCAATCGATCGCCGCGGGCGTCGTGCCCCAATCCTCGTGCAGCTTGAGCGCGCAGGCGCCGGCCCGGATCATCTCCTCCAGGCTCTCGGGGCGCGACGCGTTTCCTTTGCCGGCAAAGGCGAGGTTCATCGGGAAGGCGTCGGCGGCCTCGATCATCCGGGCGATGTGCCAGGGACCGGGCGTGCAGGTGGTGGCGAAGGTGCCGTGGGCCGGCCCGGTGCCGCCGCCCAGCATGGTGGTGACGCCGGAGGTCAGGGCCTCGTCGATCTGCTGCGGGCAGATGTAGTGGATGTGGCTGTCGAAGCCGCCGGCCGTCAGGATCTTGCCCTCGCCCGCGATCACCTCGGTGCCGGGGCCGACCACGATGGTGACGCCGTCCTGGATGTCCGGGTTGCCGGCCTTGCCGAGCGCTGCGATCCGCCCGCCTTTGAGGCCGACGTCGCACTTCACGATGCCCCAGTGGTCGAGGATCACCGCGTTGGTGATCACGGTGTCGACGGCGCCGGCCGCGTTGCTGGCCTGCCCCTGCCCCATCCCGTCCCGGATCACCTTGCCGCCGCCGAACTTCACCTCCTCGCCGTAGCGGGTGTGGTCGTGCTCGACCTCGATGACGAGGGCGGTGTCGGCGAGCCGGATCCGGTCGCCCTTGGTCGGTCCGAACATGGCCGCGTAGGCGGCGCGGGGCAGGCTCGCGGGCTTGGGGGTGTTGGCCATGGGCAGCAGCGTCCGGTCAGACAGGCATGGGAGTGAAGTCGGGGTGGCGCGCCGCCCGGCTATCGAAGGTCAGCGTCGTGCGGGCGCCCGCCCGCCGGTTCAGGCTGCCGATCAGGTAGTCTTGCAGGCCGGCCGGGCCGTGCCGCCAAGCGTCGACGGCTGCCGTGACCGCCTCCTCGTCCGAGAAGACGATGTGCGGCGAGGCGATCATGACGTCGATCAGCGCGAGGACCTGCGCCTTGTCGAACCGTTGCCGGCGCATGAGGGTCCAAACGAACTCGATCAGGACGATCGGATTCACCAGCACCGGATCCGCGAGTCGCTCGGCACTGTCGATGAAGGCGATCGCGCGCGGCGACTGGTCGGCGTCGTCCTCGAGAGTCTGTCGCAGCAGGACGTTCGTGTCGATGCCGATCATGGGCGCGACTTCGTGCGCTCGTCCTCGGCGACGAGGTAATCCCCGATCGGATCGTCGCCCGGATCCGGCGTCGCGCCCGCCGCCCTGGCGCGCCGCGCGATCGCCCGCATCTGTGCGAGACCGTCGCTCGCCCGGGCGAGCGTGGCGCGTCCGCTGTCATCGACCACGAGAGACAGCTTGTCCCCGGGCACCGCGCCGAGCGCGCTCTGCGCCTCGGCCGGCAATGTGACCTGTCCCTGAGCGGTCAGCGTGAGGGCGAAGCGTCGCATCGCTGAAGTCCTCGTTCGTGGGAGCGGACGGTCGATCCTACAGCGTCCCCATCACGTCGCCGCGGAAGCCGTACACGGCCCGTGCCCCGCCCATCGGCACCAGCGTCACCTCCCGGGTCGACCCGGGCTCGAAGCGCACCGCCGTGCCGGGCGCGATGTCGAGGCGCTGGCCGCGGGCCTTGTCGCGGTCGAAGCGCAGGGCCGGGTTGACCTCGAAGAAGTGGTAGTGCGAGCCGACCTGGATCGGGCGGTCGCCGGTGTTGGCCACCTCGATCAGGGTGCGCGGCGCCCCCTCGTTGAACACGATCTCGCCCGGGAGCGTGGCGACCGCACCCGGCACGTCGGCCGAGACCGCGCCGCGGATCGGGTGGTGCACGGTCACGAGCTTGGTGCCGTCCGGGAAGGTCGCCTCGACCTGGATGTCGTGGATCATCTCAGGGATGCCCTCCATCACCTGGGAGGCGTCGAGCACCTGGGCGCCCGCCTGCATCAGCTCGGCCACCGTGCGCCCGTCGCGGGCGCCCTCGACCACGAAATCGGTGATGAGCGCCACCGCCTCGGGGTGGTTGAGCTTCACGCCCCGGGCCAGACGGTTGCGCGCCACCTGCGCCGCCATGGCGACGAGGAGCTTGTCCTTCTCGCGGGGTGTGAGCAGCACGGACGCGTCCTCTGGGTTGGGCGGAGAGCGGAGCCTTCGAGCATCCTTCACGAGGCTCGGGCGTGAGGCAAGACGCGGGCCGAGGCTCAGGTCTGCCAGACGCGGGGCAGCGGCGCCCCGCGGAATCCTTCGAGCAGGTGGGCCGCCGCGCGCCGCAGGGCGCCGATCTCGCGGGCGAGCAGGCGCACGACCAGCATGCCGTTCCAGGCGCTCGCCCCCGCCTCGACCTGCAGGGCCTCGCACCCCGCCGCGTCGATCAGCGCGCGCATCCGGTCGAGCTCGGCCTCCGCGTCCGGCGCCACGTGGACGAGCGTCGCCAGCGCCCGGGCGCCGCCGGCCACGGCCGGGCGCGCCATCAGGTCGGCGACCGCCCCGTCGAGGCGCAGGGTGTCGGCGTAGACGAGCCTCCCGTCCCGGCGGATGCGCCACGCGTCGTGCAGCAGCCCTTCGCGCACGCTCTCGCCCCGGGCCGCGCGGCCGAACACCAGGGCCTCGAACAGCGTCAGGGTGGCGTCGGGCGCCATCTCGGCATCGAGCCGCCGGGTCAGGCGGGAGGCATCGTACAGGATCGTCTCCTGCGGCAGCCACGCGAGGCGCGCCCCGGAGGCGAGCGTGAGCCGGGTCGCGAGGTCGGTGACCGGCCCGTCCGAGCGGTAGATCTTTTCCGCCGCCGTCGTGGTCAGGACGAGGTCGGCCCCCGGCCCGAGATCGGCCGTGACGGTGAAGCGGTCGCCGCAGGCGATCCCGCCCGCGCTGTTGAGGAGCACGCCTTCGAGCACCGGCCCCTCGGGACGGGGCAGGCGCAGGCGCAGGGGGCCGGCCTCGGCGAGGTCCGTGAGGCGGGTGGCGCCGCCCGCGAGCCGCGCGGCGGCGAGCGCGACGCGGCCGAGGGAGCGCTGGCGCTGCGGCCAGGGAGCGGAGGGGGACATCGGCCGCCCTTTAAGCGTGGCCGGGCGCCCCCGCGCAAGTCGGGTCCATCGCGCATGGCCCCAGGCCGCGCTAGGATCGCAGGCGAGGAGCGAGGGAGCACGCGATGGCCCAGGAGCCGACCTCCGAGGAACCGACCTCCAATGAACCGACCTGCCGCGTCGTGGGCGCGGGCGCCGACTACGTCGGCAAGCAGGCGCTGACCTACGCCCCCGGCATCTCGGCCGAATCGGTGGGCGCGAAGGCCATCCACCTCCAGACCGTGACGATGCCGCCGGGCGCGCGGGCGAGAGCCCACCTGCACGAGGGGCACGAGACGGCGCTGCACGTGCTGAGCGGGGTCGCGGGCATGTGGTACGGCGCGCGGCTGGAGCACCACATGTGGTCGCGCGCGGGCGACTACGTCCACATCCCGGCCGGGGTGCCGCACCTGCCCTACAACGCCAGCCGCACCGAGCCCTGCACGGCGGTCATCGCGCGCACGGACCCGAACGAGCAGGAGAGCGTGGTCCTGCGGCCGGACCTCGACGGCCTGCGCCCGGCGGGCGAGGACCCGATGGCCTGAGGGGGTCCTGGGCAGGGTCCGGGATCATCGGGCCCCGGCGGGTCCAGGGCGGGGCGCCGGAGCGTGCTTCCCGTCAGATCTCGGTCGGACGGCCGGCGGCCACGACGAGGAGACGGCCGTCGCCGAGCGTGCGCGCGGCGGCGCGGCGGATGTCGTCCTGGGTCACGGCGCCGATCAGGCCGTTGCGGCGGCCGATATAGTCGATGCCGAGGCCCTCGAAGGCCACCTGCACGAGCTGGTGGGCGATCTTGGTCGAGGTGTCGAAGCCGAGCGCGTAGGAGCCGGTGAGGTAGTCCTTGGCCTTCTGCAGCTCCTCGTCGCTGGGACCGTCCTGCGTGAGCCGCGCGATCTCTTCGGCGATCACCGCCAGGGCCTCGGCGACGCGCTCGTTCTTGGTGGCGGTGTAGCCCCAGGTCATCGAGGCGGCCCGGTGGCTCACCAGGGAGGTGCCGACCGAGTAGGCGAGGCCGCGCTTCTCGCGCACCTCCTGGAAGAGCCGCGACGTGAAGGCGCCGCCGCCCAGCACGTGGTTGAGCACGTAGGCCGGGATGAAGTCGGGATCGCGCCACGGCACGCCGTCGGTACCGAAGCGGATCACCGATTGCGGCACGTCGAGATCCACCACGATGCGCCGTCCGCGGCCCGCGATGCGGGTCGGCGGCACGGCGGCGAGCGCCCCGCCCTCGCCGAGGCGCCCGAAGGCGGCGTCGAGCGCGCGCTGCAGCGCCTCCTCGCCGATGGCGCCCACCGCCGCGACCTTGACCCGGCCGCGGCTCAGGAGGCGCGCGTGGAGCGCCACGAGGTCGTCGCGGGTGATGCCCGACACGCTCTCGATCGTGCCGCCGGAGGGCCGGCCGTAGGGATGTCCCGGATAGGCCTCGGCGAAGAAGCGGCGCGAGGCCATCACGCCGGGATCGTTCTGCTGGTAGCGCAGGCCCGCGAGCATCTGCGCCCGCACGCGCTCGATGGCGGCCTCGTCGAAGCGGGGCTGCGCCAGGGCGAGCGCCAGGAGCTCGATCGCCTCGTCGGCGTGCCTGACCAGCATCTTGAGCGAGCCGCCGATCGCGTCGGGACCGGCATGGAAGCTCAGCTCGATGGCGCGCGCGGCGAGGCGCTCCTGGAAGGCGTCGGAGCCGTAGGGCCCGGCCCCCTCGTCGAGGAGGCGCGCCAGCATCTGCACGGCGCCGGACTTGCCCTCCGGATCCTGGGCGGCGCCGCCCTCGAAGGTGAAGGCCAGCGCGATCAGCGGCACGACGGGGGATTCGACGTGCCACGCCTCGACGCCGCAGGCGGCGGCGACCGGGCGGGCCTGGGCCGGGGAGGAGGCGGGGCTGAGGGCGGCGGTCCGGGTGACGGCATCGGCCGGGGTCATGGGGGACCTCTTCTAGAGCATTGTCCGACGAAGTGGATACCGGTTCGTCGCAGACGATGCGGCAAATAAGGACTTGGAACGGCGCCCGGCCGCAGCGCGATCGGGCGCCGCTCTCGTTCCGGTTCGGGTGCGGGCGGCGCAGGCTCAGGCGGCGGTGATGGCCGTCGGCGCGTCGGCCTCGCGGGCCTTGGTCAGGTAGCCGGTCACGGAGCGGGCCGGGACGAGGTAGCGCTCGGCCACCGCCGCCAGCCGCCGGGCCTCCACCGCTTCGATGTCGGCCGGCCAGCGGCGCACATCCTCGATGCTCTCGCCGATGGCGAGCGCCGAGCCGTAGATGCGCGCGAGCGACGACTGGCTGTCGGAGGAGTAGACCGTCTCGGCGACGAGCCGGGTCTTGGCCCGCTCCAGCGCCTCGGGAGAGAGGGCCTCGCCGGGCAGGCGCCGCAGGGTGGCGTCCACCGCCTGCTCCAGCGCCTCCAGGCTCACGCCCTCGGCCGGCACCGCGTAGACGGAGAAGCGGGTGTCGTCCATGGCCGAGCCCATGTACCACGCGCCCGCATTCACGGCGACGCCCTGCTCCATCACGAGGGAGCGGTAGAGGTACGAGGTCGGCCCGCCGCCCATCACCTCGGCGAGGAGTTCGAGGGCGTGGCCCTCCCCCTCCCTGGCGGTGATGCAGGAGGGGGTGAGGTAGAGCCGCTGCAGGGTCGGCTGCTCGACCTTCGGGTCGGCGACGCTGAGGCGGCGGGCGGCCCGGGGCTCGGGCTCGCGCGGGCGCTGGCGCACCGGCCGGGCGCCGCGGGGCGCCACCCGCCCGTAGGTCTCCTCCGCGAGCCGGCGCACCTCGTCGACCGTCACGTCGCCGGCCACCACCAGGATCGCGTTCTCGGGGGTGTAGAAGCGCTCGTAATAGGCGAGGGCGTGGGTGCGGTTCAGGTCCTCGATCTCGTGCATCCAGCCGATGATCGGGATCCCGTAGGGGTGATGCACGAACAGCGAGGCGGCCATCGCCTCCGAGAGCTGCGCGCTCGGGTCGGTCTCGACCCGCATGCGGCGCTCCTCCAGCACCACGTCGCGCTCGGGCGCCACCACGGCGTCGTCGAGGACGAGGCCGGTCATCCGGTCGGCCTCGAACTCCATCATGGTCCGCAGGTTGTCGCGCGCGACGCGCTGGAAATAGGCGGTGTAGTCGAAGGACGTGAAGGCGTTCTCCTGGCCGCCCAGGCCCGACACCACCTTCGAGAAGGTGCCCACCGGGTGCGTCTCGGTGCCCTTGAACATCAGGTGTTCGAGGAAGTGCGCGATGCCCGACTGGCCGAGCGGATCATCCGCCGAGCCGTTGCGGTACCAGATCATGTGGGTCGCCACCGGGGTGCGGTGGTCGGGGATGACGACGACGTCGAGACCGTTGTCCAGGACGAAGGAGGCGACCTCCGGCCCGCCCGCCTCCGCCCGCCCGAACGGCGCCGCGTCGAGGCGCAGGGCGGCTCCGGGATAGCCGAGCGGGCGGGTGAGCGGGCGCGTCCTGAACAAGTCCATCCTGCTGTCCTTGTGAGCGGGCTGCCGGATTCGCCCGTGGTGATCGTGGAGCGCTTCCCTGGTGGGAAGCCCCGGTGGGCCTCGCGCGAATCGCCGGCCCGTCGCCCGGATGTGGGACTGTTCAACCGATGTTTCTAGAAGATTTTAAGGCAGGACGCGGCTGCGCCCTGCCTGATATGCGCCGACGACAGACGTGGCGGGAAACGGCACAGTTTCGGCGGCCGCGCCGCCGAGGCTGAGCTTGGCGCTGACTGCGTCAGCGCGCCCGCGAGCGCAGGTAGGCGCGCGGATCGGCCTCCTCGCGCTCCTTCTCGCTTATGCTCTGCCTCGGGCCTTCGGGCGCGCGCGCCAGGCGCCCGTTCGGCGGGGCGCGGTAGCCGGTGGGCGGATCGGTGAGGACGTCGCGGCTCGGCTCGACGTCGGAGACCGGGGTGTCGTCCTTGCGGCCCTGGAGGAGCTGCAGCGGGTTGAGCCAAGTCGATTCGCGCACGTTGTCGCCGGGCTTGTAGGTCGGCTCGGTGGGAACCCCCGCGCCCTCGCGGCGGCCGGCGCGCATCTCGTGGATCGAGAGCGTCATGTTGTTGTCGTTCATGCGGCCCTGCTCGCCGCGGGTGATGGGCTTGCGCGCCTCCTTGACCTGCTTGGCGCGGGCGGCGACCTCCGGATCGGTCGGCCATTGCGGCGTGGCTTCGCGCACGGCGCTGCGGGGCACGGGGGGCGGCAGGGCGGCGTTGCCGGCCTTCGGCGGCAGCACCAGCGGGGCGCGCTCGCGGTAGGTGATCGTGGGGCGCTCCGGCTCGATCAGGCCGATGTTCGACAGCGTGTTCTTCATGAACACACCCTCCTCGGCCTGCGCGACGGACGCGACGCCGCACAGCAGCGCCGCGAGCGTGAGGATCGTGCGATGGTCGGTCATGCTGGCTCCCGGACCCTGGCCGCCGCGGATACGCGACGCTTCTCGTTACCTTGGGCGTGGGTCCGGTTTCGGGCGAAGGTATGGCGCAGCCTGTGGAGGACCGCACGCGGGACCGGCCCTGTGGCGGGCGTATCACAGGCCGGTCAGGCGCCGTGCCCCGGCGCGGCGTTGCGGCGCTCGATCCAGAGCCCGTCGTAGAGGAGGCCGACCACCCCGAACACGATGGCGGCGTCCGCGACGTTGAACACGTACCAGGACCAGCCGACCGCATGCAGGTGCACGAAGTCGAACACCGCCCCGTAAGCGACCCGGTCGATGGCGTTGCCGACCGCGCCGCCGACGATGAGGCCGAGGGACACGGCGACGAGCCGGGTCGCGGCCCGGGCCATCCAGACGGTGAGCGCCGCCGAGGCCAGGACCGAGACCGCCACGAGGAGCCAGCGCCCGAGATCGCCGTCCTGCTGCAGGAGCCCGTAGGAGACGCCCCGGTTCCAGACCACCACGAGCTGCGCGAAGGGCGCGAGCACCACCGGTTGGTGCAGCGGCAGGTCGGCCAGGAACAGCAGGCCGAGCTTCGTCGCCTGGTCGAGCGCGAGCGTCGCCAGGGCGACGAGGAGCCCGAGCCAGACCGGACGCAGCCCCATCACTCCGCCGCCCGGGCGGCGTTGAGCGCGTCCCACTCCCGCAGGGCCTGGGCGTCGCGGGGGGTCACGTCCGGGTAGTCCGGATCGCTGCCCACCGCGGGCGACACCTTCCAGGAGCGGGCGCATTTGCGCCCCTCGGCCCGGGCCGGCACCACGGCGACGCCCGGCACCTCGTCGAGCCGGAAGGCGTCGGCCGGGCCCTCGTCCGCCTCGATCCGAACGCCTGAGGTGATGCAGACCTCCGCGAAGTCGATCCCGTCGAGGGCCGCGCGCAGCTCCGGATCGGCCACGTGGACCACCGGCGCGGCCTCCAGGCTCGCGCCGATGCGCTTGGCCGCCCGCTCGATCTCCAGCGCCCCGGTCACCACCCGGCGCACCCGGCGGATCTTCGCCCAGCGGGCGTCGAGCGCCGCGTCGCGCCACGCCTGCGGCGTCTCGGGCAGGGTCAGCAGGTGGACCGAGCCGTCCGCCGAGGGGGTGCGGGCCAGGAAGGCCTCCTCGGCCGTGAAGGCGAGGACCGGGGCGAGCCAGACCACCACGCGCCGGAAGGTTTCCTCCACCACCGCCAGCGCCGCGTGGCGCGTGGGGCTGGAGATCGGGTCGCAGTAGAGCGCGTCCTTGCGCACGTCGAAGTAGAAGGACGAGAGGTCGCCCGTCATGAAGCCGTTGAGCAGCGCCACCACGCGCTTGAAGTCGTAGGTGCGGTAGGCCTCGCGGATCTCGCCGTCGAGTTCGGCCAGCCGGTGCAGGATGAAGCGCTCCAGCTCCGGCATGGCCGCGGCCGCGGCCCGGTCCTCCGGCACGACCCGGTCCTCCGGGCGGTGGTGGGCGAGCGTGCCGAGCATCCAGCGCAGGGAGTTGCGCAGCTTCCGGTAGGTCTCCGAAAACGTCTTGATGATCGGCGGGCCGATGCGCAGGTCGTCGGTGTAGTCGGAGGCGGCCACCCACAGCCGCAGGATGTCGGCGCCGGACGCCGCGATGACGTCCTGGGGCGCGACCACGTTGCCGCGCGACTTCGACATCTTCTCGCCCTTGGGGTCGAGGACGAAGCCGTGGGTGAGCACCACGTCGTAGGGCGCGCGGTCGCGGGTGCCGCAGGATTCGAGCAGCGAGGAGTGGAACCAGCCCCGGTGCTGGTCCGAGCCTTCGAGGTACATCACCGTGTCGTCCCCGCCGTCGCGGCGGCGGCGGATGCCGGCGAGGCCCGGGAAGGCCTTCGGGTCCTCCAGTGTGAAGGCGTGCGTCGAACCCGAATCGAACCAGACGTCGAGGACGTCCGTGACCTTCTCGTAGGCGGCGGGATCGTGGTCGGGCGCGAGGAAGCGGGCGCCGTCGGGATCCGTGAACCACGCATCCGCCCCTTCCGCCGCGAAGGCGTCGGCGATGCGCGCGTTGACGCGCTCGTCGCGCAGGATCTCGCTCGTGCCCTTGCGCACGAACACCGTGATCGGCACGCCCCAGGCGCGCTGGCGCGACACCACCCAGTCCGGGCGGTTGGCGATCATGCCGGTGATGCGGTTCTGCCCCTGCGGCGGCACCCACTGGGTGGCCGCGATCTCGCGCAGGGCCACCTCGCGCAGCGTCCGGCCCTGGAGCGCCGCCACGGGCGCGTCGAGGGCGATGAACCATTGCGGCGTGTTGCGGAAGATGACGGGTTTCTTCGAGCGCCAGGAATGCGGGTAGCTGTGCTTGAGGGTGCCGCGCGCCACCAGCGTCCCGGCTTCCGCGAGCGCGGCGATCACCGCCTTGTTGGCGTCGCCCTTCTCGCCCTTCTCGGTCAGCACGCGCCGGCCCGTGAGGCCCGGAGCCTCCTCGGTGAGCACGCCGTCGGCATCGACCGTGTAGGGGATCGCCACGTCGAGGCCCCGCGCGCGCAGGGCGCGGCCGTTGGCCGTCCAGACCTCGAAATCCTCGCGGCCGTGGCTCGGGGCGGTGTGCACGAAGCCCGTGCCCGCCTCGTCGGTGACGTGCTCGCCCTCCAGCATCGGCACGGAGAAGCCGTAGCCGGCGTTCCAGCGCGCGAGCGGATGCGCGAGCGTCAGGCCCGCCAGCGCCTCGGACGCCACGTCGGCCACGCGCTCGTAAGCATCGACGCGAGCGGCCTTGAAGACGTCGCCCGCGAGTTGGTCAGCAACAATGCAACGAAAATCAGGTTGAACCCAGTTCTCTTCAGGAGCGGCAGAAACACGATAGAGTCCGTATGAAACCTTGCGGGAATAGGCCACGGCCCGGTTGGCCGGGATGGTCCAGGGAGTGGTGGTCCAGATGACCACGTGGGCGCCGGCGAGCGCCGGGTCGGCGGAGGTCACGACCGGAAAGGCGGCCCAGATCGTGTCGCTGACGTGGTCCTCGTACTCGACCTCGGCCTCGGCGAGCGCGGTCTTCTCGACCACCGACCACATCACGGGCTTCGAGCCGCGGTAGAGCTGGCCCGTCATCGCGAAGGTCATCAGCTCGCGGGCGATCTGCGCCTCGGCCTCGAAGGCCATGGTGGAGTAGGGATGGTCCCAGTCGCCCGTGACGCCGAGGCGCTTGAATTCCTCGCGCTGCACCGAGAGCCAGTGCTCCGCGAAGGCGCGGCACTCGCGGCGGAACTCGACGACCGGCACCTCGTCCTTGTTGCGGCCCTTGGCGCGGTACTGCTCCTCGATCTTCCACTCGATCGGCAGGCCGTGGCAGTCCCAGCCCGGAACGTAGTTGGCGTCCTGCCCGAGCACGCCGGCGCCGCGCACCACCTCGTCCTTGAGGATCTTGTTGAGCGCCGTGCCGATGTGGATGTGGCCGTTGGCGTAGGGCGGGCCGTCGTGCAGGACGAATTTCGGCCGGCCCGAAGCAGCGGCCCGGATCCGCCCGTAGAGATCGATCGCCTGCCAGCGCCGCAGGATCTCCGGCTCGCGCTCGGGCAGCCCGGCGCGCATCGGGAAGTCGGTGCGGGGCAGGAACAGGGTCTCGGAATAGTCGCGCCCGGTCGCGGATTCGGGCATCGCGGGCTTGGGCTCGGTCATGGATCAGGGGCTCATCTCGGGGCGCGGCGGCCATGCGGCCGGGCCCGGTCACTCGACGGTCGCGGACGAACGGCATCCCGGCCCCCGCAGGGCCGCGGACGCGGCCCTCAGGCGGAAACCGGGCTCGTAATTCGCCGAGAGCCGGACCGGTGACGCGAGTCGGACATCCGGCCCTTCTAGCAGCCGCAGGGGAGCGGGGGAAGCCGGGTGGGGCCGGCCGCCCCTCTCAGGCCGCCCCGCTGCCGGTGAAGTCGGCGGTGAGGTGCAGCAGGGCGCGCAGCCCGTAGGCGAGGCCCGCCTCGTCCACCTGGAAGCGCGGGGAATGGTTGGGCGCCGCCCCCTGGGCTCCTGGCGCGTCGATGCCGATGAAGAAGAACAGGCCCGGCACGGCGTTGGCGAAATAGGAGAAATCCTCGCTCGGGCTGGCCGGGAAATCGGCTCGCACGAGCGTCCCGCCCGCGCCGCAGGCGCGCGCCAGCGAGGGCGCCATCCTGTCGACCAGGGCGGCATCGTTGACGGTCGCCGGGTAGGAGGCCGGGTTCCAGCTCACCTCGGCGCTGCCCCGCATGCTCTTGGCCACCCCCTCGGCGATCTCACTGATGCGCTGCCTGACGCGCTGGCGGTGCTCCTCGCTGTAGGTGCGCAGGGTCCCGGACAGCTCGACCTCCTCCGGGACGATGTTGTGGCGCACCCCGCCCTTGAACACGCCCACCGTCAGCACCGCGGGGTTGCGCTGGATGTCGGTCTCGCGGCTGACGATGGTCTGGAGGGTGGTCACGATGGTGGAGCCGATGGTGATCGGGTCCACGCCGTTCCAGGGCTGGGCGCCGTGGGTCTGCCGGCCGCGCACCGCGATCCGGAAGGTGTCCGAGCCGGACAGGATCGGCCCGGCCCGGTACGCCACCGTGCCGACGGGCGCGCCGGCCATCACGTGCAGGCCGAAGACGGCGTCCGGCTTGGGATCGGCCAGCGCGCCCTGCTCCACCATGAGCCGCGCCCCGCCGATCTCGCCGACCGGCAATCCCTCCTCGGCCGGCTGGAAGATCAGCTTGATCGTGCCGCGGATCTGCTTGCGCTGGGCGGCCAGCACCTCGGCCGCCGCCATGAGCATCGCCACGTGGCAATCGTGCCCGCAGGCGTGCATCACGCCGACCGTCTCGCCGCCCCAGGGCGCCTTGACCTTCGAGGCGAAGGGAAGATCGACCTGCTCGGCCACCGGCAGGGCATCCATGTCGGCGCGCAGCGCGATGACCGGACCCGGCCCGCCCTCCCCCGCGAGCACCCCGACGACGCCGGTCACGGCGACGCCCTCGCGGACCTCGTAGCCGAGCGCCCGCAGGTGCCGCGCGACCAGGGCCGCCGTGCGGGTCTCCTGGTTGCCGAGTTCGGGATGGGCATGGATGTCCCGCCGCCACGCGATCATCTTCGCCTCGACCCCGCGCGCCGCCTCGTCCAGGACGGCGTGGATCGGGCGCGCGGGACCGGCCGTCGGCGCCGGCAGCGATTGCGCCCGGGCCGCGAGGGGCCGCAGGGCCGCGAAGGCCGCGCAGGCGCAGGCCCCGGCGAGCAGACCGCGCCGGCCTGCGTCGGGCACGACCTCCTCGGCGACGAACCGCGCGGGCCACTTGGTCGTGGGCTTCCTGGCCGTGAGCTTCCTGGCGAAGAGCATGACCGCCTCCCGGGCTTGAGCATCCGCCGCCGCGACGGGTCGAGCCGTCGCGGCGGATCGCCGGAGTGAAGGCCCGCGCCGCGCCGTTGTCGAGGCCGGAGGTGCCGCGAGCGTCGCGCGCGGGGACGAGGGGACCGGAACGAACCGCACGCCCCCGCTTTGACCTTGCGGACGAGAGAATCCGGGCCGAAGGAGCCTCGCATGAGATCACCCCTCGCTCTACCATCCCTCGCTCGATCACCCCTTGCTCTCCTGGCGCTCGCCGCCCTGCTGGCTGCCTCGACAGTCCCTGCGTCCGCCGCCGAGGCCGACGCGTCCCGCCCGCAGCCGAAGGCCTGGACCTCGGTCGACGACATCGACGCCACCGGCACGGTGACGCCCACCGACCCGATCCTGATCCCGGACCTCGACGGCCCCGAGATCGACGCCGAGCGGCCGCGCGGCGACGAGGGCGGGCCGGTGCGCGAATTCGTGCCCGAGTGAGGGACGCCAGGGTGCGCGTCCGAGCGGGCGCGGCGCGGTCGCCGCATCCGCGGGCAGCCGGCGCCCGACATTTCCGCACGACCTGATCTTGCGCTCGTCTTGCGGACGAGTATCGTTCGTACGCGAATGATCTCTCCGGTTGGGCCGGGACGATCGTCGGAGGGTCGTGCGATGCCGGTTCCACTCCCGTCCCGCCGCACCGTGGTCGCGGGTCTCGCCGCGGCGCCGCTCGCCCTCTCGGGCACGGCCGGACGGGCTCAGGGCGCCCCGATCCGCATCGGCGAACTCAATTCCTACGGCCGCATGGCCGCCTTCGCGGGTCCCTACCGCAACGCCATGATCCTCGCCCAGGACGAGATCAACCAGGCGGGCGGCATCAAGGGGCTCGGCGGGCGCCCGCTGGAGATCATCTTCCGCGACGACGGCTCGACGCCGGGGGACGCGGTGCGGGTGGCCGAGGAGCTGCTCACCCGCGAGAACGTCGTCTTCCTGTGCGGCACCTTCCTGTCGAATGTCGGGCTCGCGGTGGCGGATTTCGCCAACCAGCGTAAGGTGCTCTTCCTCGCCACCGAGCCCCTGACCGACGCCCTCACGATGGGCAGCGGCAACCGCTACACCTTCCGGGTCCGGCCCAACACCTACATGCAGACCAAGATGCTGGTGGAGGCCGTGAAGGCCCGCGGCATCAAGCGCTGGGCGATCGTGGCGCCCAACTACGAGTACGGCCAGTCGGCGGCGGCGAACTTCAAGCGCCTGATGAGTGCCGCGGTGCCGGGCTTCGAGGTGGTGACCGAGCAGTTCCCGGCGCTCGGCAAGGTCGATGCGGGCGCCACCGTGGGCGCGCTGGCGCAGGCCAAGCCCGACGGGCTGTTCAACGTGCTGTTCGGGGCCGACCTCACCGCCTTCGTGCGCGAGGGCAACACCCGCGGCCTGTTCGAGAAGCGCACGGTGGCGAGCCTGCTCACCGGCGAGCCCGAATACATGATCCCGCTCGGCGACGAGACGCCCGAGGGCTGGATCACCACCGGCTACCCGTGGGAGCAGATCGATCTCCCGTCCCACAAGGCCTTCGTGGCCGCCTACCGCGCCCGCTTCAAGGACACGCCGCGGCTGGGCTCGCTCCTCGGCTACGTCGTCGTGCAGATGATCCGCGACCTGCTCGAAACCGCGAAGTCCACCGACACCGAGGCGCTGATCGCCGCGCTCGAAGGCCTGCAATCGAACACCATCGCGGGGCCCGTCACCATGCGCGCCCTCGACCACCAGTCGACGCTCGGCGCCTGGGTCGGCGAGACCGCGCTCGACGGGCGCAAGGGCACGATGGTCAAGTACACCTACGAGGACGGGGCCAAGTACCTGCATCCCGAGGCCGAGGTGAAGGCGGCCCGCAAGGGCTGAACGGAACCCCTCTCCCGAGTGGGAGAGGGGCAGGGGATCGAAGATCCCGCGTGAGGGTGTGACGCTGCCGCACTGAGACGCGGAACATGGTGAGGGGAGCGGAACGGGGCAGGATCAATCGCTGACCGTCGTGCTGGTAGCGGCAGCGTCGCGCCTCTTTCTGCTCCCTCCCGCACCCCTACCCCTCTCCCACCCGGGAGAGGGGGTGCTGCCCGCGCTGGATTTCGAGACGGTCTGAAGACGGGCTGAATCTGCAGCCGCACGGAGACGAGGAGGCGGAGCGGAAGACCGATGGACCTGTCCTTCCTCGTCCTGCAGTCGCTCTCCGGCTTCGCCAGCGCCTCGTCGCTGTTCGTGATCGCCTCGGGGCTGACCCTCGTCTTCGGCGTCACCCGCATCGTCAACTTCGCGCACGGCTCCTTCTACATGCTGGGGGCCTACCTCGCGGTGACGATCGTGCCGCGGCTCCTCGACTTCGCCTACTCGCCCTGGACCTTCTTCCTCGGGGTGCTGCTGGCGGCCCTCCTCGTCGGGCTGATCGGGGTGGCGGTCGAGATGCTGCTCCTGCGCCGCATCTACCGGGTCCCGGAGCTCTTCCAGCTGCTCGCCACCTTCGGGGTCGTCCTCATCGTCGAGGACGTGGTGCTCAAGGTCTGGGGGCCGGTCGACATCGCGGGGCCGCGCGCGCCCTCCCTGCGCCATGGGGTCGAGATCCTGGGCCAGCGCTTCCCCGCCTACGAACTCGTGCTGATCGGCGTCGGGCCGCTGGTGCTGGCGCTCCTGTGGCTGGTCATGCACCGCACCCGCTTCGGCGTGCTGATCCGGGCCGCGACGCAGGACCGCGAGATGGTGGGGGCGCTCGGCGTCAACCAGGCGCGCCTGTTCACGCTCACGCTCTTCCTCGGCGCGAGCCTCGCGGGGCTGGGCGGCGCGCTGCAGATCCCGCGCATCCCCGCCAACTCGCACATGGACCTGTCGATCATCACCGATGCCTTCGTGGTCACGGTGGTGGGCGGCATGGGCTCGGTGCCGGGCGCCTTCCTGGCCGCCCTCCTGATCGGGCAGCTCCAGGCCTTCGGCATCCTCATCCTGCCCAAGGTGACGCTGGTCCTGGTCTTCGCCCTCATGGCGGTGGTGCTGGTGGTCAAGCCCTGGGGGCTGCTCGGGCGGCCGGATTCCGGCTCGGGCCGGGTGGTCCTGCCGGAGGGCATCCTGACGCTGCGCCGCTTCCGCCCGCCCGAGACGGCGCTCGCGCTCCTGGCGGCGGTGCTCCTCCTGGCGGTGCCGCTGCTCGGCGACCCCTACACCACCAAGGTCGCCACCGAGATCCTGATCTTCGCGCTCGCCGCCTTCTCGCTCCAGTTCCTCATCGGGGTCGGCGGCCTCGTCTCCTTCGGGCACGCGGCGTATTTCGGGCTCGGCGCCTATGCGGCGGGGCTCCTCGTCACCGGGCCGCTCAAGGCCCCGATGGAGCTCGCGCTCGTCGCCGCTCCGCTCGTCGCGGGGGCGGGCGCGGCCCTGTTCGGCTTCTTCATCGTGCGGCTGTCGGGCATCTACCTCGCGATGCTCACCCTCGCCTTCGCGCAGATCGTCTACGCCATCGGCTTCCAGTGGGTCGAGGTGACGGGGGGCGACAACGGCGTCGTGGGCGTCTGGCCGTCCGCCTGGGCCTCGGGCCGCACCGTCTACTTCTACCTCGTGGCGGCGCTGACGCTCACCGGCATCGTGCTCCTGCGCCGGATCATCTACGCGCCCTTCGGCTACACCCTGCGGGCGGCGCGCGATTCCGCCACCCGCGCCGGGGCGATCGGGCTCGACGTGCGCACCCACCGCTGGCTCGGCTTCACGCTGGCGGGCGCGGCGGCCGGCTTGGCGGGCGGGCTCTACGCCTTCCAGAAGGGCTCGATCGACCCGACGCTCGCGGCGATCCCGCTCTCGATCGACTTCCTCGTCATGGTGCTGGTGGGTGGCATCCAGACCGTGATGGGTCCCCTCGTCGGCGCCGCCTTCTTCCACACGCTGAAGGACGTGGTGATGCCGCTCACCGAGTTCTGGCGCCTGCTGCTCGGCCTCGCGATCATCGCCACCGTGCTGGTCTTCCCCCGCGGCCTCGCGGGCGCGGCCGACGCGCTGCGCGGCCGTGCCCGGACTCCGGCGACCGCGGCGGCCTCCGCATGACCCTCCTCGTCGTCGACCGCCTCAACAAGCGCTTCGGGGGCGTCTTCGCCGCCCGGGACGTCTCGTTCACCCTGGCGGCGGGCGAGATGCTGGCGATCATCGGCCCCAACGGCGCCGGCAAGTCCACCACCTTCAACATGGTCGGCGGGCAGCTGAAGCCCGATTCCGGCAGCATCACCCTCGACGGGCAGGCGATCGCCGGCCGGCCGGCGCGCGCGGTCTGGCGCAGCGGCGTCGGACGCACCTTCCAGGTCGCCCAGACCTTCGTGTCGATGAGCGTCGCCGAGAACGTGCAGATGGCCCTGCTCTCCCGGCACGGGGAGAGCCGCCGCCTGTTCGCGGACACGCGCCGCCTCCACCGCGAGGAGGCGCTGGGGCTCCTCGCCGAAGTGGGCATGCGGGCCGAGGCCGACCGGCCGGTCTCCGAACTCGCCTACGGCGACGTGAAGCGGGTGGAACTCGCGGTGGCGCTGGCCTCGCGGCCCAAGCTCCTGCTGATGGACGAGCCCACCGCCGGCATGGCCCCGCGCGAGCGCGGCGGCCTGATGACGCTCACCGCCCGGCTCGCCCGCGAGCGGGGCATCGGCATCCTCTACACCGAGCACGACATGGAGGCGGTCTTCGGCCACGCCGACCGGGTGATGGTGCTGGTGCGCGGCGAGATCATCGCGGCCGGCTCGCCCGACCACGTGCGCGGCGACGCGCGGGTGCGCCAGGTCTATCTCGGCGAGGCCGGCACAGCGGCGGCGCTC
The DNA here is from genome assembly GCF_046557895.1 of Methylobacterium oryzisoli. Taxonomy (NCBI): domain Bacteria; kingdom Pseudomonadati; phylum Pseudomonadota; class Alphaproteobacteria; order Hyphomicrobiales; family Methylobacteriaceae; genus Methylobacterium; species Methylobacterium oryzisoli. The sequence goes on along the minus strand of NZ_JBKIBX010000037.1, from coordinate 13,780 downwards.
AAGGCGCGCCGGAAGGCGGTGGCGTGATGGCGCTCCTCGACGTCACCAACCTCACGGCCGCCTACGGGCAGGCGCAGGTGCTGTTCGGGGTCTCGCTCACCCTGGCGGCCGGCGAGGTGGCGGCGCTCATGGGGCGCAACGGCGCGGGCAAGTCGAGCACCCTCAAGGCCGTGATGGGCCTGCTGCCGCCGCTCGGCGGCAGCGTCGCCTTCGAGGGCCGTCCGGTCACCGGCTGGGAGCCCTACCGCATCGCCCGGGCGGGCCTCGGCTACGTGCCGGAGGAGCGGCGCATCTTCACCGACCTCACGGTGTTCGAGAACCTGGAGGTCGGCCGGAAGCGGGCGGCGGGCACGGATGCCCGCCCGCCCTGGACGCCCGAGCGGCTCTTCGTGGTCTTCCCCAACCTCGCCGAGATGCGCGGGCGGCGCGCCTCGGCAATGTCGGGCGGCGAGCAGCAGATGCTCACCATCGCCCGCACCCTGATGGGCAACCCCCACGCCGTGCTCCTCGACGAGCCGTCCGAGGGGCTGAGCCCGCTCATCGTCGAGCAGATGGCCGAGGCGGTGCTGCGGATGAAGCGGGAGGGCATCGCGGTGCTCCTCTCCGAGCAGAACCTCACCTTCGCGGCGGCGGTCTGCGACCGGGCCTACGTGATCGAGAAGGGCACGATCCGCTTCGAGGGCACGATGGCGGCCCTGGAGGCGGACGAGGCGGTGCGGGAGGCGTACCTGACGGTGTGAGGCCGTCGGGCGGGAAGGGCGGCCGACGCGCCGTCCGTTCGTAGGCGAACGATCGAGGTGTGACGTGAGACGCGTGGCGGGCATCGATGTCGGCGGCACCTTCACCGACCTCCTGCTGACGGAGGCGGAGCCCGGCGGGCCCTTGCGGGTGCGCCTCGCCAAGGTGCCGACGACCGCGCGCAACCAGGCCGGCGGGGTCATCGCGGCGATCGAGGCGGCGGGCGTCGCGCCCGCCGACCTCGGCCTCGTCATCCACGGCACCACCGCCACCACCAACGCGGTGCTGGAGCGCAAGACCGCCCGGGTCGGCCTCGTCACCACGGCGGGGTTTCGCGACGTGCTCGAACTCGGGCGGCGCACGCGGCCGAAGCCATACGGCCTGTTCGGCACCTTCGAGCCGCTGATCCCGCGCGAGCTGCGCCGCGAGGTGCCCGAGCGGGTGATGGCGGACGGGCGCGTGCACACGCCCCTCGACGAGGCGGCGCTGCGCGAGGCCGTGCAGGCGCTGCGCGAGGCGGGCTGCGAGGCGCTGGTCATCCATTTCCTGCACGCCTACGCCAACCCGGCGCACGAGCTGCGCGCGGGCGAGATCGCGCGCGAGATCTGGCCCAACGCCTACGTCACCCTCGGCCACGCCTTGCTCTCGGAGTTCCGCGAGTACGAGCGGGGCACCACCGCCTCGGTCAACGCCGCGGTGCAGCCGATCCTCGACCGCTACATCCGCCGCCTGCAGGACGAGCTGCGCGCCCGCGGCTTTTCCCGCGACCTCCTCGTCATGAACGGCAACGGCGGCACGGTGCCGGCGGGCCGCGTGGTCGAGGCCGCGGCCAAGACCGTGATGTCGGGACCCGCCTCGGGCGTGATGGCGGCCGCCGCGACGCTGGCCCAGTCGGGCCTGTCGAACGCGATCACCTACGACATGGGCGGCACCTCCACCGACGTGGCGTTGATCGCGGGCGGCGTGCCGGAGGTCTCGGCCGAGCTGACCCTGGCCTACGGCCTGCCCGTCCACCTGCCGATGGTCGACGTGCACACGGTGGGGGCCGGGGGCGGCTCGATCGCCTCGGTCGACCGGGCCGGCATGCTGCGGGTCGGCCCGGAGAGCGCGGGCTCCGAGCCCGGCCCGATCGGCTACGGCCGCGGCGGCACGCGCCCGACCATCACGGACGCCAACCTCATGCTCGGCCGCCTCGACCCGGAGCGCCTCACGGCCGTGCGCGAGGGCGTGTCGCTCGACGCGATCCGGGCCGCCTTCGACCGCGACCTCGCCGGCCCCCTGGGCCTCTCCATCGAGGAGGCGGCCGCGGCGGTGATCCGGCTCGGCACCGTGCACATGTCGGGGGCGATCCGGATGGTGTCGCTGTCGCGCGGCTACGACCCGCGCGACTTCGTGCTGTTCGCCTTCGGGGGCGCCGGGCCGCTCCACGCGGTGGCGCTCGCGCGCGAACTCGGCATCCCGGAGGTGCTGGTGCCGGCCCGGCCCGGCCTCACCAACGCGCTCGGCTGCCTCGTGGCGGATCTGCGCCAGGACCGGGTCAACACCCTCAACCGGCCCCTGGACGGGCTCGACATGGCCGACCTGCGCGGCGTGCTGGAGGCGCAGGCCGCCGACGCGCTCGCCGTCGTCGAGGAGGAGCGGGCCGAGATCGAGGCGGTCACCGTCACGCACGGCGCCGACATGCAGTTCCGCGGGCAGACCCACCTGATCCGCGTTGCGATCCCCTCCCCGGACATCGACCGCGCGGCGCTCCAGACGCTGTTCGAGGCCGCCTATTTCCGCCGCTTCCAGGTGCGGCTGCCGGAGATCCGCGCGGTGGTGGTCAACCTCGTCACCTCGGTGATCGGGCGCCGCCGCACCCTGCCGCTCGCCGCGCTGCTCGACCCGGAATCCCGCACCACCCTCGCGGAGGCCCGCCTCGGCACCCGCGCCCTCCACGCCGACGGGCGCTGGCACGAGGCGGCCGTCTACGCCCGCGAGCGGCTGCCCGAAGGGGCGCGGGTGGCGGGGCCGGCGGTCATCCAGCAGGTCGACGCCACCACCGTCATCGAGCCGGGCGCGACCGCCACCGTCGATCCCATCGGCAACCTGAGAATCCGCGTATGAGCGCCATCGATCCCCTCACCCTGGCGGTGATCCAGGCCGGATTGCAGCAGGTCTGCAACGAGATGGACATCGCCTTCTCGCGCTCGGCCTTCTCGCCCGTCATCGCGGAGGCCGACGACCGCTCGGACGGCATCTACGACCGGACCACGGGCGCGCTGATCGCGCAGGGCGAGTACGGGCTGCCAGTCTTCGTCGGCACCATGCAGCACTCGACGGGCGAGCTGATCCGGCTGATCCGCGAGGGCCAGGCCGGCGCGCCGGAGCCGGGGGACGTCTACATCGTCAACGATCCCTATCTCGGCGGCACCCACCTGATGGACGTGCGCTTCGCGCGGCCGATCTTCGTGGACGGCGAGTTGTTTTGCTGGCTACAGAACACCGGGCACTGGCCCGATATCGGCGGTTCGGTGCCCGGCGGTTTTTCGGCCCACGCCACCGAGGTGGAGCAGGAGGGCCTGCGCCTGCCGCCCGTGAAGCTGTTCAAGCGCGGCGAGATGGACCGCGAGATCTTCGCCATCATCTGCTCCAACATCCGGGTCGCGGACCAGCGCATCGGCGACATCAAGGCTCAAGCCGCGGCGCTCGCGGTGGGCGAGAGCCGGCTCGGTGATTTGCTGGCTAAATATGGCCGCGCCACCCTCGACCGGGCCATCGTGGAGATCCGTGCCCGGTCGGCCGAGCGGATGCGGGCAGAAATCCGCGGCATCCCGGACGGCACCTACCGCTCGGAGGCCTTCGTGGATTCGGACGGGGTGGTGGACGAGCCGCTGCGCATCGCGCTGACCCTGACAAAGGCCGACGACACCCTGACCTTCGACTTCGCGGGCTCGTCGCCGCCCTGCCGCGGGCCGATGAACTCGGTCTGGGCGACCACACTGTCGTCGGTCTACCTCGCGGTGAAGCACGTCTTCCCGGACGTGCCCATCAATGCCGGCACCTTCGCGCCGCTGATCGTGCACCGGCCCGAGGGCACCTTCCTCGATGCCCGCTACCCGCGCCCGGTCTCGGGCTGCGCCGCCGAGGTGAGCCAGCGCATCGCGGAGGCCGTCTTCCTGGCCCTGGTCCAGGCGATCCCCGACCGCGTGACGGCGGCGCCCGCCGGCACCTCGGGCAATTTCGCGCTCGGCGGCTTCGACCCGGAGCGCAACGCGCCCTTCGTGATGTATCAGATCACCGGCGGGGGCTACGGCGGGAACGCCCACCACGACGGGCTCTCGAACGGCTGCTCCACCATCGGCATCTCGAAGACCGCGCCGGTGGAGGTGATGGAGCAGTACTATCCGGTCCTCTTCCGGCGCTTCGCCCTGCGCGAGGGCTCCGGCGGCGCGGGCGCCCATCGCGGCGGCTTCGGCGTCCATTACGAGGTGGAGCTGCTGCGCGGCGAGGCCCGCGCCTCCTTCGTGATGGATCACGGCCGGTTCGGCCCGCCGGGCGTGCGCGGCGGCGCGGACGGCGCGCCCAACGTGGTGCGCATCCACCGCGGCGGCGAGACCCTCACGCCGCTCCACCTCTCCAAGGACCAGAACATCGCCATCCGGGCCGGCGACCGGGTCGAGATCATGACCCCGGGCGGCGGCGGCTACGGCGACCCGGCGCAGCGCGACCCGAGCCTCGTCGAGCGGGACATGGCGCGCGGCTACTACCGGCCGGACGAGGCCGAGCGGCTGTGGGGGAGGCGGGGATGAGGGTGCATCGACGCAATGTGCTGTCCGCGCCTCCGGCCCTCTCCAAATGGAACGCGGGCAGCCCCCCCTCTCCCGTGCGGGAGAGGGGCAGGGGTGAGGGTCCCGGGAGGGTGCAGCAAGAAATCTCGACGCTGCCGCTACCAGCACTGCCGTTCGTGTCTGACCCAGCGCCGTTCTGCTCCCCTCACCACCCTCACCGCTTCACTGCGGCGCCACCTGGACCCTCACCCCTGCCCCTCTCCCGCACGGGAGAGGGGATCCCGCGGGAGCCTGCAGGCGTGGTGCTCGCCGGGAGGACCGCCTGATGCGCTACTTCCGCCCGACCTCCCTCATCGACGCCCTGGCGATCCGCCGCGACCACGCCGTCACGGTGCTGGCCGGCGGCACCGACGTCTATCCGGCCGCCGCCACCCGCCGGGCCTGGGGCGACCCGTCCCACCCCGACATCCTCGACATCTCCGGCGTGGCCGAACTGCGCGGCATCGCGGACGAGGGCGACCACTGGCGCATCGGGGCGCTCGCCACCTGGACCGACCTGATCCGGGCCGACCTGCCGCCGCTCCTCGACGGGCTGAAGGCCGCCGGGCGCGCGGTCGGCGGGGTGCAGATCCAGAACCGCGGCACGCTGGTCGGCAATGCCTGCACGGCCTCGCCCGCGGGCGACGGCATCCCGAACCTGCTCGCCCTCGACGCCGTCGTGGCGCTCCCGGGCCGCGAGGTCGCCGCCCAAGACTTCTTCACCGGCTACCGGGCGACGGCCGTGGGGCCGCACGACCTCGTGACGGCGATCCGGATCCCGAAGCGGCCCGGCCGCGGCCGCTTCGAGAAACTGGGCGCGCGCCGCTACCTCGTGATCTCGATCGCCATGACGGGCCTCGCGGTCGAGACCGATCCGGCGGGGCGCATCGTGCAGGCCCGCATCGCCGTGGGAGCCTGCGCGGCGGTGGCCCGGCGGCTCCCCGCCCTGGAGGCCGACCTCGCGGGCGTGCCCCTGGCCGAGGCGCCGGGCCTCGTCGCCGAGCCCCACCTCGCGGGGCTCTCGCCCATCGACGACGTGCGGGCGAGCGCGGCCTACCGCCTGGCGGCCGCCCGCACGCTGGTCGCCGATGCCCTGGCGGGTCTCGCCGGGTCCCCTGCCGCGAGGGCCGCCTGATGACCGCACCCGTCACGCTCATCCTCAACGGCGAGCCCCGCACGGTCGCGGCAGCGCCCTTCGCGACCCTCGCCGACACCCTGCGCGAGGGCCTGCACCTCACCGGCACCAAGGTCGGCTGCGAGGCGGGCGATTGCGGCGCCTGCACGGTGCTCCTCGACGGCGAGCAGGTCTGCGCCTGCCTCGTGCCGACCGCCCAGGCCGACGGGCGGGCCGTCACCACCATCGAGGGGAGCGATCCCGCCGGCCTGATCGACCGCCTGCGCGAGGCCTTCCTGGTGCGCGGGGCGGCGCAATGCGGCATCTGCACCCCGGCGATGATCCTCGCCGCCGCGGACGGCCTGCGGCGCAATCCCCGGCCGGACCGGCCCGCGGTCGAGGATGCGATCGGCGGCGTGCTCTGCCGCTGCACCGGCTACGTCGCGATCGTGGACGCGGTGATGGACGTGGCCCGCGGCGCCAACGAGCCCGCCCCGCAGGCCGAGGCCGGCGCGGCGGTGGGCGCGCGCATCGCCCGGGTCGACGGCCGGGCGAAGGTCGCGGGCACCGACCGCTTCGGCGCCGACCATCAGCCCGAGGACGCGCTGTGGCTGCGCCTCGTGCGCTCGCCCCATGCCGCCGCGCTGGTCACGATCGGCGACCTCGCCCCCGTCCTCGCGCGCCATCCCGGCCTCACCCGCATCCTCACCGCCCGGGACATCCCGGGCGAGAACTCCTTCGGGGTCTTTGCGCACCTCAAGGACCAGCCGGTGCTGGCGGACGGGCGCGTGCGGATGCGCGGCGACCCGGTCGTGGCGCTAGTGGGGACCCGCGCCGCAGTGGAGGGGTGTCCGGATGCCGACCTGCCGGTGCGCTACGCGGTGCAGCCGGCGCTGACGGGCGTGGCGGCGGCGCTGGCCGCGGGCGCGCCGGCCCTCCACGCCGGGGTGCCCGACAACGTGCTCACCCACGGCCGGCTCACGCGCGGCGACGTCGCCCTCGGCCATGCGGCGGGCGCCGCGACCGTGGCGGGCGCGTTCGAGACCGCCTTCGTGGAGCACGCCTATATCGAGCCGGAGGCGGGCTACGCCCGCCGCGTGGGCGACCGGATCGAGGTCACGGCCTGCACGCAGGCGCCGGTGATGGACCAGGAGGACGTGGCGCGGGTGCTCGGCTTGGCCGCATCGTCCGTGCGCATCGTCCCCACCGCCTGCGGCGGCGGCTTCGGCGGCAAGCTCGACATCTCGCTCCAGCCGATCCTGGCGGTGGCCGCGTGGCTGACGCGGCGGCCGGTGCGGATGGTCTACACCCGCATCGAGAGCATGGCCTCCACGACGAAGCGCCATCCGGCCCGGATCAGCGCCCGGATGTCGGCAGAGGCGGACGGAGGCTTCACCGCCTTCGAGATGGAGGGCGACTTCAACACCGGCGCCTACGCCTCCTGGGGGCCGACCGTCGCCAACCGCGTGCCGGTCCACGCGCCCGGCCCCTACCGGGTGCCGCACGTCCGCAACCGCACGCGGGCGGTCTACACCAACGACACCCCGGCTGGCGCCTTCCGGGGCTTCGGCGTGCCCCAGGCCACGATCGCGGCCGAGACCCTGATCGACGACCTCGCCGAACGCCTGGGCCTCGACCGCTGGACCATCCGGCGCCGCAACGCCCTCGATCACGGCGACACGACCGCCTCGGGCCAGGTGCTGCACGCCTCGGCCGGCCTGCCGCGCTGCCTCGACGCGCTGCGCGACGATTTCTTCGCCGCGGTCGCCGCCGCCGAGGCGGCGAATGCCGGCAGCCCCCGGCTGCGCCGCGGCGTCGGCATCGCCTGCATGTGGTACGGCTGCGGCAACACCTCGATGTCGAACCCCTCGCGCATGCGCATTGCGCTGGGACCCGACGGCGCCCTCACCTTCCTCAACGGCGCGGTCGATATCGGCCAGGGCTCCTCGACGGTGCTGCTCCAGATCGCCGCCGACGCGCTGGGCCTCGCCCCCGACCGCTTCCGCTCGGTGATCGGGGACACCGACCTCACCTACGACGCGGGCAAGACCTCCGCCTCGCGCCAGACCTTCGTGTCGGGCAACGCGGCGCGGCTCGCGGGCGAGGCCCTGCGCGCCCGGATCCTGGCGCTCGCCAATGCGGGTCCGGGCGCCCGGCTGATCCTGGAGGGCGCGCGGCTCACCATCGCGGACGGCGAGGCGAGCCGCAGCCTCGACCTCGCGGCGCTGCCCGTCGACGAGACCGGCGCGGTGCTCGCGGGCGAGGGCTGGTACGATCCCCCGACCACGGCGCTTGACGCGGACGGCCAGGGCATCCCCTACGCCACCTACGGCTTCGCCGCGCAGGTGGCCGAGGTCGCGGTCGACACGCGGCTCGGCACGGTGCGGGTCCGGCGCATCGTCGCGGCCCACGATGTCGGGCGGGCGGTCAACCCGACCCTGGTCGAGGGCCAGATCCACGGCGGCATCGCGCAGGGGCTCGGCCTCGCGCTGATGGAAGAGTTTATCCCCGGCCGGACCGAGAACCTGCACGACTACCTGATCCCCACCGCCGGCGACATGCCGGAGATCGACGTGCGGATCATCGAGGACCCCGACCCGGAAGGCCCCTACGGCGCCAAGGGCGTCGGCGAGCCCGCGCTCGTCGCCACCGCGCCCGCGATCCTGGGCGCCATCCGGCACGCCACGGGCGCGCGCCTGACCCGCGTGCCGGTGCTGCCGCACCGGCTGCACGCGGCGCTCCATGCCAGGGAGGCGGCGGAATGACAGAGGACCCGACGTCCCTCTCGGCACAGGCCCGCACGGCCAAGTTCGGGGCCGCGGAGGCGGACGGCATCGTGCGCTGCGATGCCTGCCCGGTGCTCTGCCGCATCCGCCCCGGCCGGTCGGGCGCCTGCGCGCGCTACGCCAACGAGGACGGGCATCTGGTGCGCACCGATCCGGTGGTGCTGCTCCACCGCACGGCCGAGGAGGGCGGCCGGCTGGTGCCCTTCGGCGCCGCCGACTGGGACGGGCGGGCGCTCGATCCCTCGCGCACCTTCGTGACCGGCATCGGCTCGGGCACCACCTACCCTGACTACAAGCCCGCGCCCTTCATCGTCGCGAGCGAGCACGCGGGCGTCGAGACCGTCACGGTCGTGACCGAGGGCATCTTCAGCTATTGCGGCCTGAAGGTGAAGATCGACACCGACCGGCATCTCGGCCCCGAGCGCGCCGCGATCCGGGCCGGGGGCGAGGAGATCGGCCACGTCACCACCGCCGAGTACGGCTCGCAGATGCTCTCGATCGGGGGGGTGCGCCACCTCACCGGCGGCTCCAAGAAGGAGGGCACCGTCACCTGCGAGAGCATGCTGGCGCTCTGCAGCGGCGAGCCGGTGACGCTGACGATCGACGGCGGCCACGAGGTGGTGGTGCAGGCCGGCCGCGCCCCGATCGTGGACGGCACGCCCGAGAGCCGCATGCGCGTCGGCTGCGGCTCGGCGACGGTCGGCATCTTCGCCCGCCAGTGGCTCGGGCACGCCGACGAGGTGATCGTGGTGGACGACCACATCACCGGCGTGCTGACCGAGCATCAGGCGGGCCGCGTGCTCGGCATGCGCCCCGCCGGCATCCGGGTGCGGGGCCGGCGCTCGACGCCGGGCCGCTACTTCCAGGTGGCCAATCCGGGTATCGGCTGGGGCGGCACCGACATCGCCGACCCGCTCGGCCTCATCCAGGCCATCGACCCCAAGACCGCGTGGCCGGGCCTGCGTCTGCTGATGACCTCGACCACCGGCGAGCACGCCCTCTGGCTCGTCCTCGACGACGACCTGAGGCCGGTGCCGGCCGAGATGCCGCCGGCCGTGCGCGCGGTGGTGGACCGCATCGGCGAGAACTGCGAGCCCTCGCTCTGCACCGTGCTGTTCGTGGCCGGCGCGGGCGGCTCGCTGCGGGCGGGCGTGACCGAGAACCCGGTGCTGCTCACCCGCTCGGTGGCGTCGGGCGAGACCCGGGTGACGATGGGGGGCGCCCCCGTCACGGTCTGGCCCGGGGGCGGCATCACCGTGATGACGGACGTCGCGCGGCTGCCGGGCCGCGCCTTCGGCTCGGTGCCGACCCCGGCCCTCGTCGCCCCGATCGAGTTCACGCTGCCGCGCGACCTCTACGCCCGGCTCGGCGGCCACATGGGCGACGTGGTGGCGATGGCGGATGTGTTGCGCGACCTCGGCGCGGGCGCCCGGGTCGATGCGTGGCCGCCCGCGAATCCTTGGCCCCTGCCCGGCCCGGGGCCGGCCTGCCCGCCGCGGGAGCGGCCGTGAGCGCGCCGCGCCGCCGCCTGGCGGCCCCCCGCATCGATCCGGAGGCCGTGCGGGTCTACCGGTTGGAGGACCAGATCGGCTACCTGATCCGGCGGGCGCACCAGCGCGCCTCCGCGATCTTCGAGGCGGTGATGCGGGACTTTTCCGTCACGCCGGTGCAGTTCGCGGTGCTCGCCAAGCTGCACGACCTCGGGCCGACCTCGCAGAACCAGCTCGGGCGCCATGTCGGCGTCGATCCGGCGACGATGTACGGCGTCGCCCGGCGGCTCACCGCCCGCGGCCTCGCCCAGGCGGCCCCCGATCCGGACGATGCCCGCCTCGTGCTCCTCGCCCTCACGGAGGAGGGACGCGCCGTGGTCGAGGGCATGAAGAGCCGCGGGGCGGAGGTCACGGCCCGCACCCTCGATCCCCTCACCCCCGCGGAGGCGGCCGAGCTGAACCGCCTCATCGCCAAGCTCGGCTGAGGCGCCGTGGAGGGCCCGCGCGTCCAGGCCCTGCCGGGCGGCCGGCTGCACCTCCAGCACGGGCCGATCGACGTGGTGCTGCGCGCCTACGGGGCCGAGGCCGCGGTGGCGGAGGCCCACCGGGCGGCGCAATCGCGCTTCCGCCCGCTCCTCGGCGAGTTGGTGGCCGAACTCGGCGAATTGCGAAAGCCCATGAGCGCGCGGCCCCGGGTCGAGGGCGCGGTGGCGCGCCGGATGGTGGCGGCCTGCCGGCCGCACCGCGTCTTCATCACCCCGATGGCCGCGGTGGCGGGCGCGGTGGCGGACGAGCTGCTCGCCGCGATGCGGGAGGCCGCGCCCCTCGATCGTGCCTTCGTCAACGACGGCGGCGACATCGCCCTCCACCTCGCGGAGGGCGAGTCGATCGCCGTGGGGGTGGCCGGCGACTTTTCCCGCGGCCCGGTGCCGGCGGTGAACGGGCGGGTGACGCTCACGCACGCGGACGGGATCTTCGGCATCGCCACGTCGGGGCGGCAGGGCCGCTCCTTCTCCCTCGGCATCGCCGATTCCGTCACGGTGCTGGCGCGCGACGCCGCCGGCGCGGACGCGGCCGCGACCCTGATCGCCAACGCGGTCGACCTGCCCGGCCATCCCGGCATCCGCCGCACGCCGGCCAGCCGCCTCGATCCCGATTCGGACCTCGGCGCGCAGCCCGTCACCGTCGCGGTGGCGCCGCTGCCGCCCGAGGCCGTCGCGGAAGCACTCGCCGCCGGCCGCGCCCGCGCGGCGGCGTTGCGCGCGGCCGGCCTCATCCGCGACGCCGCCCTGAGCCTTCAGGGCCAGACCCTCACGCTCGGCACCCTCAGGGAGATCCGCCCATGATCGAAGTCCGCAAGATCGTCGTCACGGTCGAGGAGGTGCGCCACGACGGCGGTCCCCCGCTCGGGCGGCCGCTCCTCAAGGGTGCGGTGGCCTGCGTGGTCAAAAATCCCTTCGCGGGCCGCCACGAGCCCGACATCGTGCCGATGATGGAGGCGCTGAAGCCGCTCGGCCTCGATTGCGCGACGCGGCTGATCCAGGCGCTCGGCAACGAGCCCGGCCGGATCGAGGCCTACGGCAAGGGCTCGCTGGTGGGCGCCGCGGGCGAACTGGAGCACGGGGCGCTGTGGCACGTGCCGGGCGGCTACGCCATGCGCGAACTCCTCGGCCGCGCGCTCGCCATCGTGCCCTCGATGACCAAGGTCGGCCCGATGGGCGCGAGCCTCGACGTGCCGATCCACCACAAGGATGCGGCCTACGTGCGCTCGCATTTCGACGGGCTCACCGTGGCGGTGGCGGATGCCCCGCGCGCCGACGAGATCCTGTTCGCCATCGCCATGACCACGGGCGGGCGGCCGCATGCGCGGGTCGGCGGCCTCACCCAGGACGCCATCGCGCAGTGGGACGGGCTGCGCTGACGCTGCTGGGGAGCCACGGGCCGCCGCGACGGGTCTGGAAAAATCGCCGCGCCGCGCGGCGGCCCGTGCCCGTCCGGTCTCGCGGCCATGAGGATACGCGCCCGGCGACGGCCGTGCTCGCCTCGCGCGGCGGATTATCAAATGTATGCGATCACCTACAACATAGGCTATAAAGCGGCTCTTCGGAGGAGCGAATCATAGATCGGATCGTGCCGGTTCCGATATTTGCCCCGCTCCGAGGAGGGATCACGAATGGATGACCGCTCGCAATCCACGGATCAGACCAGAAAGTCTGCCGAAATTGGTTCAAATGCAGGCGATGTCGCGGCTCAGTCGGCTCATGATGCTGCACGCAGCGCTGCCGATGCTGGCCGGCAGGCAGCCAATGCTGGAGAGGACGCTCTGCGTCGCACGGCCGAGAGCGCACAGGACACCCTGCAGGCCGGCATGGACAATGCGGCCCAGAACTTCCGGCGCATGACCGATCAGGTCTCGCAGACCTTGGGGCTCAACGGCGCGCATTACGACGAGATGGCCCGCCGCTCCACGCAGACCATGCAGGCCGCGACGGAGGTCGGGACGATCTTGGCCAAGGGCGCACAGGACGTGTCGCGGGAGTGGGTCACCCTCGCGCAGCAGCGCGCCACGAAGACCATCGATGGCTTGGGCCGGTTGGCGGGCTGCCGCTCCGTGCAGGATCTCGCGACGGCCCAGAGCGACCTCATCCAGACCCACTTCCAGCTGCTGATCGACGGCAACACGCGTCTCGCCGAGATGTCGCTGCGGGTCGTCGACGAGGCCGCCCGGACCCTCCAGGCCGGGACTCACCGAGCCGTGGCCGAGAAGGCCGCGGACCGGGCTCACGGCGCGGCCTGACGCCGGCTCCCGTCCCTGGCCGGCGCACGGCCCGGCCAGGGACATCCCGCATCGCCCCTCCCCCGTGACAGCCGCGCGCGATCGGCGCACTCTCGCGGCCCTGGAGCCCGGTCTCACGACGCCAGGGACATGACCTGGAGCGGCCGGGGCGGGCGGCGGAGCGAGCCATGCCACGATACTTCTTCGACGTGCAGTCCCGGTCCGGTCTCGTGTGCGCCGACTTCCACGGATTGGAGTGCCGCGACGATGCCGCGGCCCTGTCGGTGGCGCGTCACGGGGCCGGCTTCACCTCGCAGGAGGATTGCCGCCGCAACCCGCGGCTGAGCGAGTACCGCTTCGCCGTCGCGGATGCGGAGCACCGGCCCCTGTTCACGGTCCCGTTCAGCGACCTCGAGCCCGATTCTCCCGCCCCGCCCAAGCGCCGCCGCGGCCCGCGC
>NZ_JBKIBX010000037.1:0-431 GCF_046557895.1 Methylobacterium oryzisoli | reverse complement strand
CCCGGTGGGGGGGGGGGTTCCCCCGCGCCATCCTTGTCGAGGAATTTCCCCGGACAGCCGTGCGGCATCCGGGATGAGGCGTGAAGCCGCGCGTCCGCGCGGGATCGAGACCGCCGCGTGACGCCGGCAAACCGGGGCCGACGCTCCGGTCCGCAGGAGTGTGTGCGCAACGGCGCCGCGAAGGCGCCAGAGCAGTCGCTGCGGATTGCGCCGGGGCCGGGATGGCGCGATGGAAGGCGGGACACGTCCGGCCGACCACTCCCGAAAGCCGTTCGCCCGCCGTTCAGCCGGAAGGCCCGAGATTGGTCCGCCGGAATGCTGTCCTTGAGTCGTCTTCGCCTTCCTCGCCTGGACTTCGAGGCCTCGCTGTTCGACGCGCGGGTGCCGCAGGTCCTGCGCCGCTTCGTGCGGCGGCGCGAACTCGGCCTGCT
>NZ_JBKIBX010000036.1:0-68503 GCF_046557895.1 Methylobacterium oryzisoli | reverse complement strand
CGCAGCTTCCACCGGCGGCTCTCGCCGCATAGGGTTTAAATCGGTGTCTCACAAACCGCGGGCGGTACAGGGTCACGCTGGATGACGGGCTGCCGCAATACCCGGAGAGGCCTCCCCGTTAGCGCACTCGTCCGCTCATGAGCGGCCGGAGCCCAGGGCCAGTGATGGAGCGGAGCCTGCCCGGATAACGAAGAAGGCCCCGCCACCGGGCTCTGCCGGCAGAACGGGGCCATCTCCACGGTGTGGTCTCTGTTGATCCGGTCATGGACCGGGCGCCTCGGGTTCTGCCTCCCAGCCCCGAAGTCATGAGGGCATACTACGAGGCGATCTTGAACCGTCGGCTAACGAGTGCGGTGAACGGGAGGGCAAGCTTCCTTGACGAAGCCTTGCCGTCCGCGGCGCCCCTGCTCCGAGGCAGCCTGTCTCGGCCACCCACGCCCCGCATTCGGCTCTGCCTGCGCCGTCGCCTTCGCCTGCGCGACTGCCCGCTTCTCCGCGGCCGCCTTCCGACCCTGCTGGCCGAGGCTCGTGGCGAGTGCGGAGCGCCGGGCGGCGTCGGTGGCTGCCGTCATGGGGTCGTGCGGCGGCAGACCCACGTCAGGCGGGACTCGGCCGGCATGAGACCGCGGGTGGCGAGGCGCTGACAACCGTTCGCGAACAGCCCGGGTGGCCCGCCTGGCTCAGGTGCAACTGCCGCCGACGCGCCTTGCGCGCAGCCATGTGCTTCGCCGCACATAGACAAATCAAATCAGGCTTTAGTGATCTGGATCATTCACAGGCCATTAATCCTGTGAACCGCAACATCACCCCATCAAGCGGCAGAAAAGTCCGCCAAAATCAACGATGATATCTCATCAATTGGCGCTCATATCTGCTGCTTGCTGTCCACAACGCAACCTCTCAACCGCACTTCAATGGAGAAAACCCATGCTCAAGAAGATCACGACCGCTGCCGTTCTCGGTCTTGTTGCCTTCACGGCGATGGCGACGGAGAGCTTCGCTCGCCCTGGGCACCGTTTCGCGATCTACGACGGTCAGTCCGGCAGGAAGGTCTATGACGACGGCAGGCTCGATGGTCGGGCCTGCGCGGTCGGCAAGAAGGCGATCTACAATCCCAACACCGGTCGCTTCATCACCGTCCCGGCCGCCAAGTGCAACTTCTGACAAGGCTGGTTTTACGCCGTTGGACATCGATCCGAGCGCCGGCCGGGCAGCATCCCGTGCCGGCGTTCCCATGTCCGTTGTGGAGGGCAGGGGACCAAGTACCTACGGAAGGAAGTTCATCGTCCGCCCCACGGGGTGGCGACCGGCCACGGCTCCGGAACGGATCGAGCACGGGCTCGTTGCCATGCCGACTTGCCGATGGATGCTGAAGACGACGGATCGATGGAACAGCAGGAATCCCAATCCAGGAAGTCTATTCTTCGGCTCATGCTCGAGGCCGTTCAGCAGGCGGGAGATCTCGCCATCGCAGAATTCATGCTCCTGAAAGCTGAGTTCGACACGGTCGCCAGTTCCGTCGCGGCTCTGTGCGCTTCCTTCGGCGGCGCCGCGTTCTCGGCATTCTGCGGTGGCTTCCTGCTGCTGATCGCTGCTGTGAAAGCCATAGCGTGGCTGACGGGCTCCGAGGCTGTGGGGGCCTGCATCGTCGCTGCACCGTTCGTCCTGGCGGCAGGCGGCCTCGGCTTCTGGGGCGTGAGCAAGATGCGGTCGGTTGGACGGCAACGAACGCTCGCGAACTGATCGGAGATCAGCTTCGAGCCTGCCTCCGGCGGCCATTCGCGTCGGACCCCGCAAGCCGCCGCATCCTCGCGCGGCAGCCTCTGAGAGGGCGCCGAGGGGGCGCGGATCCTGAGCAGGACGACCAGCCGATGAGTGGTGCGCTCGCGGGCGAGAGCGTCGACGGCGCTGTCGACCGGGCAGACGGCTGCACTTTGGAGGATGGGCTGCCGGGGATCGCGCGTGAGACCTGGGGACCGGACCCGATCCACTTCTATGCCCCGAACGACGATTTCAGCACCGAACTCCGCGACAAGGTCGCGCTCGTCCGCCAAGCACCTGCATCACCTGCCAAGTGCCTGAAGACGAATGGTCGGAGCGGCGGGATTCGAACCCACGACCCCTAGTCCCCCAGACTAGTGCGCTAACCGGGCTGCGCTACGCTCCGACGCCTCAAGAGGCTTGGGGCTCATAGCTTTCCGGCCTGAGCTGCGCAACCCCTTTCCGGCCTCGACCGCGACGAACCGCGGCTCGGTGCGCCCTCCGGCACCACCGTCGCCAGCCGGAGATCCCTCCAGCCATTGCCTTGCAGGCGGAGGGCGCGCGGCCCTACACTTGAGCACCGAACCAGCGGCGCAGATCCTGCGCCAGCACGTCCGCACCCGTCGCGATGCAGTAGTTGTGGTCCCCCGGCAGCTCAACGACCGTGAGATCGCGGCTGAGCCTCCGCCACGCGTGGCCCCTGTACTCTGCCGCATAGAATACGATCGGCACATCCAGGGGATCTGGCAGATATCTGGCCATGATCGGCGTGTAGACTTCATACAATTCGGACAGCGATCTGCTGGCCAGGCTCCGTTCACCTGGCATCAGGGCTCTCGTCCGGGCCAGCTTCTGAGTCCAAGGGATGTTCCACACCCTCTCGTAGCGGCTCAGCTGGTTGTAGATCCAGGCCAGTCCGGCAGGCGGGGTCAGATGTCCGGCCAGCGAGAGCGCCCATCGCATCGATGGGCGGGCGCTGATGGTCGGAGGATCGATCAGCCCCACGAACTCGACACGTCGTCCGGAGCGCGACAACAGACGGGTCACCTCGAACGCGATGAGGGCTCCCTTGCAGAAGCCCATGATTCGGCACGGTCCCTCTGGCACCCGGTCGAGGATCAGCGGCAATCGCTCCATCGCCATCTGCTCGATCGAGGGCGGGATGGCGTCGCCCTGCGAGCCATGAGGTTCGATGAGGACGATGGGCTGATCCGGCGGCAGCAGACGCACCAGTTTGGACAACAGCGCGCTGCTGCGCTCCAGATCGTCCGCAAGGAAGAAGAACAAGGGAGTCTGGCTGCCGCCCTTGTTGAATTCAGCCCAGGCCCCGGCAGGGGAGCCCTCGCGCGCGACGATGCTCCGGGCGAGATGGCGGATCGTTCCGGCCTGGACCAGGATCGTGGCCGCGACCGGGCGCCCGATCATCCGCTCGACCTCGAGCACCATCTCGGTGGCCAGCAGGGAATCGCCGCCGCTCTCGAAGAAATCATCGTCGATTGTCAGAGCGCTCGATTTGAGCAGTCTTCGCCAGATCCGAAGCAGCTCGGCGTGGAGGGCCTCAGTCTCCTCGCCAGGATCCTGAGGATCCGCGCGGACGGCCTTGTCCGCACGCACGGAGAAGGCCTGGGCCAGCTGCCGGCGCTGGATCTTGCCCGTGATGCCTTTCGGCAGGCGATCCTGGATGAGGATGTGGCGCGGAACCTTGAACGGCGCCAGGACGCCCCGAAGGAACTGGCGGAGATCGATCGGCGTGACGGAGGCGCCGGGACGAAGGACGACCGCTGCGGCCACATCCTCGCCGTAGCGCGGGTGGGGCACCGCGAAGGAAGCGGCCTCGGCGATGGCCGGATGGCCCTGGAGAGCGGCATCGACCTCGACGGGCGAGACCTTCTCGCCGCCGCGGTTGATCACCTCCGTGAGGCGTCCATGGAGCGTGAGGAAGCCGTCCTTGTCGAGGCTCCCGAGATCGCCGGTGCGGAGCCAGCCGTCGACCAGGGCGTGCCGGTTGAGGTCGGGATCGTCCAGATAGCCGGTCATCACCGTGGGGCCGCAGACCCAGATCTCGCCCTGACGGCCGTGAGGCAGCGGATGACCGTTCTGGTCGACGATCGCCACGGTTCCCGGCCAGGGCATGCCGCACGTCCCGGGCCTGCTCGCCCCGGGCGGGGGTTGGTTGGCGGCGATCTGCGCCGCTTCGCTGGACCCGTAATGCTCCAGAACCGGCACCTTCAGGACCGCCTGCAACTCCTCCCGCACCACCCGGGGGAGCGGCGCCCCTCCCGCGATGACGAACCGCAGGGCATGCTTGGCCGCCACGTCCGCTCTCGTTCCGGCCTTGTCCAGAACGGCATGGTGGAGCGTCGGTCCGGCCGAGTACCACGTCGGACGGAGCGTCTCGAACCATTCGGTCAGATCGATCGCGGCGGAATCCGTCGGGATGGCGATGCTGCCGCCGGTGAGCAGCGGCGTGAACACCGTGACCTTCAGGCCATGGGAATAGTACGGGGGCGACACGTTCAGGCAGCGGTCCCGGGGCGTGAGGCCGAACCACGCCTGCAAGCGGGCCGCTGCCGCCAGCATGTTCGCATGGCTGAAGGGGATGAGCTTCGGCCGCGCGGTCGTGCCCGAGGTCGGCAGGATGAAGGCGGGCGAGGCCGGATCCGGCTCGGTGTCGCGGCAGGGCGAACCGCGGACCTCCCCGGCCAGACCAAGCCCGAGCCGGCCGCGTCCGAGCGGCGCCGCGTCGAGGGTGGCGATCGTCTTCCGCCGGGCGATCTCGCGCGCCGCGGCGGCGTTCCCGCGCGGCAGCAGCAGGGCGTTCAGGTGCAGCAGGTCGAGACGCTGATCGAGCTCCGCCAGGGTCAGGCGCGGATCGAGCGGAACCGCGACGCAGCAGCAGGCGACAGCCACCAGGGCGAGAACCGCCTCCGGGCCGCTCGGCATCAGCACGCCGATCCGGGCGCCGCAATCGAACCCGGCGTGGCGCAGCTGCCGGCGGATCTCGCGCACCTGCCACTGCAACTCGTGATAGGTCAGGGGCGCAAAAGAGGTGGAAACGATGGCGGGCTGGTCGGGGAAACGGGCGGCGTTCCGCTCGATCGCCTGACCGAGCGTGAGGCGGGTTCCCGGTTCCGTGCCGTCACTGGGAGACGGGGCGCCGGCGTGGCCATGGGCGCGAGCCGATCTCTCATTCTCTAGAAGCATTTACTCATCCCTGCTTCGGCACTCCGAGGCATTCGGCCATGACGCAGCCATCACGCAGCCGTGGAACGGAGCGGTCAGCCTGAACGAAGCCCCAGCGCTCCGACAGCGACCCAAAGGGGCTAGGGAGGAACCAAGGAGGATGAGCCCGATCCTCGGGGCCCGCGGCACGGGAGCGGTTGCAACCGCGGAGCACCGGGACCGGTCGGCCGCTCGGGCTTCGATCGCACCGGCGGGCGGGCCGTGGCGGAACGCCCGGCAAGGGAGAGGGCCGCACGCGAGCGCTCGCCTGAGTCTTCGCCCGGACCCAGCTGCCACGGCATCGGTGAAGAGAAATCGAAGATCAGCCGTAACCCCGTCTCAACCAAGGCCGGTCCCTTCATCAGAGGACCGGCCGTCGTCGCGGACGATCGTCTTGCGGCGCAGCGGAATCAATGCCTAGGGTGGCGGCCTGATCTTGGCAGGAGCGGCGGGATGCGGGGACGGAGGGGAGTCGCCCGGACTGCCGGATCGTCGAACGGGGAGGTCACGAGCCGCGTCGGCGTGTGGGATTGGGCGATCCGCGAGGACCGCCTGTCCGCCGACGAGGTGGTAGCGGAGCTGTTCGGCCTCGACCCGGAGGAGATGGGGGCCGGGATCCCGTTCGAGCGCTGGATGCACATGGTCCATCCGGACGACCGCGGCCAGATGCGGGTCCACCTCGCGCGCACGCGCGGCCCGTTCCGGTCGGAGTACCGCACCTGCTCGCGGGACGGCTCCTCCCGGCGCGTGCAGGTGCAGGGCCGGTTCTACCGCGACGCGCAGGGCCGGCCGGTGCGCTCGTCCGGCACGGTGCTCGACATCACCCAGCGTCCGGGCGATCCGGGGCGCGCCCTCGACGAGGCTGCCGACCATTGCATGGCCGCCCGCTTGGCGGTGGCGCGCATCGACGCGCCGCTGGTGCGCCGCCTCCTCGACATGACGCTGATCGAGATCGGCCGGGCGCTGGCGCAGCAGGAGGAGCGGCGGCACTGATCGCCGCCGCCCGCGTCGGCCCGCCGCATCGAGACCCTGGCGGCTCCGTTTCCGAAGATCCGCCAAGAGATTCCCAAGCCTTTGGCCCCGAACTCTCGCGTCCCACCCGTGGAAGCGGGCGTCGGCGTCTCAGAGGGACTTGAGCAGCGCCTCGGCGCTGGAGACCTCGGCCTTCGAGGGGCTGTCCTCGACGTTGAGGGCGCGCACGACGCCGTCCTCGACCAGCATGGCGTAGCGCTTCGAGCGGACGCCGAGGCCGAACCCGGTCCCGTCCATGTCGAGGCCGAGCGCCTTGGCGAAGTCGCCGTTGCCGTCGGCCAGGAACTCGATGCCCTCGGCATCCGTCTGCTTCGACCACGCGTCGAGCACGAACACGTCGTTGACGGCGGTGACCGCGATGGCGTCGATGCCGCGCCCGAGGATCTCCTGGCGCTTGGAGACGTAGCCCGGCAGGTGGTTGCGGTGGCAGGTGGGCGTGAAGGCGCCCGGCACCGCCACCAGCACGACCCGGCGCCCCTTGAACACGTCGTCGGTGGTCTTGGCGGCGGGGCCGTCCGGCGTCATCACGCGGAAGGTGGCCTGGGGCAGGTGGTCGCCTACCTGGATCGTCATCGCTGCTCTCCTGATGGGGAGGATCATGCCGGCGGTGCCGTCCAGTTCGCACGGGCCGCCGTCGCGCCGCGTCAGCCTCCCGGGCGGGCGATGCTTAGCGCGGCCATTCCCGGGTGTCGAGGTGGGCCTCCGCCGTCACCGGGCGCATGCCGGGGCTGGACAGGGTCAGGTTCAGCGGCAGGGTGTCCGGGGCGGCGGCCGGGCGCTCCAGGACGGGGATGCGAAACAGCACGGTGCCGGGCGCCTCGGGGCGCGGCCGGGGCGGGGGCATCAGCAGCCAGCCCGGCGGGGCCGAGACGAACAGGTCGGCCTGCTCGCCGTTCGGCACCCGCGCCCGCACCGCGACGAAGAGCTTGCCGGCGAGCCCCGGGGGTTCGGGCACGGCCCCCAGCACCGTGAGTGCGCCCTCGCCGAGCCGCACCGGGCGGGGCGCGGCCGCCACCGCCTCCGCCACCCGCGGGTCTCCCACCGCGGCGGCATCGGCCGGCAGCGTCATCGAGAGATCCGCCCGGACCGGGATGCAGATGTCGTTGCACACGCCGTAATCGAGGCGCAGGCGCAGGCCCACCGGGCTCGCCGGATCGGCCGGCACGACCCGGATCGGCAGCACGACGCGGTCCTCGTAGCCGAACACTACGTCCCCCGCCTCCTTCATCCGCCGGGGCACCGGCCAGAGCACCTCGACCGAGGCGGCGTTGCGGGTGGCCGACCAGTCGACGGCCGGCGGCATGCCGGACTCGCCCGGGTCGCGCCAGAAGGTCTTGAACCCGCGATCGAGGACGATCTCCAGCCCGGCGTAGCGCACGCCGTCCGCCTGTCCGCCCGGGATCAGCCGGGCGCGGGCGTGCAGGCCGGTGGCCCAGGGGGAGGCCGCGCCCGCGGGGCCGGGAGACCCCGCCAGACAGGCGGCCAGGCAGAGGCTGACGAGGAGGCCGGCAGGAAACTGGATCATGACCGTCAGCGATTCATGGCCTTCTCGCGCATCCCGACCCGCGCGGCGCCGCGCCCGCGGCCGCCCGGCTCCGTCACGATCGGGTCTGGTACGGGCAGAAGCGTATCAGCAGGAATCGGACCAGGGCGAGAAACGATCGCGTGACCGGCCCCCATGTTCCCTCGCCGCGCGTTCTCCTCCCGGAAGAGAGGGCGCCGGAAGAGAGGGCCTGTGGGCGTTTGGAGGATGGACAATATGAGGGCCGGGGGTAGCATGATCCCTATGCGCAGCCGAACCGACCACGACCACGCGACGAGTCCGGAGGGAGCCCCCGCCGCGACCTACCTCGACGGGCAACTCCTCGTCGCGATGCCCGGCATGGCCGACGAGCGGTTCGCCCGGTCGGTGATCTATCTCTGCGCGCACTCGGCCGAGGGCGCGATGGGGATCATCGTCAACAAGGCGGCGGCGGACCTCAACATGCCGGATCTCCTGGTCCAGCTCGACATCATCGGGCAGGCCGACGCGATCCGCCTGCCGAACCGGGTCGGGCACATGCCGGTGCTGATGGGCGGCCCGGTGGAATCGAGCCGCGGCTTCGTGCTGCATTCGCCCGACTTCCACATCGACCAGTCGACGCTCCTGATCGACGAGGGCATCTGCCTCACCGCCACCGTCGAGATCCTGCGGGCGATCGCGGCCGGCACCGGGCCGTCGAGCGCCGTGCTGGCGCTCGGCTACGCGGGCTGGCAGGCGGGTCAGCTGGAGAGCGAGATCCAGGCCAACGGCTGGCTGCACTGCCCGGCCGACCCGGAGCTGATCTTCAACGCCGCCCTCGACACCAAGTACGACCGGGCGCTGCGGGCGATCGGGATCGAGCCGGCGATGCTCTCGATGAGCGCGGGCCACGCCTGAGCGCGGCGGCGCCCCCGGCGGGGGCGCCCGATCGGCCTCACTCCGGCCCGGCGGTGTCGAAGCCGGGGTTCATCCCGTCCACGGGCGGGCGGCGGCGCGGGGTGCGCGGCGCGGCGCTGGCGGTCGGGGCCGCGCTGGTGGCGATGCCGAGCCGCGTGGCGAGCGCGAGCGCCCGGGCCTCCGAGAAGCGCAGGTGGCAGTAGCCGTGCACGCCCTCGCGGGCATAGGCGCGGCACATCTGCTCGCGCTCCGAGGAGAAGGCGGCCTGCTCGGCGACGATGGGGCGGACGTCCTCGCGCCGCGCGCGCTGGGTGAGCACCTTGTAGTTCTCCCGCACGGCCTTGTCGGTGGTGCCGCGGGCGGAATCGAATTCCTGGGCGCGGGGCACCAGGGAGGCAGGCCCCGGCCCCCACAGCCCCTTGGGCCGGACCGCGCAATCGGCGGCCTGGAACACGCAGGTGTCCGGCTCCGCGCCCGTCGTCACCATGACGCTGCCGTCGAGGATCTCCAGGCGCAGCGGGCAGACCGGATCGGAGGCGGCGAGCCGCGTGACGCCGTTCGGGCGCCCCTGGTCGGCCAGCGTCATGGGCGCGCCGCCCGAGAGCGGCACCCGGCAGGATTCGGTGGGCTGCGAGACCTTGATGCCGGCCAGCGTGATGCGCGCGCTCAAGGCCCCGCCCTGCGCCCGCTCCAGGCGCAGCGAGCCGTCGCTGCCGTTCTGCTGCAGGTCCTGCCCGATCACGCTGTCGTCGCTCGGGGCGCGGATCACCACGGGCTTCGGGGGCGGCGGCGGCGCCGGGGCGGGGCGAGGTCCCTCGGGCGGCACGTCGATCGGGGCGCTCGGCGGCGCGGCCCGGGGCGGAGGCTGCCGCGCCCGCCCGATGCCGAAGAGCTCCTCGAAGAACGACTGGGCCGAGGCCTGGGTCGAAACCTGGGCCGGGACCGCCGCCAGGACGAGAGCGAGGAGGAGGCGGGACGGCTGCATCAGACTCCAAGGGCGACAGCGGGGGCGGAATGCACGCTTCCTCGTACCATGCGCCCCGTGGCGCGGACGTGGCAAGGGCGCAACGATCTCGTGGCGCCTTGGCGGTCGAGGCGCGGCCCTGCGGGACGCCGCGGCCTGTAGGGCCGCCGCGGCCCCGGCCTCGCCTTGCGGGGTCCTGGCAGCGTTCTTATATCGCGTTCGGCGCGGGCGCCGCCACCGACCTTCGCTTCCCTCATCCGAACCGAGGTCCGGCCGGATCCCGCTCCGCACCATGATTCACGTCAAGTACCGCCATGGGCCGAGCTGCTTCGGGGCTCGGCGGTCTGCTTAAAAACATCAACGAGGGATCCCACCATGGGTAAAGTCATCGGCATCGACCTTGGCACCACGAACAGCTGCGTGGCCGTGATGGAAGGCACGCAGCCCAAGGTCATCGAGAACGCGGAAGGCGCGCGCACCACCCCGTCGATCGTCGCCTTCACGGACGACGGCGAGCGGCTCGTTGGCCAGCCGGCCAAGCGCCAGGCGGTCACGAACCCCTCGCGCACCTTCTTCGCGATCAAGCGTCTGATCGGGCGGACCTACGACGACCCGATGACGCAGAAGGACAAGGGCCTCGTGCCCTACGCCATCACGCGCGGCGGCAACGGCGACGCCTGGGTCGAGGCGGACGGCAAGCAGTACTCGCCCTCCCAGATCTCCGCCTTCACGCTGCAGAAGATGAAGGAGACGGCCGAGGCCCATCTCGGCACGCCGGTCACGCAGGCCGTCATCACGGTCCCGGCCTACTTCAACGACGCCCAGCGCCAAGCCACCAAGGACGCCGGCAAGATCGCCGGGCTCGAGGTGCTGCGCATCATCAACGAGCCGACGGCCGCCGCGTTGGCCTACGGCCTCGACAAGAAGAAGTCCGGCCTGATCGCGGTCTACGACCTCGGCGGCGGCACCTTCGACGTCTCGATCCTGGAGATCGGCGACGGCGTGTTCGAGGTGAAGTCGACGAACGGCGACACCTTCCTGGGCGGCGAGGACTTCGACAACCGCATCGTCGAGTACTTGGCGGCCGAGTTCAAGCGCGAGCAGGGCATCGACCTGACCAAGGACAAGCTCGCCCTCCAGCGCCTCAAGGAGGCGGCCGAGAAGGCGAAGATCGAGCTGTCCTCGGCCACCCAAACCGAGATCAACCTGCCCTACATCACCGCCGACGCGAGCGGCCCGAAGCACCTGGCGCTCAAGCTCAGCCGCGCCAAGTACGAGTCGCTGGTCGACGACTTGGTGCAGCGCACCATCGAGCCGTGCCGCAAGGCGCTCAAGGACGCCGGCGTCTCGGCGGCCGAGATCGACGAGGTGGTGCTGGTCGGCGGCATGACCCGCATGCCGAAGGTCCAGGAGCAGGTGAAGACCTTCTTCGGCAAGGAGCCCCACAAGGGCGTCAACCCGGACGAGGTCGTGGCGATCGGCGCGGCCGTGCAGGCGGGCGTGCTCCAGGGCGACGTCAAGGACGTGCTGCTCCTCGACGTGACCCCGCTGTCGCTCGGCATCGAGACGCTCGGCGGCGTGTTCACCCGGCTCATCGACCGCAACACCACCATCCCGACCAAGAAGTCCCAGGTCTTCTCGACCGCGGAGGACAACCAGAACGCGGTCACCATCCGGGTCTTCCAGGGTGAGCGCGAGATGGCGGCCGACAACAAGCTGCTCGGCCAGTTCGACCTCGTCGGCATCCCGCCGGCCCCGCGCGGCCTGCCGCAGATCGAGGTGACCTTCGACATCGACGCCAACGGCATCGTCAACGTGACGGCCAAGGACAAGGCGACGGGCAAGGAGCACCAGATCCGCATCCAGGCCTCGGGCGGCCTGTCCGACGCCGACATCCAGCGGATGGTGCAGGAGGCCGAGGCCAACGCGGCCGAGGACAAGAAGCGCCGCGAGATCGTCGAGGTTAAGAACCAGGGCGAGAGCCTGATCCACGCCACCGAGAAGTCGGTGAAGGAGTACGGCGACAAGGTCTCGGAGGCCGACAAGGGCGCCATCACCACGGCCATCGACGCGCTGCGCCAGGCGCTCGGGGCCGAGGACGTCGAGACCATCAAGGCCCGCACCACGGACCTGATGCAGGCCTCGATGAAGCTCGGCGAGGCAATGTACGCGGCGAGCCAGACCGCCGGCCCCGAGGCCGGTGCGCAGGCCGAGGGCCAGCCGAAGAAGGACGACGTCATCGACGCCGACTTCCAGGAGGTCGACGACAAGGACCAGAAGAAGCGGGCCTGATCCGGGGTCCGGTGCGGCCGGGGGATTCCCCCGGCCGCTTATTTCGGCGCGGGGAACCCCTCTCCCGTGCGGGAGAGGGGCAGGGGTGAGGGTCCCGGTGGGACCGCAGTGAAACACGGACCATAGTGAGGGGAGCGCAACAGCTCAGAACTCACTCCGGCCAGTGGTGCTGGTAGCGGGCGCCGTTCCGCCTTCTTGCTGATCCCTCCCGGGACCCTCACCCCTGCCCCTCTCCCGCACGGGAGAGGGGATCCCGCGCAGAATGCTGAAACGTGGCATTGGTGGAGACCGCATCGGTCCCCGTCGTCTTGAGACGACGGGGACCGCACGTGTATCCGGGTGATCGTGGCCCAGGGGGCTCGGGGACGGGGAATGTCGAAGCGCGACTATTACGAGGTGCTGGGCGTCGCCAAGACGGCGAGCGAGGGCGAGATGAAATCCGCCTTCCGCAAGCTCGCGATGGCCTATCACCCCGACCGCAACCCCGGGGACAAGGAAGCCGAGATCAAGTTCAAGGAGGTCAACGAGGCCTACCAGACTCTCTCGGACGGGCAGAAGCGGGCGGCCTACGACCGCTTCGGCCACGCCGCCTTCTCGCAGGGCGGGGCGGGCGGTCCGGGCTTCGGCGCCGATTTCGGCGACTTCATGTCGGACATCTTCGACACGTTCTTCGGCGACGCCCGCGGCGGCCCGGGGGCGGGCGCGCGGGCCGGCCGGCCGGGGGGCGGGCGCGAGCGCGGCGCGGATCTGCGCTACAACCTCGAGATCAGCCTCGAAGAGGCCTTCACCGGCAAGACCGAGACGATCCGGCTGCCCACCTCCGTGACCTGCGAGGTCTGCGCGGGCTCGGGCGCCAAGGCCGGCTCGAAGCCGCGCGCCTGCCCGACCTGCGGCGGCTACGGGCGGGTGCGGGCGGCGCAAGGCTTCTTCGCCATCGAGCGCACCTGCCCGAACTGCCAGGGCCGGGGCGAGATCATCGACGACCCCTGCGCGGCCTGCGGCGGCGCGGGCCGGGTGACGCGCGAGCGCACGCTGTCGGTCAACGTGCCGGCGGGCGTGGATGACGGCCTGCGCATCCGGCTCGCGGGCGAGGGCGAGTCGGGCCTGCGGGGCGGGCCGGCGGGCGACCTCTACATCTTCCTGTCGATCAAGCCCCACCCGTTCTTCCAGCGCGACGGGGCCGATCTCTTCTGCCGCGTGCCGATCTCGATGGTGACGGCGGCGCTCTCGGGCGAGATCACCGTGCCGGTGATCGACGGCTCGCACACCACCGTGCGCATCCCGGCCGGCACCCAGACCAACAAGCAGTTCCGCCTCAAGGGCAAGGGCATGCCGGTGCTGCGCTCGCGCGACGTCGGGGACCTCTACATCCAGGTCTTCGTGGAGACGCCGCAGAACCTCACCAAGCGCCAGCGCGAGCTGCTGCAGGAGTTCGACCAGCAGGGCACGGGCGTCGACAACCACCCCGAGAGCGCCGGCTTCTTCAGCCGCGTGAAGGAGTTCTTCGACGGCCTGAGCGGATCGGGCCGCGCCTGATCCCGTGAACCGCCTGCCCGCTGCCGCGTTCACGCATGCATCCGCCCAGGTTCCCTCGTCCCGCAGCCCGGGACGGCCGGTACCGAGCCGGCTCCAGGCTTGACGGCAGCGCACCTTTGGTCGACAGCCGTCCGTCACCGCGTGATTTAAGGGTCTGACCGTCTTGCCCTTGCCCCGCCGATCCACCGCGAAAGCCATCGCCCTGTCGCGCTTCGCGGACGAGCGCCGCGACCTGTTCGAGGACGAGGCGCGCTTCCTGCGGTCGTGGTTCGAGCGTCCGCTGGTGACCGGGGCGGTGACCCCCTCCGGCCGGCTCCTCGCCCGCACGATGGCCTCCTACGTCGACCCCGGCCTGCCCGGGCCGGTGATCGAACTCGGCCCCGGCACCGGCCCGGTGACGGACGCGCTGGTGCGCCGCGGGGTCGAGCCCGAGCGGCTGGTTCTGGTCGAGTACAATCCCGATTTCTGCGAGCTGCTGCGCCGCCGCTTCCCGCGCGCCACGGTGCTGCGCGGAGATGCCTACCGGATGCGCGAGACGCTGCGCGGGATCGTCTCGGAGCCCGCCATCGCCACCATCTCCAGCCTGCCGCTCTTCACCAAGCCCCTGGAGCAGCGCCTGGACCTGCTGGAGGAGGCGCACGACCTGATGCACCCGAGCGCGCCCTTCGTGCAGTTCACCTACGCGGTGGTGCCCCCGATCCCGGCCCGCTCCTCGCGCTACACCGCGAGCCGCTCCAACAAGGTCTGGCTGAACCTGCCGCCGGCCCGCGTCTGGGTCTATCGGCGGCCCTGAGCGGTCAGGCCGCCGGCCCCACGGCCCATTGCTTCTCCACCGCCGAGTAGACCTTGTCGCTGAGGTCGAAATCCATCGCCACGAGGTCCGAGACCGCCGAGAGGCTGGCCAGCGCATCGGCGAGCGAGGCCACCTCCGCCGGGATCGGACGCTCGGGCGGCGGCGCGATGTCGAGGCCGAGCACGTCGAGCATCGTGGCCGCGTAGGCGTCCCAGAAGCCCCGGTGGCCGATCACGTCGAAGCGCGACAGGTTCTGGATCGCCGCCTGCCAGTGCTCCGGGCGCAGCACCTCGTCGGGCTGCATGCTGGCGAGGTGACGGGTGAGGGGGTTGGCCAGCCACTGGAAGGTCGGCGTGTCGATGCGCGCGAAGGCCTTGCGCAGGGCGACGGGGTTGGCGAGGTCGAGTTCGGCGGCGAAGAGGCAGGGCTCGCGGAGGTGCTCGGTGCGCCAGCGCTGCGTCTCGTCCTGGGCGGATTCCGCCGCCCGGCGCAGCCACAGGATCCGCCGGGCCAGTTCGACGTAGGGATCGGCGATCAGGATCGTGGAGAGGTACTTGCGCTGGCGCAGCACCTCCTCGTAGCGCTGGTAGAGCACGCCGCCGTAGATGAAGACGGACTCGGTGTAGTGCAGGTCGATGACGCAGCGCAGCAACTCGTGCGGGATCGACTGCACGCCGAAATACGATATCTGGAACTGGCCGAACAGGGCGTCGCGCAGCGGGTTCTCCTGCGCGACCGTGTAGTCGAGGCCGAGGAGCCGCACGTCCTTCTGCGGCGCCGGGATCCGGCGGTAGAGCAGAAAATTGGTCTCGCAATCGTAGATCTCGACGTGGTGCGCCGCGCCGAGGCCCGGACAGACCGCCTCGGTCACGTCGAAGCCGCACAGGCCGGTCGCGTGCCAGCCCCATTCCTTGATGTTCGCGAACTCGACACCCGCCTCGATCTCGATCGCCGCGCCCCGGTCGAGCATGATCCGCACCCGCGGGGTCTGGCGCATGTCGTTCGGCGTCACCCAGAACAGCAGGTGCGCCGGATCCAGGACGTTCATGAAATACTGCATATCGGGTGTCGTCCGGTCCGCTCGCGGCAGGGGCTATCATGATCGGGAGGCAAGGTCAATTTAAGTATATCTTTGTAAATGATCTGTAACTCAGCAGATCATGGGCGATTTCCATTGGCAGCGAATGCGCATCCGAACGCTCGGCCGGGACGGGCGGGCGGCGCACCGGCTGTTGAGACCCGGCGCCCGGACCTTGCGGGATGCCCGCCGCCGGGTGTTGATGCGGGGATGGCCGACCTCTTCGCCTCCGCCGGGCTCGACGCCGCCGCGCCCCGGCCGCTCGCGGACCGCCTGCGCCCGACCCGGCTCGCCGAAGTGGTGGGGCAGGAGCACCTGACCGGAGAGGGCGGGGCGCTCACGCGGCTCCTGCGGGGCGGCAGCCTCGGCTCGCTGATCCTGTGGGGACCGCCCGGCACCGGCAAGACCACGGTGGCGCGGCTCCTGGCCCGCGAGACGAACCTGCATTTCGAGCAGATCTCGGCGATTTTTTCCGGGGTGGCGGAGCTGCGCCGCGTGTTCGAGGCCGCCCGCGCCCGGCGGGCGACCGGGCAGGGCACGCTGCTGTTCGTCGACGAGATCCACCGTTTCAACCGCGCGCAACTCGACGCCTTCCTGCCGGTGACGGAGGACGGGACCGTGACGCTCGTGGGCGCCACGACCGAGAACCCGTCCTTCGAACTCAACGCCGCGCTCCTGTCCCGGGCGCGGGTTCTGGTCTTCCGCGCCCTCGACGAGGCGGCGATCGCCAAGCTCCTCGACCGGGCCGAGGCCCTGACCGGGCGCCCGCTCCCCCTCGACCCCGAGGCGCGCATCGTCCTGATGCGCATGGCGGACGGCGACGGGCGCGCCGCGCTCACGCTCGCCGAGGAGGTCTGGCGCTCGACCGGGCCGGAGGAGACCCTGGATGCCGCCACGCTGCAGGATCTGATCCAGCGGAGGGCTCCCGTCTACGACAAGGCGCAGGAGGGGCACTACAACCTCATCAGCGCCCTGCACAAGACGATCCGCGGCTCGGACCCGGACGCGGCGCTCTACTATCTCTGCCGGATGCTGGACGCGGGCGAGGACCGCCTGTTCATCGCCCGGCGCCTCGTGCGGGCCGCCGTGGAGGATATCGGCCTCGCCGACCCGCAGGCCCTCGCGGTGGCGAACGCCGCCAAGGACGCCTTCGACTTCCTCGGCTCGCCCGAGGGCGAACTCGCCCTGGCGCAGGCGGCCGTCTACCTCGCGACCGCGCCGAAATCGAACGCGCTCTACACCGCCTACAAGGCCGCGACCCGGACCGCCAAGGAGCACGGCTCGCTCCCTCCGCCGCGCACGATCCTCAACGCGCCGACCAAGCTGATGCGCCGCCTCGGCTACGGCGAGGGCTACCGCTACGACCACGACGAGCCCGACGCCTTCTCGGGCCAGGATTACTGGCCCGAGCGCCTCGACCGGCAACACTTCTACCGCCCGACCGAGCGCGGCTTCGAGCGCCGGATCGCCGAGCGCCTCGCGTGGTGGGAGGCCGAGCGGGCGCGGCGGCGGGAGGAGGATTGAAACCGGAGTGACGATGCGTCAACCATCCCGCTCTACGGTTCGACGGCGGACCCGCCGAATCAGGGTCGATCCTCGATGATGCCACGCCCCCGATCCCTCCTCCCCGCCAACACGGCCGGCCCGGCATGAGCGCTCGCGTGCTGTCGATCGCCAACTGCAAGGGCGGCACCGGCAAATCGACCACGGCGGTGAACCTCGCGGCGGACCTCGCCCCCGACGGCTACCGGGTGCTGGTGGTCGACCTCGACCCGCAGGGGCATGCCGGGCTCGGCTTCGGGCTCGCCGCGCGCCTCGGGGCGGGGACCGCGCACGCGCCCCTGCTCGGGCGACGGACCGACCTCTCGCAGGCGATCCAGCGCAGCGCGCCGGACGGGGTCGACCTGCTGCCGGCCGACCGGAGCTTCGACGGGCAGATCGCGGGCGACGACATCCGCTGCCTCGCCGCGGCGCTCGATCCGCTCAAGGCCGCCTACGACCTGATGCTCCTCGACGTGCCGCCCGCCGCCGCCGCGCTCACCGTCTGCGCGCTGATGGCGAGCGACGGCGTCATCGTCCCGACCACCCTCGACCCGCTGGGCCTCGAAGGCGTCCGGCAATTCGCCCGCTCCTATCACGGCCTGATGCTGCGCCACGGGGCGGCGGCGATGGGCATCGCCGTGGCGCCGATGCGCATCGACCTGCGCACCACCGTCGAACGGGAGGTGCTGGGGCAGTTGCGGCTCCATTTCGGGCCGGGGCAGATGGTGCGCGGGGTGCGCACCGACGTGGCGGTGAGCGAGGCCTTCGCGCGGCGGATGCCGGTGCGCCGCCACCGCGCCCGCACCCGGGCCGTCGAGGATTTCCGCGGGCTCGCCGCGGACGTGGTGCACCGCTTCGCGGTGGCCGAGGCCGATCCGCTGCCGGCCGCCCCGGGCCGCATCGAGGGCTTCGTGCGCGCGCCCTGGGCCTGAGGCGCACCGCCGGCCACGCGCCCCGCATCTTTTTTCGCCGCCGAACCGGTGACCATTCCGGCGAAAGATGCTTAGAGCTGCATCCGATCGCGTGGCGGTCGGATGCAGCTCTAAGGTCTTGCATTCCCGCGCTCTCTTACGCCGAACCGGCGTCCCCTTCGGCGGAGAGCGCTCAGTCCTTGTTTTTCCGCGCTCTCTCGCGCCGAACCGGCGTCCCCTTCGGCGGAGAGCGCTCTAGGAGCCGGGCATGAACGGAAAACCTCCCTCCCGCGGCGGCCGGCCGCGTCCCGGCCCGGCCGGGCGGGCGCGCACGGGGCCGCGCAACACCGCGCGCGACGCCGCCGAGCGCGCCGCCGGCGGACGCGACATGAGCGACGCCTCGCCCTGGGAGCGCCGCGAGGAGCGGAGCGCCCCCCCGGCCGCCCCGAAGGCCTCCCGCAAGCCCGCCGTCCGCGCCGCCGCACCGGCCCGGCCGCCGCGCCCCGAGCCCGCACCGGGCCCGACCCGCCGGGAGCTGCGCGCCGCGACCTCGGCCGCGCTCGCCACGGGCGTGCAGACCCTGGAGGTCACGCCCGACGAGGCCGGGATGCGGATCGACCGCTTCCTCTCGGCGCGCTTCCCGCAACTGCCCTTCACGCGCATCCAGAGCCTCGTGCGCAAGGGCGAGTTGCGGGTGAACGGCAAGCGCGCCAAGGCCGCCGACCGGGTCGAGCCCGGCGCGAGCGTGCGGGTGCCGCCCCTGACCCTCGACCCCAAGCCCGCCGGCCCGAGCCCGGCACGGGCGGAGGGCGACCTCGCCTTCCTGCGCTCCCTGGTGCTCTACGAGGACCAGGACATGATGGTCCTCAACAAGCCCTTCGGCCTCGCGGTGCAGGGCGGCTCCGGCACGACGCGCCACGTCGACGGGCTGCTGGAGGCCCTGCGCACGCCCGACGGGCAGAAGCCGCGCCTCGTCCACCGGCTCGACAAGGACACGGCCGGCTGCCTCGTCATCGCCAAGACGCGGCTCGCGGCGGCGACGCTCGCCAAGACCTTCCGGTCGCGGGCGGCGCGCAAGATCTACTGGGCGCTGGCGGCCGGCGTGCCGCGGGTGCGCCAGGGCCGGGTCTCGACCTACCTCGCCCGGGAGGAGACGGCCGAGGCCGACGCCCGCATGCGGGTGGCCCAGCACGGCGACGAGGGGGCGAGCCACGCGCTGACCTACTACGCGGTGGTCGATCAGGCGGGCCAGAAACTGTCCTGGCTCTCGCTGAAGCCGGTGACGGGGCGCACCCACCAGCTGCGTGCCCACGCGGCGCATATCGGGCATCCGCTGATCGGCGACCCGAAATACTTCGACATCGAGAACTGGGAGCTGCCGGGGGGCCTGCAGAACCGCCTGCACCTGCTGGCGCGCCGCATCGTCATCCCGCACCCGCGCACCAACCGCCCGGTGGACGTGACCGCGCCGCTGCCGCCGCACATGGCGCAGAGCTGGAACCTGCTCGGCTTCGACGCGAGCCGCTACGACCCGATCGTCGAATCGCCGGAGGCCTGAGACGGCCCCCGGCCAGGTACCCTTGTGAGAGGTCCTTGGCAGGGGCGATTGCGAGGGGCCTTGGCACGGCTCGGCCGCGCCTTATTCTCACGGGCGGTCCCCGGCCCGTCGGACGCGTTCCCCGCCTTCCCTTACGTCCAGCGATCCTCCCGGAGTTCGCCCGCTCATGAGATCCGTCGCGCTCGCCTGTCTCGGCCTCCTCGGGCTCGCCGGTGCAGCGCTGCACCCGGCCGCGGCGCAGACCCCGCCGGCCGCGCAGAAGCAGTCTCCCGCACAGGCCGCGCCCGCTGCACCGGCGGCCTCGCAGGCCGCACCCCCGGCTCCCCAGCCGGCCCCGCCGCAGGCCGCGGCGCCGGGGCAGCCGCCCCAGGCTCCCGCACCCGGCGGCGTGCGGGGCGAGGGCAAGGCGGCGCCGCAGCGGGTGCGCCGCCGCAACTCCTACGCGGCCTGCAACCGCGCGGCGCAGCGGCGCAATCTCAAGGGCGGCGGACGGCGCCGCTTCCTGATCCGGTGCCGCCTGGGCTATGAGCGGATCCAGCCCGGGAATCCCGCCCGCAGCCGCCCCTGAGGGGACGGCCGGGCACCCCGGCGGCTTGAGCATGATCCGATCGCTTTGCGATCGGATCATGCTCAAGCTTTTGATAGTGTCGCATTTTCTGCGACGAACCGGTGGCCACTTCGTCGGACAATGCTGTAGCGGACGGGCCGTGCGCGTGACCCTCATCGTCTTCGATGTCGACGGGACCCTGGTCGACAGCCAGCACCTGATCGTGGCGGCGCAGGGCGCCGCCTTCGCGGCCGTGGGCCTGCCGGCCCCGAGCCGCGAGCGGGCGCTCTCGGTGGTCGGCCTCTCGCTGCCCCAGGCCTTCACGGCGCTGGTCGGGGCGGACGGGCCGGTGACCGCGCTCGCCACCCACTACAAGGCGGCCTTCGGGCGGCTGCGGGCCGAGGCGGCCCTGCGCGAGCCCCTGTTTCCGGGAGCCGCGGACCTCCTCGCGCGCCTGCACGCGGCGCCCGACGTGAGCCTCGGCATCGCCACGGGCAAGTCGCGCCGCGGGGTCGACCACCTCGTCGCCACCTACGGCTGGGAGGGCTGGTTCAGCACGATCCAGACCGCCGACGACGCGCCCTCGAAGCCGCATCCGGCGATGCTGGAACAGGCAATGACGGAGGCCGGGATCGGCCCGGCCGAGACGATCATGGTCGGCGACACGACCTACGACATGGTAATGGCGCGCGGCGCGCAGGTGACGGGCATCGGGGTGAGCTGGGGCTACCACGAGACCGACGCCCTTCTGACGGCGGGCGCGCTCCAGGTCGTCGGCAGCTACGCCGAACTCGGCGCCGTCCTCGACGCCCGCCGGCGGGCCTGACGGCCCGGGACCCGACGACACCGCTCGCATCCCGCGGTCCGGCTTCCTATCTCGCCCTCATGAGCGACGACACTCTTCGCGATTGGCTGGGCGAGCCCCGCCAGCCCTCCGATCCCCTCCGGGCAGCCCGCGAGGCGAGCCGGCCGCCCCTGCCCAAGCGCTTCTACGCCGAAGCCGGCGTCACGGAAGCCGAGGACGGGCACCGCCTCGTCCTCGACGGGCGACCGGCCCGCACGCCCGGCCGCCGGATGTTGGCCGTGCCGCAGGCCGCGCTGGCCGAGGCGCTGGCGCAGGAATGGGGGGCGCAGGGCGAGGTGATCGACCCGAGCCGGATGCCGCTCACGCGCATCGTCAACACGGCCCTCGACGGCGTGGCCGCGCAGGCCGAGGCGGTGGCGGCCGACATCGCGGCCTATGCGGGCTCGGACCTGCTCGTCTACCGGGCCGGCGATCCGGAGCGCCTCGTGGCGCGCCAGTCGGCCGCCTGGGATCCGGTGCTCGATTGGGCGCGGCAGGCCCTTGGCGCACGCTTCACCCTCAGCGAGGGCGTGATGCACGTGGCGCAGCCGGAAGGCTCCCTCGCCGCGGTGGCGCGGGCGGTCGGGGCGGTGGACAACCCGCTCGCTCTCACGGGCCTGCACGTGATGACGACGATGACCGGATCGGTCCTGCTCGCCCTCGCGGTGCTGCACCGCCACCTGACCGCCGAGGCGGCCTGGGAGGCGGCCCATGTGGACGAGACCTTCCAGGCGAGCGTCTGGGGCCGCGACGAGGAGGCCGAGGTGCGGCGCGCCGCGCGCAAGGTCGAGTTCGATGCGGCGGCGCGGCTGGTGGCGCTCACCGCCTGACAGCTAAGCATCAGTCGCCGACGTGGTCACCGGTTCGGCGGCGGACATGATGCACCAGCAAAATCCTGAGCGGACTTGCCCCGTACAAGTCTGCGCAGGGTCACAGCGCCTCGGCGAACGCCACCTCGCCCGCTTCGGGCGGGGCGGTCCGGGGTGCGTCGCGCACGGTCACGACCGCCAGCGCCGTGGCGAGGAGGAGCAGCGCGACGCCGAGCAGGGGAGACGACCGGTCGCGCGCCTGCAGCTGCACCGCCCGCACCACCGCGCACACCAGCATGATCCCGGCGGCCGACAGGAGAGGGGATAGGTGCGCGGGCATGAGGCGGTCCGATCTCGATCGGCGCCCATCCTCGCGGCCAATGGTTGCGGAAACATCACCCGAAAGGGGTAGAATGGCGGGATCGCAGCCCCCGCCAACCGGTATCATCCGGATGAGGCCGGCCCGATGCTCCGGCCGGCCGCTCTCGGCCTAGTCACCGTCACTCCTTGCGCCGTCACTCCTTGACGGTGCCGGTGGCGATGTCGGCGTTGGGATCGAGCGACGACGGCACGCGGGTGCCGAAGGCGACGAGGCCGCTCATGCCGACGTCGCGCACGTCGGACTCGGCGCCGGGCGCCATCCGGGGCAGGGCGGCGAAGAGCGGCATGCCCTTCGGCACGCTCTCCGAGAAGCCGACCACGTCCAGGGGCATGATCCCGGCTTCGGTCAGCGCCGCATCCCCGGCCTGCGCCGCGCCGGCGCCCAGGGACAGGATTCCTGCCACGACGAGAGACTTGACCAACATGTCCGGTCCTCCGCTTGATGCTTGTGCCTTTGGTCAATGCGTGACGGGCGAAATGGTTCGCCGCCCTCTGCTCGCCCAATACTGAAGAGGCGGGATCCGGCCCCGACGGCGCCGGCCCGGAAGGGCCGGGCGGCGGATCGCTCGGACAAGCGCTTGGGCCAAAGTACAAATTCCAATTTTTTGAACGAGAAAGAAAGTTTTTTCAGTTTTCCTTCCAGTCCGCCGCCACCCATAGTCCGGCCAACACGGAAGGGCGGTCGGCGCCGGGTCTCGTTCGCGGCCCGCCTCCCGTGAGAGAGAACGACGAACGGACGGGACGGCTCAAGGATCTTCGGCGGCGACCAAGCGGGACGCCGCGCTCCGGCACGCCTTCCGTCCTTCCGGCGCCGCTCAAGGCGGCCGCCCGGCTTTCCCCCGCGAGCCCGGCACCGGGTCTCGATGCATTGAGACGTGAAGGACACTGGAGGCTATCATGGCAGGATCGAGACGGCCGGGTCGCAACTTCCTCTTCGTGCCGGGGCCGACCAACGTGCCGGAGCGCGTGCAGCGCGCGATGATCGTGCCGATGGAGGACCATCGCTCGTCGTCCTTCCCGGACCTGACGCTGCCGCTGTTCGAGGACATGAAGAAGGTCTTCAAGTCCAAGGACGGGCAGGTCTTCATCTTCCCGTCCTCCGGCACCGGCGCCTGGGAGGCGGCCCTCACCAACACGCTCTCGCCGGGCGACCGGGTGCTGGCCTCGCGCTTCGGCCAGTTCAGCACGCTGTGGATCGACCTCGCCCAGCGCATCGGGCTCGAGGTGGTGATCCAGGACGAGGAATGGGGCACGGGCGCCGATCCCGACCGGATCGAGGAGGCGCTGCGCGCCGACCGCGAGCACCGCATCAAGGCGGTGATGATCGTCCACAACGAGACCGCCACCGGCGTGACGAGCGACGTCGGCGCCGTGCGCCGGGCGATCGACGCGGCGGGCCACCCGGCCATGCTCTACGTCGACGGCGTGTCCTCGATCGGCAGCATCGACTTCCGGGCCTCCGAGTGGGGCGTGGATTGCGCCATCACCGGCTCGCAGAAGGGCCTGATGCTGCCGGCGGGCCTCGGCATCGTCTGCGTCAGCCCCAAGGCGCTC
Organism: Methylobacterium oryzisoli; assembly: GCF_046557895.1. NCBI lineage: Bacteria > Pseudomonadati > Pseudomonadota > Alphaproteobacteria > Hyphomicrobiales > Methylobacteriaceae > Methylobacterium > Methylobacterium oryzisoli. The sequence continues at coordinate 45,260 of NZ_JBKIBX010000036.1, read as the reverse complement.
GCCGCCTACAAGACCGCCGAGTGCCGCCGGGTCTACTTCGACTTCGGCGACCAGTCGAAGGCCAATGCCACCGGCTACTTCCCCTACACGCCGGCCCTGCCGCTGCTCTACGGCCTGCGCGAGTCGATGCGCTGCCTGTTCGAGGAGGGGCTGGAGCGGGTGTTCGAGCGCCACCGGGTGCTGGCCGACGGCTGCCGCGCCGCCGTGAGCGCCTGGGGCCTCACCCTGTGCGCCAAGGACCCGAAGTGGAACTCCGACACGGTGAGCGCCATCATGGTGCCCGAGGGCATCAACGGCGCCGACGTGATCGACATCGCCTTCCGGCGCTACAATCTCGCGCTCGGCGCCGGCCTGTCCAAGGTCGCCGGCAAGCTCTTCCGCATCGGTCACCTCGGCGACCTCAACGACCTGATGCTGCTCGGCGCGCTGGCGGGCGCCGAGATGGCGATGCTCGACGCGGGTATCAAGATCGAGCCGGGCAGCGGCGTCGGGGCCGCGCAAAAACACTTCCGCGAGACCATCCTGGCCAAGGACCGGCGCCCGAGCGAGGCGGGCATCTTCGACCGCAACCACTCCGACGGCGTCGTCCGGGCGTGAGGAATCCGCCGCGGGTCTGGTATGGCGGACCCGCGGCCCCGCTTCCCGCACGAGGCCAGCCCGGAGACCCCACGCATGTCCCACACGATCGTCTTCCTCGACCGCGAGACGCTCGATGCCCAGGTGCGCGAGTTCAGTTTCCCGCACACCTACAAGGAGTACGACGTCACGGCGCCCGACCAGATCGTCGAGCGGCTGGCCGACGCCGAGATCGCGATCGTCAACAAGGTGCCGATGCGGGCCGACACCCTGCGGCAATTGCCCAAGCTGAAGCTGATCGCGGTCGCCGCGACCGGCACCGACATCGTCGACAAGGCGGTGGCCAAGGAGCAGGGCATCACGGTCGTCAACATCCGCAACTACGCCTTCAACACCGTGCCCGAGCACGTGGTCGCGCTGATCTTCGCGCTGCGCCGCGCCATCGTGCCCTACGCCAATTCGACTCGCCGGAGGGATTGGAACAAGTCGCGCCAGTTCTGCTACTTCGACTATCCGATCCGCGACATCGCGGGCTCGACGCTCGGCATCGTCGGATACGGGGCGCTCGGCAAGTCGATCGCCAAGCGCGCCGAGGCGCTCGGCATGAAGGTGATCGCCTACGACGTCTTCCCGCAGGAGGGGCTGGTCGACTTCGAGACGATCCTGCGCGAGAGCGACGTCATCACGCTGCACGCGCCGCTGACGCCTGAGACCCGCAACATGATCGGGCGAGAAGAGTTCGCGAAGATGAAGCGCGACGCGATCCTCATCAACACCGCCCGGGGCGGGCTGGTGGACGAGGCGGCGCTCGCCGAGGCGCTGCGGAACGGCACCATCGCGGGGGCGGGCTTCGACGTGCTCACCACCGAGCCGCCGGTGGACGGCAACGTGCTGCTCGACCTCGACCTGCCGAACCTGATCGTCACGCCGCACGTGGCCTGGGCGAGCAAGGAGGCGATGCAGATCCTCTCCGACCAGCTCGTCGACAACATCGAGGCTTTCGTGGCGGGGCGTCCGCAGAACGTCGTGGAATAGGGCGCGAAGGCGCTCGAACACGGGAGCCGGGGAGGGCGGGCGCCAGGGCGCCGCCGGCCGCCCGGAGGAACGCACGCCGCGCGAGCGGCCAGGGCAAGCGCCGCGCGAGCGGCCAGGGATCATGAGTGAGATGAAGAAGCTTCTGTTCCAATTCGACACCGACGCCATGCCGAGCGTGTTCGACACGGTGGTGGGCTACGACGGCGGGGCCGATGCCATCACGGGCTACGGCAACGTGACGCCCGACACCGTCGGCGCGCTCGTCGACGGGACGATCTACACCCGCGGCGGCTCGGAGAAGAAGTCGACCGCGATCTTCGTCGGCGGCGGCAACATGGCGGCCGGCGAGGCGGTGTTCGAGGCGGTCAAGAAGCGCTTCTTCGGGCCCTTCCGGGTCTCCGCCATGCTGGACTCGAACGGCTCCAACACCACGGCGGCGGCGGGCGTGGCGCTGGTCGCCAAGGCGGCCGGGTCGCTGAAGGGGAGCCGCGCGGTGGTGCTCGCCGGCACCGGCCCGGTCGGCATGCGCTCGGCGGCGCTGCTCGCCCGCGAGGGCGCCGAGGTGGTGCTCACCGGGCGCTCCAAGGCCAAGGCCGAGGAATCGGCCCGCGCGATCGAGACGCGCTTCGGCGTCGCCGTGCAGGCGCTCGAAACCGCCGATGCCGGCGCGCGCGCGGCGGCCGTGAAGGGCGCCCACGTGGTCTTCTCCGCCGGCGCCATCGGCCTCGAACTCCTCCCCGAAGAGGCGTGGCGGAACGAGGCGAGCATCCAGTTCCTCGCCGACTACAACGCCCAGCCGCCGCTGGGCTTCGGCGGCATCGAGGCGATGGACAAGGGCAAGGACCGGCACGGCAAGAAGGCCTTCGGCGCGCTCGGCATCGGCGGGCTCAAGCTCAAGCTGCACCGCGCCTGCGTGGCCAAGCTGTTCGAGAGCACCGAGTCGCTCCTCGACGCGGAAGAGATCTACGCGCTGGCGAAAGAGATGGCGTGATGGCCGAGCACGACACCAAAGCGGCGCCCGGGACGGCCGCGGCGCCCGAGACGGCCGCGGCGACCGAAACGGTCGCGGGCTTCCTCGACGGGCTCGCGAGCGAGCAGCCCACCCCCGGCGGCGGCGGGGCTGCGGCGATCTCCGGCGCCATGGGGGCGGCGCTGGTGTCGATGGTCTGCAACCTGACCATCGGCAAGAAGAAGTACGCCGAGGTCGAGGAGGAGCTGAAGGCGCTCCGCGACAAGGCGGAGGACTTGCGCGCCACCCTCACCGGCATGATCGCCGAGGACGTCGCGGCCTTCGACGCCGTGATGGGCGCCTACGGCCTGCCGAAGGCGAGCGACGCGGAGAAGGCGACCCGCGCGGAGGCGATCCAGGTCGCACTCCGGCAGGCCACCGACGTGCCGCTCGCCTGCTGCCGCGCCTGCCGGGAGGTCATCGACCTCGCGGCGGTCGCCGCCGAGAAGGGCAACCTCAACGTGATCAGCGACGCGGGCGTCGCGGTCCTGTCGGCCGCCGCGGGCCTGCGCAGCGCGGCGCTCAACGTCTACGTGAACGCCAAGGCGATGACCGACCGCGACTTCGCGGAGGGACGCCTGCGCGAACTGGAAAGTCTTCTCTCCGGGACCGATGCCCTGACCGAGAAGACCTACGATGTTGTCAAAGCAAAATTGAGCTGACCGGCCGCTCCCGGCGACAGCCGGGAGCGGATGCCCCAGGGGCAGGGCGGGGATCATCTTCGACCGGGAGCGCAGCCGCTCCCGGAACGGGGCCGCGCGTCCCGATCCAAGATGCCCGAAGACGAGACGAGGAGGCGATCATGGACGTCCACGAGTACCAAGCCAAGGAATTGCTGGCGAGCTTCGGCGTGCCGATCCCGAAGGGCGCCGTCGCCTTCAGCCCCGACCAGGCGGTCTACGCCGCCACCGAACTCGGCGGCTGGCACTGGGCCGTGAAGGCGCAGATCCACGCGGGCGCCCGCGGCAAGGCCGGCGGCATCCGCCTGTGCAAGACCTACAACGAGGTGCGCGACGCGGCCAAGGACCTGCTCGGCAAGCGCCTCGTCACGCACCAGACCGGGCCCGAGGGCAAGCCGGTCCAGCGCGTCTACATCGAGACCGCCGACCCGTTCGAGCGCGAGCTCTATCTCGGCTTCGTCCTCGACCGGAAGGCCGAGCGCGTGCGCGTCATCGCCTCGCAGCGCGGCGGCATGGACATCGAGGAGATCGCCGCCACCGATCCGGAGGCGCTGCTCCAGGTCGTGGTGGAGCCGGCGGTGGGCCTGCAGCAGTTCGAGGCGCGGGAACTCGCCTTCAAGCTCGGCCTCAACATCAAGCAGGTCGGCGGCGCCGTGAAGACCATCATGAGCGCCTATCGCGCCTTCCGCGACTGCGACGCCACCATGCTGGAGATCAACCCGCTCGTCGTCACCAAGGACGACCGGGTGCTGGCGCTCGACGCCAAGATGTCGTTCGACGACAACGCCCTCTTCCGGCGCCGCGCCATCGCGGACATGCACGACCCCTCGCAGAGCGACCCGCGCGAGGCGCAGGCCGCCGAGCACAACCTCAACTACATCGGCCTCGACGGCGAGATCGGCTGCATCGTCAACGGCGCGGGCCTCGCCATGGCGACGATGGACATGATCAAGCACGCGGGCGGCGAGCCGGCGAACTTCCTCGACGTCGGCGGCGGCGCCAGCCCGCAGCGCGTGGCCACCGCCTTCCGGCTCGTCCTCTCGGACCCGAACGTCAAGGCGATCCTCGTCAACATCTTCGCGGGCATCAACCGCTGCGACTGGATCGCCCAGGGCGTCATCCAGGCCGCCCAGGAGGTGCAGATCACCGTGCCGCTCGTGGTGCGGCTCGCGGGCACCAACGTCGAGGCCGGCAAGGCCATCCTGGAGAAGAGCGGGCTCGACCTCATCACCGCGGACACCCTGACGGAAGCCGCCGAGAAGGCCGTGCAGGCCGTCAAGGGCGGCCGCGCGGCGGCCTGAAGGAGGACCACCCCATGAGCATCCTGATCGACGAGAAGACCCCGATCCTCATCCAGGGCATCACCGGGGACAAGGGCAGCTTCCACGCCAAGGAGATGATCGAGTACGGCTCGAACGTCGTCGGCGGCGTGACCCCCGGCAAGGGCGGGCGCAGCCATCTCGGCATCCCGGTCTTCGACACCGTCAAGGACGCGGTGCGGGAGACCGGGGCCACCACCAGCATCACCTTCGTGGCCCCGCCCTTCGCGGCGGACGCCATCATGGAGGCGGCCGATGCCGGCATCCGGCTGATCTGCTCGATCACCGACGGCATCCCGGCCCAGGACATGATGCGGGTGAAGCGCTACCTCAAGCGCTACCCCAAGGAGCGCCGCTCGATGGTGGTCGGCCCGAACTGCGCCGGCATCATCTCGCCCGGCAAGTCGATGCTCGGCATCATGCCCGGCCACATCTACCTCAAGGGCAACATCGGGGTGATCTCGCGCTCCGGCACGCTCGGCTACGAGGCGGCCTCGCAGATGAAGGCGGTGGGCCTCGGCATCTCGACCTCGGTGGGCATCGGGGGCGATCCGATCAACGGCTCGTCCTTCCTCGACCACCTCGCGCTGTTCGAGGCGGATCCGGACACCGACGCGGTGCTGATGATCGGCGAGATCGGCGGCCCGCAGGAGGCCGAGGCCTCGGCCTGGATCAAGGAGAACATGTCGAAGCCGGTCGTGGGCTTCGTGGCCGGCCTCACCGCCCCGAAGGGCCGCCGCATGGGGCATGCCGGCGCGATCATCTCGGCGGCCGGCGACAGCGCCGCCGAGAAGGCCGAGATCATGCGCTCCTACGGGCTGACCGTCGCCCCGAGCCCGGGCGAGTTCGGCGCCACCATGGCGCAGGTCATGGCCTCCCGCCGCCGGGCGGCCTGACCGGAGCCCAGAGGGGCGGCCGCCCCTCTGGCGCGGTTGCGGGGGCGCGCAGCCCCCGCCCGGGGCTCCGCCCCGATCCCCACGGGGCTCTGCCCTCGACCCGCCGGGGCCTCGGGCCCCGGACCCCCACGAGCCAAGGGGCCGACGATGAACCATGCGCTTCCCGTCCCCGCCGGCGCGGCCGATCCGTCGTTCGCGCCGCCCGTGATCACCGGCACCTCGTTCCGCGAGGCGATCGACATCCTGTTCCACTCGCTGCTCGACGTCTGCCGTCGCCACGAGCCGGAGCTGGAAGGCGTGCTGCACGGCAACGCCAACATCTCCGATTTCTCGCCCGAGCTGATGGCCCGCGCGCTGCAGGTGCAGGGCATCTGGTTCCAGCTCATCTCCATCGCCGAGCAGAACACCGCCATGCGCCGCCGCCGCCACGTGGAGCGGACGGAGGGACGCCATGCGCTGCGCGGCTCCTTCAGCGCGGTGCTGGCCGAGGCGGTGGAGCGGCGCATCCCGGCGCGGGAGATCCACGCGCTCCTCAAGGACCTGCGCATCCGCCCGACGCTCACCGCGCACCCGACCGAGGGCAAGCGCGTCACGGTGCTGGAAAAGTTCCGGCGCATCTACCTGCTCCTGCGCGAACTGGAGCTGCCGCGCTGGACCGAGCGCGAGCGCACCGGCCTGATGGCGGATCTGCGCGACCAGATCGAACTCGTCTGGATGACGGGCGAACTCCACCTCGAGAAGCCGAGCGTCGAGCAGGAGGTGGCCTGGGGCCTGCACTTCTTCGACGAGACGCTGTTCGAGATGCTGCCCGAGGTGATGGTCTCCCTGGAGGAGAGCCTGCGGGAATACTACCCGGACGAGACGTTCGAGGTGCCGGCCTTCTTCCAGTTCGGCTCGTGGATCGGCGGCGACCGCGACGGCAATCCCTTCGTCACCGCCGCCGTCACCCGCGCCACCCTGCGCCGCAACGCGCTCGCCAGCATGCGCCGCTACCGCGACGGCGTCACGCATCTCGGGCGCATGCTCTCGATCAGCGAGCGCTCGCTGCCGGCCCCCGCCTCCTTCAAGGCGGAGCTGGCGCGCCAGCTCGCGGCGAGCGGCGACGCGCGCGGCATCGAGCGGCGCAACCCCGGCGAAGTCTATCGGCAGTACCTCACCTGCATCCTGCGCAAGCTGGAGGCGACGATCGCCCGCAACGAGGGCGACGCGATCACGGGGGCACCCGACTACTCGGACGCGGACGAACTCATCAACGACCTGCGCATTCTGGAGCAGGGGCTCACCGACGCGAAATGCCCCTCGCTCGCGGTCGACCTCGTGCGGCCAGTGCGCCGCATGGTCGAGATCTTCCGCTTCTCGACCGTGCGCCTCGACATCCGCGAAAACACCACCCGCACCACGCGCGCCCTCCACGCCCTGTGGGCGCAGGGGCACGCCGACGAGGCCGAACCGCCGGACGTCGATTCGCCCGCGTGGCGGGACTGGCTCTTGGAGGAGCTGGCGCGCCCGCTCGCGGGCCAGCGCTCGTTCCAGTCGCTGCCCGACGAGGCGCGCGAGACGCTGGAGACCTTCCGGCTGGTCGGCGAGATGCGCGCCGACCTCGACCGCGAGGCGTTCGGCGCCTTCGTGCTGTCGATGACCCACTCGGTGCCCGACATCCTCGGCGTCTACCTGCTCGCCAAGGAGGCCGGCCTGTTCCTCGACGCGGCCGGCGTCGAGATCTGCCCGCTGCCGATCGTGCCGCTGTTCGAAACCATCGACGACCTGCGGGCCGCGCCGCAGATCATGAAGGACCTGCTGCAGATCCCGCTGGTCCGCCGCTCCACCCGCTGGCAGGGCGGGGTGCAGGAGGTGATGATCGGCTACTCGGATTCCAACAAGGACGGCGGCTTCGTGTCGTCGAACTGGGAACTCGCCAAGGCGCAGGCCAAGCTCACCGAGATCGGCAAGCAGGCGGGCGTGCCGATCGCCTTCTTCCACGGCCGCGGCGGCTCGGTGAGCCGCGGCGGCGCGCCCACCGGCCGGGCCATCGCGGCCCAGCCGCCGGGCTCGATCCGCGGGCGCTTCCGCACCACCGAGCAGGGCGAGGTGGTGTCGTTCAAGTACGCCAACCGCGGCACCGCCGCCTACCAGATGGAGCTCCTGGCCTCCTCGGTCTTCGCGCACGCGCTCCAGTCCGAGCGCGACCGGTCCTTCGCGCCGCATCCCGAGTTCGACGACGCCCTGGAGGCGCTCTCGGGCGCCTCGCGGGCGGCCTACGTCAAGCTCGTGTCGCACCCCGACCTCGTGACCTATTTCGGGGCGGCGAGCCCGCTGGACGAGATCGCGCTCCTCAACATCGGCTCGCGCCCGGCCCGCCGCTTCGGGGCGCGGTCGCTCGGCGACCTGCGCGCCATCCCGTGGGTCTTCGCGTGGTCGCAGAACCGGCACGTCATCACCGGCTGGTACGGGGTGGGCAGCGGGCTCCAGAGCTTCCTCGACGTGCGGGGCGAGGGCGGCGAGGCGCTCCTGCGGCGCATGTTCGCGGAATCGCGCCTGTTTCGCCTCGTCCTCGACGAGGTGGAGAAGACGCTGCTCACCGTCGACCTCGCCATTGCCCGCGACTTCGCCGGCCTCGTGGAGGACGAGCGCATCCGCGAGGAGATCTTTTCCATGATCGAGGCCGAGTACCGGCTGACCTGCGCGATGGTGATGCGGGTGAGCGGCGACCGAGGCGTCGCCGAGCGCTTCCCGCAATACCGCGCCCGGCTCGCCGAGCGCCTGCCGGTGATCAACCAAGTGAGCCGCGAGCAGGTGGAGCTGCTGCGCCGCTTCCGCGGCGAGCCCGACGAGAGCCGGCGCGAGAGCTTCAAGTCGGCGCTCCTGCTCTCGATCAACTGCATCGCGGTCGGCTTCGGCGCCACGGGCTGACGGCCGCGCCCACTGCATCATCCCCGACGAGGAGAGACCCGCATGAGCTTCACCCTGATCCCGCAGGCCAAGGCCCGCCTGCACCGCTCGGAACTCGCGGTGCCGGGCTCCAACCCGACCTTCATGGAAAAGTCGGCGAAGTCGGCCGCGGACGTGATCTTCCTCGACCTGGAAGACGCCGTCGCGCCCGACGACAAGGAGCAGGCCCGGAAAAACATCATCCAGGCGCTCAACGAGATCGACTGGGGCAGCAAGACCATGATGATCCGCATCAATGGTCTCGACACCCACTACATGTACCGCGACGTGGTCGACATCGTGGAGGCGTGCCCGCGCCTCGACATGATCCTGATCCCCAAGGTCGGCGTGCCGGCGGACGTCTACGCGATCGACGTGCTCGTCACCCAGATCGAGCAGGCCAAGAAGCGCGAGACGCCGATCGGCTTCGAGGTGCTGATCGAGACGGCGCTCGGCATGGCCAACGTCGAGGCGATCGCGCAATCCTCGAAGCGGCTGGAGGCGATGTCCTTCGGCGTCGCCGACTACGCGGCCTCGACCCGCGCCCGCTCGACCGTGATCGGCGGCGTGAACCCCGACTTCTCGGTGCTCACCGACAAGGACGAGGAGGGCCGCCGGGAGACCCACTGGCAGGACCCCTGGCTCTTCGCCCAGAACCGCATGCTGGTGGCCTGCCGCGCCTACGGGCTGCGCCCGATCGACGGGCCGTTCGGCGATTTCAGCGATCCGGACGGCTACCGCTCGGCGGCGCGGCGCTGCGCGGCGCTCGGCTTCGAGGGCAAATGGGCGATCCACCCCTCGCAGATCGACCTGGCCAACGAGGTCTTCACCCCCACCGAGGCCGAGGTGACGAAGGCGCGGCGCATCCTCCAGGCGATGGAGGAGGCGGCCAAGGCCGGGCGCGGCGCCGTCTCCCTCGACGGCCGCCTGATCGACATCGCCTCGATCCGCATGGCCGAGGCCCTGATCGAGAAGGCGGACGCCATGAAGGCGTGATGCCGTGGGCGGCGCGCTCCTCCCTCGCTCGGCGTGGGGGAGCGCGTCAGCCGGCGGATCTCAGGCCGGGTATTCACCCCGCGCGGCGGCTTCGGCGCATCCGGCCGCCCCCTGTGCCTCACGGTGATGCGCGGGGCTCAGCCAATCCAGCGTCAGGGGCACCGCAATAGCACGACGAGGCTTGGTCGACTTTCACCGCTGGAAGAAGCGGCTCTGCTCGTCAGCACCGTCGCAAAAGGCTGACGCTTCGCGGCTTCATTGGGCTGGCTCCCGGATCTCCTTCCGCTTCGTTCCACTCGTCTTGGAAATGGCCGGGAGGGCTGAAGAGAAGGCGGCCGCGATTGCCCACGGCTATCAAGCGGGAAGAGCGGATAAGATCCGAGCCCGCCACGTCGACCGCGTCGTCAGGGCTTGGCCCGTCAGGCCGATCGATGCGCTGGTGGAGCCAGGCGGAATCGAACCGCCGACCTCTTGAATGCCATTCAAGCGCTCTCCCAACTGAGCTATGGCCCCATCCTCGTCCACGGCGCCATGGGACGCACCGCGGGTGTCGCGCAGTCGACCGGCCGCGCGAGCGACCGGGTGATAATCCGGGTTCTCAGGACCGGAGGAGATCTGGTGGAGCCAGGCGGAATCGAACCGCCGACCTCTTGAATGCCATTCAAGCGCTCTCCCAACTGAGCTATGGCCCCATCCTCGTCCACGGCGCCATGGGACGCACCGCGGGTGTCGCGCAGTCGACCGGCCGCGCGAGCGACCGGGTGATAATCCGGGTTCTCAGGACCGGAGGAGATCTGGTGGAGCCAGGCGGAATCGAACCGCCGACCTCTTGAATGCCATTCAAGCGCTCTCCCAACTGAGCTATGGCCCCACTGATCGGCGCCGACGGTTGGGACGTCGGCGAGAGCCGTCCGAAGCGCCCCGAGGGGCTGCCGCGTTCGGTGGCGGCTGTATATGAGGGCGCCGCGGCCGAGACAAGCCCCCGCGGCGTCCTTGCGCGAAGATTTCGTGACGGGGCCGGATTCGCGAGACGCGGCCGGGATTTAAGCGCGGCCCGGGCGTCGCCTCGGCCGCGGCGGGCTCACGATTCCTCGTCCGACTCGATGTCGCCGTCGATCAGGTCGGAGACGTCGTCGCCGCCCTCCTCGTCCTCCTCCAGGAAGGTGTCGTCGTCGCCGCCCGCATCCCCCACGTCGGCCTCGTCGTCCACGGAGGTGTCGGCGCCTTCCTCGGCGGCCTCGACCTCGTCGAGGGAGACCATCTCGGGGCCACTCGTCTCCTCGTCGCTGTCGTCCTCCGGGCTCGGACGGCTGGCGATCGCCGGGGCCGGCATCCGCGTCGTGGTCAGGGCCGCGATCTGGTAGACCGTGCCGCATTTGGGGCAGGTGGCGGGGTCCCTGTTGAGGTCGTAGAACTTGGCGCCGCAGCTCATGCACTGGCGCTTCAAGCCGAGTTCCGGTCTGGCCACGGTTCGAAAGCCCTTGAGGATCGTCGGGAAAGCGCCCGGTTAGTCGGGGGCGCCGCCGCTGTCAAATCACCGCGCCGATCATCGCGGCGGACACCATCCTTCCGTCCCGCCTTGGGTGGCGGATGACGGGCGCCCGCCCGCGTGGTAACGGACCCGCCGCCCCCTTCACCCCCTGCCGGTCAAGCCTGCCCGTGTCGCACGATTCCCCTCCGTCCCCCATCGCCGCCCGGGCCGGGACACCCCTGCGGGGCGCCCTGCGCCCGCCCGGCGACAAGTCGATCTCGCACCGGGCGATGATCCTGGGCCTGCTGAGCATCGGCGAGACCCGCGTCGAGGGCCTGCTCGAAGGCGACGACGTGCTGCGCACCGCCGCCGCCGCCCGGGCGCTCGGCGCCGGGATCGATCATGACGGTCCCGGGCGCTGGCGGGTGCGGGGCGTCGGCATCGGCGCCCTGAGCGACCCCGAGGGCGTGCTCGATTTCGGCAACGCTGGCACGGGCTCAAGGCTGATGATGGGCGTGGTCGGCGGCCAGCCCGTCACCGCGACCTTCGACGGCGACGCCTCCCTGCGCAAGCGGCCGATGCGCCGGATCCTCGATCCGCTGGAGCGGATGGGCACGGTCGTGGTGGCGCAGCAGGAGGGCGGGCGCGTGCCGCTCACCCTGCGCGGTCCCGCGGAGGCGATCCCGATCACCTACGAGACGCCGGTGGCCTCCGCCCAGGTGAAGTCCGCGGTGCTGCTCGCGGGGCTCAACGCGCCCGGCACCACCACGGTGATCGAGGCGGCGGCGACGCGCGACCACACCGAGCGGATGCTGCGCCTGTTCGGGGCCGAGGTGGCGGTGACGCCGCACGGGCCGGGCGGCCACGGCCGCGCGATCGCGCTCACCGGCCAGCCGACCCTGCGGGCGGCCGACGTGGTGGTGCCGGCCGATCCCTCCTCGGCGGCCTTCCCGCTCGTCGCGGCCCTGATCGTGCCGGGCTCGGACGTGGTGATCGAGGGCGTGATGATGAACCCGCTGCGCACCGGCCTCATCACGACGCTCCTCGAGATGGGCGCCGACATCGTGCGGCTCAACGAGCGCGAGGAGGGCGGCGAGACCGTCGCGGACCTGCGCGTGCGGGCGAGCCGCCTCACCGGCGTGGTTGTGCCCCCGGAGCGGGCGCCCGCGATGATCGACGAGTACCCGGTGCTCGCGGTCGCGGCGGCCTTCGCGCAGGGCACGACGCGGATGCGGGGCCTGCACGAGCTGCGGGTGAAGGAATCCGACCGCCTCGCCGCGGTGGCGGACGGCTTGAGGCAGAACGGCGTCGCCCATGGGGTCGAGGGCGACGACCTCCTGGTGCATGGCGACGGCGCGGCGGCGCCGGGCGGCGGCACCGTGGCGACGCATCTCGACCACCGCATCGCGATGGCATTCCTGGTGATGGGACTCGCCGCCCGCGACCCCGTGACGGTGGACGACGGCGCGATGATCGCCACGAGCTATCCCGGCTTCCTGCCCGACCTGCGGTCGCTCGGCGCCGCGTTCTCGGCGTGAGGGCGGGATGGTGATCGCGATCGACGGACCGGCCGCCTCCGGCAAGGGCACGCTCGCCCGACGCCTCGCGCTGCATTACGGCCTGCCGCACCTCGACACCGGGCTCCTCTACCGGGCGGTGGCGCTGGCGCTGCTCGATGCGGACCGCGACCTCGCGGATCCCGCCGCGGCGGAGGACGCGGCCCGGTCGCTCCGGGCGGAATCCCTCGGCGATACGCGTCTGCGCGAGCGGGCGATGGGCGAGGCGGCCTCGGTGGTCTCGGCGCTGCCCGCCGTGCGGGCGGCGCTGCTCGACTGGCAGCGGCGCTTCGCCGGGGCCGAGGGCGGGGCGGTGCTCGACGGGCGCGACATCGGTACCGTGGTCTGCCCCGACGCGCCCGTGAAGCTGTTCATCACCGCGGCGCCGGAGGAGCGCGCCCGCCGCCGCCACCGGGAACTCGGCGGGCGCGGCGAGGCGGTCGCCTACGAGGCGGTGCTCGCCGACATCCAGCGCCGCGACGCCCGCGACAAGGACCGCGCGGCTGCGCCCTTACGCATCGCCGAGGACGCGGTCGTGATCGACACCACGGATCTCGACGCGGAGGCCGCGTTCCGGGCCGCGACGGCCGTGGTGGAGGCGCGCTGGCGCCGGTCCTGATCCGCCTTCGGCCGCACTCCTGCGCAGGCCGGATCACCTCGGTCGTTCGAGCGTGTCCGCATGGCACCAACCGCCTCGGCACGCGAGGGTGGGCCACGATCGCCGCGATGTCGCGCCGGCAGACCATCACGATAGCCGCCAAGTCATTGACGATATAACTCAGAGGTTATATCAGGCCGTATGCCCTGGTCAGTGGAATTCGATGCCGCGTTCCGCGCCGAGTTCAGGGCGCTCGATGCCGACGTGCGGAAGGCGATCGCTGCTTACGCCACGGCCCTCGCGAGCGAGGGGCCTCAGCTCGTCGGCCCCTGGCCGACAGCCTGAAGGGGTCGAAGCACGCGAACATGAAGGAGCTGCGTCCGACCGTGAACAAGGTCGAATGGCGGGTGGCTTATGCCTTCGATACGCGGCGCAAGGCCATCGTGCTCGCAGCGGCCGCCAAGGGTGGAAAGTCCTCCGCGCTCGTCTACAAGCAGATGATCGCCAAGGCCGACGACCGGTTCGCCGCGGCCGAGCAGGGGATGCGGGACGCGACGAAGACGCAGTCCGGGACGAGGAGGCCCAAGTCATGACGAACGGGACCAAGCCCGGCGCCACCGTGCCGCTCGCCGATATCCTCGCCGATTTTTCCGCGGAGGATCAGGCGGAGATCCGCATGCAGGCGGACCGCCTCATTCAAGAGAGTCGAACGCTTGCACAGTTTCGGCGCGAGATGGGGATGACCCAGGCCGAACTCGCCGACGCGCTCGAGACGTCTCAGGCCTACGTCGCCAAGCTTGAAGGCAAGCCGACGGCGGACATGCAGGTGTCCACGATCGCCCGGATCGCGGCGGCGCTCGGCGGGGAGGTCAAGGTCGTCGTCAGCCTGCCGGGCAGGCCGGATGCGACCCTGAGCATCCCACCGGCGATCAAGGGAAGGAAATCTGTGCGCCGCAAAACGAAAGCCGACACGGATGCCAAAATGCGCTCAGCCTCGAGCTGATCTCCAGATCAGTCGAAAAACCGACCTCGCCTGCGCACGCACATGCACGGTGCCGTCGTCATTTCTTGACATTCATGGGCGTGCATCTCGCAACGACTGGGCACGGACCATGTGTCTAGAACACGGCATGACGGCGCTCACGTCCCCCGCGGCTTCGCCCGCCGGGTCGGGGCGGCGTTCGCCGGATCCTCCGGCCAGGGGTGCCGCGGGTACTGGCCGCGCATGTCGGCGCGCACGCCCGCCCAGGAGCCGCGCCAGAAACCCGGCAGGTCGCGGGTGATCTGGATCGGGCGCTGGGCCGGCGAGAGCAGGTGGAGCACCAGCGGCACCCGGCCGCCGCCGAGGGTGGGGTGGCGGCTCAGGCCAAACAGCTCCTGCACCCGCACGGCCAGGACCGGCTCCTCGGCCCCGTAATCGACCGGGATGCGCGAGCCGGTGGGCACCTCGACATGGGTCGGCGCCTCGGTGTCGAGCCGCGCCCGAAGGGCCCAGGGCAGCAGGGCCTGGAGCGCCTCGAACACCGTGTCGGCGCCGATCTCGTCGAGGCGCGTGCGCCCGACGAGGTGGGGGGCGAGCCACGCCTCGACGCCGGTCGCGAGCGCCGCGTCCGAGAGGTCGGGCCAGGGCTCCCCCTCGGCCCGGTGCAGGAACCGCACCCGCTCGCGCCATTGCAGGGCGGGTTTCGACCAGGGCAGGGCGTCGAGCCCGAGATCCGCGATGCCCCGGGCGAGGAGCCGCGCGCCCGCCTCGTCGGCGGGTGCGGGCAGGATGCGCTCGCCGAGGGTGAGCGCGCCGAGGCGCCGCTGGGCGCGCGCGCGCAGGGTTTTCGCGGCCGGATCGAAGGCGACGAGGGTGCGGGACTCGATCCGATCGGGGAAGAGGGCCTCGATCGCGTCGAGGCCGAGCGGCGCCGCCGCGAGGATGCGCGCGGAAGCGGCCTTGCCGACGATCTCGGCCACCGCAAGGAAGGGCTCGCGCGCGAGCGCCAGCGCCGGATCGAGGGCGCCGCCGCGCCCGTTCGCCAGCACGAACTCGCCGGGCCGGCCCCGCGCCCGGGCGATCCGGTCGGGATAGGCCAGCGCCAGGAGCGCCCCGAGGGACGGGACCTCGCCCTCAGCCTGAGCGGGCTCGGCGGCCCGCACCCAGCCGGCGGCGAGGCGGCGCATGTCCTCGGCCCGGCCCGCCCGCTCGCGGCGGTAGCGCTCGACGCGCTCGGTGAGGTCGACCGCGTCGCCCCCGAGGCCGCGCTCCACCAGCACCGCCGCGAGGTCGGCCGCCTCCCGCGCCGCCGCCCGTCCGTGCCGCCCGGCTCCCACCACCATGCGGGCGAGGCGCGGGGGCAGCGGCAGCGCCCGCAGCCGCGCCCCGTCGGGCGTGAGGCGCCCGTCCGCGTCGAGCGCGCCGAGGCCGGCGAGCAGCGCCTTCGCCTCGGCCAGCGCCGGCGCGGGGGGCGGATCGAGGAAGGGCAGGGCGGCCGGATCGGACACCCCCCAGGCGGCGCAGTCGAGGACGAGGCCGGCGAGGTCGGCCGAGAGGATCTCCGGCTTCGTGAAGGGTTCGAGCGCTCCGGTCGCCGCCTCGGCCCACAGGCGGTAGCAGAGGCCGGGCTCCGTGCGGCCCGCGCGGCCCCGGCGCTGGTCCACCGCGGCGCGCGAGGCCCGCACGGTGACGAGGCGGGTGAGGCCGAGATCGGGCTCGTAGACCGGTACCCGGGCGAGGCCCGAATCCACCACCACGCGCACGCCCTCGATGGTGAGCGAGGTCTCGGCGATGGAGGTGGCCAGCACGACCTTGCGGCGCCCCGGCGGAGACGGGCGCACGGCCCGGTCCTGCTCGCCCCGCTCCAGCGCGCCGTAGAGCGGCGCGAGATCGACCTCGGGGAAGCGCTCCAGCCGCTCGCGCAGCAGCCGCTCGACGCGCAGGATCTCGCCCTGGCCGGGCAGGAAGGCGAGGATCGAGCCGGGCTCGGCCCGCAGCGCCCGCTCCACCGCCTCGGCCACTGCCTCCTCGATGCGCCGGTTCGGGTCGCGGTCGAGGTAGCGGGTCTCGACCGGGTGGGCCCGGCCCTCCGAGGCGATCACGGGGGCGTCCTGCATCAGCCGGGCGACGCGCGCGCCGTCCAGGGTCGCCGACATCGCGACGAGCCGCAGGTCCTCGCGCAGCCCCGATTGGGCGTCGAGGGCGAGGGCGAGGCCGAGATCGGCGTCGAGGGAGCGCTCGTGGAATTCGTCGAACAGCACGGCGGCGATCCCGGTGAGTTCGGGATCGTCGAGGATCATGCGGGCGAAGACGCCCTCGGTGACGACTTCGATGCGGGTGCGCCCCGAGACCTTGGAGCCGAGCCGCACCCGCAGGCCCACCGTGTCCCCGACGCGCTCGCCGAGCAGCGAGGCCATGCGCTCGGCCGCGGCCCGCGCGGCGAGGCGGCGGGGCTCCAGCACGATGATCCGGTTGTCCTCCCGCCAGGGCGCGTCGAGGAGGGCGAGGGGCACGCGGGTCGTCTTGCCGGCCCCGGGCGGGGCGACCAGGACGGCGTTCGGGCGGGCTTCGAGTACCCCGAGCAGATCGCCGAGGACGGCCTCGATCGGGAGAGAGGGCAGGGCGGGCGACATCGGCGGCCTGATGGCGCGGCGGGGCGCGGGGCGCAAGGGACTCGGTCGCCCGGGCCGAGATGCGCCGGCACGCCACCGCCCGCACGATGACGCAGCACGGGATCGCGACCGTTCCGGGGGATGGCGTCATACGGCATCCTGACGTGAGCCCAGGCAGCCCTTGGTGCTGCGGATCTCGGCTTCGCTCAGGCGTGCGGAGCCTCGGCTCCGCGGCGCGGGGTGTCTGATCCGAGATCCGAACGGATTCCTCGGATCGCGGATCAGTCCCGGTCGTCCGCCGGGTCGGACCGCCCTTCGTCCATGCGGCCCGGACGCGTCGCGCTCTCGATGATCGCCTCCCAGGACTTGCCCTGCGCCCTCAGGAACGCGATCGAGGGACCGTCCGGGCGTCCGTAGACCTGTAGCGTCCGCTCGCGGATGCGGGTCCGGTCGGGCTCCGGCGTCAGATCCTTGAAGTGAACGGCCAAGCGCCGGCGCTCCGCATGCACGGCCCGCGCGATGGCCTCGGCGGACAAGCTGTCGCGCCGCATCGCGGCGACCTGCTGCTGCAGGGCGCGGACGGCGTCCTCGTAGCGGGACCGGAGGGTCGTCGGCCGGGCGGACCGTGCGGTCTCGCGCTCAGGGGAGGATCCCGGACCTTGCGGCGGCGCCCCGCGCGGCGCGGTCATCCGAGGATGCCGGTGAGCACCCGCCCGTCATGCCCGGTGAGCGCGAGATCGGCCATCGTCCCGGGCGCCACGCCTTCCGGCAGCCGCACCGCCAGGAAAGCCTCGGTGCGGCCGGTCCCGCCCTGCTCGGCGAGCACCCGGGCGGTGCGGCCGACCTCGCCGTCGAGGCGGCGCGCGAGGGCCGCCGCGCCGGCCTCGCGCAAGCGGGCGGCGCGGGAGCGGATCGCCTCGGGAGCGACCGGCGGCATGCGGGCGGCGGGCGTGTCGGGGCGGGGCGAGTAGGGGAAGACGTGCAGGTGGGTGAGGCCGCAGGCCTCCACGAGGTCGAGGGAGCGGGCGAACTGCGCCTCGGTCTCGGTGGGAAAGCCCGCGATCAGGTCGGCGCCGAAGACCGTGTCGGGGCGCAGGCGCCGCACGGTCTCGCAGAAGCGGATCGCGTCGGCCCGGCCGTGGCGGCGCTTCATGCGCTTGAGGATCAGGTCGTCGCCCGCCTGCAGCGAGAGGTGGAGGTGGGGCATCAGCCGTGCCTCGGTGGCGAGCGCGTCGAGGAGGTCGGCATCGGCCTCCACGGAATCGATCGAGGAGAGGCGCAGCCGGTCGAGGTCCGGCACCGCGCGCAGGATCGCCTTGACGAGGCCGCCGAGGCTCGTCCCCTCGGCGAGGTCGCGACCGTAGGCGGTGAGGTCGACGCCGGTGAGCACCACCTCGCGGGCGCCGTCCGCCACCAGGGCGCGGACCTGCGCGACCGCGGAGGAGGCCTGCACCGAGCGGGAGGGACCGCGCCCGAACGGGATGACGCAGAAGGTGCAGCGGTGGTCGCAGCCGGTCTGCACCGGCAGGAAGGCGCGCGTGCGCCCGGCCGATCGGGCGACCGGCACTGCGGGCGCGGCGCGCACCGCCATGATGTCGTCGGGGCGCACGCGCTCCGCCCCGAGCCGCGCCCAGCTTTCCGGCCTCCAGGTCGCGGCCCGCAGCTTGGCGTCGTTGCCGATCACGGCCGCGACCTCGGGCATCGCCGCGTAGGCCTGTGTCTCGACCTGCGCGCCGCAGCCCGTCACCACCACCGGCCGGCCGGGCGCGGCGCGCGCGGCGGCCCGGATCGCCTTGCGGGCCTGCCGGCCGGCCTCCTGCGTCACCGCGCAGGTGTTGACGAGCGTCAGGTCGCGGTGGCCGGCGCCCTCCGCGAGGAGCCGCATCGAGTCGGATTCGACGGCGTTGAGGCGGCAGCCGAAGCTCAGCACCTCCACGGGCATCAGGCCGCCCCGGCGAACAGGCCGGGCGCGAGCGAGCCCTCCCATTCCAGTTCCGTCGGGCCGGTCATGCGCACGTGGTCGTCCTCGCCCCAGGCGATGGTGAGGTCGCCGCCGGGCAGGCTCACCACCGCCTCGCGCCCGGTGAGGCGCAGGCGCGCGGCCGCGACCAGGGCCGCGCAGGCCGCCGTGCCGCAGGCCCGGGTGAGGCCGGCGCCCCGCTCCCAGACGCGCAGCACGATGCGGCCGCGATCGATCACCTGCGCCAGCGAGATGTTGGCGCGCTCGGGGAAGATCGGGTGGGCTTCGAGGAGCGGGCCGATCCGGGCGAGGTCGTAGCCGGCGGGGTCGCGGTCGACGAAGAACACCGCGTGCGGGTTGCCCATGCTCACCACGCCGGGCGAGTGCAGCACCGGATCGTCGATCGGGCCGATCTGCAATTCGATGCGGCGGGTATCGGGAAAAGGCTCGGCCAGCGGGATCTCGTCCCAGGCGAGCCGCGGCGGTCCCATGTCCACCGTGAACACGGTGGCCGAGACGCGGTCCACGGCGAGCCGCCCCGCCCGGCTCTCCAGCACGAGGCGTCCGCCCGGGCGGCCCATCCGCGGGTCCTCCCGCATCGCCCAGGCGACGCAGCGCGTGCCGTTGCCGCAGGCCCCCGCCTCCGAGCCGTCGGTGTTGTAGATGCGCAAGGAGGCCTCGGCACCGGGGCCGCGGGGATCGTGCAGCACCATCAGCTGATCGAAGCGCGAGCGCGGATCGGCCGCGATGGCGCGGGCCTCCTCGGGGCGCACCACGGCGCCCGTGCCGCGCAGGTCGAGCACCACGATCTCGTTGCCGAGCCCGTTCATCTTCAGGAAGCGGCGATGGGCCAGGGGGGACATGCGAAAAGGGGTCCGGGTCTGGGGCGGTTTCCCGGTATATGGACCGAGTTGGGGCCGCGCGCGAGCGGCGCTCTCGCCGCGCTGCCGGAACGGCAGTAGGGTCGGGGGCGTTCGAGCCTGCCGGCGAATCGCGGGCCGAACCCTTCTTCCGACCGGAGCGCCTCGCCCGTGACAGCTTCCCGTACCCCGCTGACCGCGCTCGCCCTCCTGCTCTCCCTCGCGACCGCCGCGGCCCAGGCGCCCCCGCCGGCCCAGACCAACTCGCTGCCGACCACGACCAATCCCGGCCCGGGCCCGGGGCCGGCCGAGGCGCCCAGGGCGCCGCTGCCCGAGAAGGCGGTGCCGGCGGCCCCCGCGCCCGCCGGCCCGCGCCAGCCGCTCGTCGAGAAACCCGGCGACCCGTCCGACGTCGACGAGGTGATGCTGCCCGCGCGCCCCGCCGCGATCCTGGCCGGCAGCGCCAAGTGGGATGCGGCGGTGCCGAGCCTCAAGGAGACCTTCGCGCGCCTCGACGCGGACCTCGCCCGGGCCGGCATCCGGGCGGTCGGGCGGCCGGTGGCGGTCTTCACCCGCACGGACGACGAGGGGTTCCAGTACGAGGCGATGGTGCCGGTCGAGCGCATCCCCGAGACCAAGCCCGAGGGTCTGCGCTTCGGAACCACGCCGAGCGGCAAGGCCCTGCGCTTCGTCCACAAGGGGCCCTACGGCGAGATCGACCAGACCTACGAGACCGTGACGGCCTATCTCGACGCCAAGGGCATCGTGGTCCAGGACGCCTTCGTGGAAGAGTACCTCACGGACCTGAAGGACCCGGGCGACGACGGGCTGGAGGTCAATATCTACGCGCTGCCGAAGTAGGACCTACTTCTCCGCCGCCCGCACCTTCTCCAGGAAGGCCGCGTAGTTGTCGGGGGTGAGGATGCCCACGAGCTTGTCGCGGATGCGGCCGTCCGGGCCGATGATGAAGGTCTCGGGCACGCCGTAGACCCCGAAATCGATGCCCGTGCGCCCGCTCGCATCGACCCCGACCGCCCGGAAGGGGTTGCCGTGCCGGCCGAGAAAGCGGCGGCCGTTCTCGGGGGCATCCTTGTAGTCGATGCCGACGAGGTTCACCCCGTCGCGCGACAGGCGCATCAGCATCGGGTGCTCGACCTGGCAGGGGGCGCACCACGAGGCCCAGACGTTGAGCACCGTGACCTTGCCCTTGAGGTCGTCGCTGGAAAATCCCGGCACCGGCCGACCCTCCGCCACAAGGTCGGGCAGGGGCGGCAGGTTGAAGGCCGGGATCGGCTGGCCGATCAGCGCGGAGGGCACCGTCGAGGGATCGTAGCCCCGGGTGAGCAGCCGGCCGAGGAAGACGCCGGCGAGCGCCACGAAGACGAGGAGCGGCAGCAGGAAGAGCAGCCGGCCGCGGCGCGGCGCCTCCTCGGCGGGCGCGCCGGCCTCCGGGAGCGGCGCGGTCTCGCGAGCGCTCACGCGTCGCTCCCCCCGCCCTGGAGCCGGGCCAGCGCCCGCCTCTGCGCGCGGTGGTCGAGGACGGCGTGCAGGATCAGCCCGCCCACCACCAGGGCGGTGAAGGCGTAGGCGCCCAGGATGAAGACGGCGTGCGGTCCGAGGTCCACGGCAGGCGTCCCGGGGTCAGGCGGCCTGGGCCGCGGGGCTGGGGGCGTCGAGGCGCTCGGCTTCGAGGATCGCCAGCGTGCGCACCCGGCGGCGCAGGATCTCGGTGCGCATGGCCGCGAGATGGAGCGCGATGCCGAGCACCGAAAAAGCCGCGATCATCACGAGGAGCGGGTAGAGCATGGTCGGGTGGATGGTCGGCCCGCCCATGCGCAGGATCGAGGCCGGCTGGTGCAGCGTCGACCACCAGTTCACCGAGAACTTGATGATCGGCAGGTTCACGGCCCCGACCAGGGTGAGGATCGCCACCGCGCGCGCGGCCCGGCCCGGATCCTCGATCGTCCGCCACAGGGCGATCAGCCCGGCGTAGATCAGGAGCAGCACCAGCATCGAGGTCAGGCGCGCGTCCCAGACCCAGTAGGTTCCCCACATCGGCTTGCCCCAGAGCGAGCCGGTGACGAGGCAGATCAGCGTGAAGGCGGCGCCGATCGGGGCCGCGGCGCGCTGGGCCACGTCCGCCAGGGGATGGCGCCAGACCAGGGTGCCGAGCGCCGAGACCGCCATCGCCCCGTAGAAGAAGACCCCGAGCCACGCGGCGGGCACGTGGATGAACATGATCCGGACCGTCTCGCCCTGCTGGTAGTCGGCGGGCGCGACGAACCACGACAGGTAGAGGCCGGCGAGCAGCAGCACGCCCGCGAGGCCGCCGATCCACGGCAGGGCGGCGCCCGACCAGCGCATGAAGCGGCCCGGCTGGGCGAGCCGGGTGAAGAACCCCTGTGCCATGCAGGCGGTGTAGCGCGCCCCGCCCCGGCCCGGCAATGCGGACGATGGGCGCAGTGGCCGCGGAACGAAGCGTGGCCGTGCCGGTTATCGATCCGGTTTTCGCAGAGACGGGACTTCCGCTGCCATGTTGAAATGGGCGATCATCTTCTTCGTGATCTCGCTGGTGGCCGGTGCACTGGGCTTCACCAACGTGGCCTCGGGCGCCCGCGGCATCGCCCGCCTGCTGTTCGGCCTCTTCCTGATCATCGCGGTGGTGATCGTGATCGCGGCGGTGCTGCTCGGGCAGGCGGTGTTCTGAGGGTCATTCGCTCCAGCGGAGCGCCGCGGCGGCGCCCAGGGTGCCCACCACGCCCGCCACGAGGCTCAGCGCCCCGAGGATCAGGAGCGGGGTCGCGAGCGGCACGGTGCCGCCCGTGGCCGCGTCCGCCGCCGACACCCCGAAGATCAGGGTCGGGATCATCAGGGGCAGCACCACCACGGCGAGGATCAGCCCGCCGCGGCGGATCGAGGCGGTGAGCGCGGCACCCACCGCCCCGATGAAGGTGAGCGCCGGCGTGCCGACCAGCAGCGTCAGGCTCGTCCCGGCCATCGCGGCCGGCGAGAGCGCCACGAGGAGCCCGAACAGGGGCGCGGCCAGCGCGAGCGGCAGGCCGGTGGTGAGCCAGTGCGCCAGCACTTTCGCGAGCACCACGAGTTCGAGGGGCGCGGGCGCCCCGGCGAGGAGGTCGAGGGAGCCGTCCTCCTCGTCGGCCTGGAAGAGGCGATCGAGGCCGATCAGGGTGGCGAGCACCGCCGCGAGCCACAGGATCGCCGGCCCGATCCGCGACAAGAGGTTGAGGTCGGGCCCGAGGGCGAAGGGCACCAGCACGACGATCATCAGGAAGAAGACGAGCGAGAGCGCCCCCGAGCCGCCGATCCGGCCGGCGAGCCGCAGGTCGCGCACCAGCACCGCGAGGAAGGGGCGGATCATCGGGCGGCCTCGGCGGGAGATTCGGCGAACGGATCGCTGCGCGCCGGGCCGGTCGGCCGGAAATCCTCGATCGAGAGGGTCCGCGCCTCCTCCAGCCCGAGCGCCTGGTGGGTGGCGGCGATCACGAGGCCGCCCTCGC
The DNA here is from genome assembly GCF_046557895.1 of Methylobacterium oryzisoli. Taxonomy (NCBI): domain Bacteria; kingdom Pseudomonadati; phylum Pseudomonadota; class Alphaproteobacteria; order Hyphomicrobiales; family Methylobacteriaceae; genus Methylobacterium; species Methylobacterium oryzisoli. The sequence continues at coordinate 22,264 of NZ_JBKIBX010000036.1, read as the reverse complement.
GCAGGTGCTCGCGCATCAGCCCGGCGAGCAGGCCCTGCGAGGCGACGTCGAGGGCCGCGGTCGGCTCGTCGAGGAGCCAGAGTGGCCGGCGGCAGACGAGCAGGCGGGCGAGCGCCACGCGCCGCCGCTGCCCGGCCGACAGGTAGGCCACCGGCAGCCCCGCCGCGTGGGCGAGGCCGAGCCGCGCCAGCGCCGCGCGGGGCGCGAGCGTCGCGGCGCCCAGCAGATCGCGGGCGAAGGTCAGGTTCTCGTCCGCGGTGAGCGCGCCCTTGAGCCCGTCCCGGTGCCCGACGACGTGCAGGCATTCGGGGATCGTGCGCTCGCCGACGTTCTCGGCCCGCAGGGTGCCGGCCTCCGGCGCGAGCCGGCCGGCCAGGATGGCGAGCAGCGACGACTTGCCGGCCCCGTTGCGCCCCGTGACCACCAGCGCCTCGCCCGGCCCCAGGGCGAAGGACAGGCCGGAAAAGATGCGCCGCCCCGAGCGGCGGCAGGCGAGCCCCTCGGCGGTCAGCCGCATGGCCGCACGATCCATGCGCCGCCCCGCGTCTCGTCCTCCATCGTCCGCCTCACGTCCGCATCCCATCGCCCCCGTAGCGGGCAGTTTCGAAGTGTTCTATACGCATCCCTGGCTGCGCCGCGCGACCTTAGAGGCGTCCAAACCGTCTCTCGCGCAATCCAGTCCGGGCACCCCCGGGGCGGCGCGCGCACCGTCGCATCCGCGGCTCGGCTTCGCGGGTGTCGCGCGGGAAGCGGTGACGTGTCCGCCACGCGGATGCGTGCCGTCAGCGCATCCGGCCGAACACGCCAGTCTGGCGCAGGTGATGCCTGCGCCGTGTTCGACAACCCTCGCGAGGACCACGCCGTGGCATCCATCGACAGCTACAAATCCCGTCAGACGCTCCAGGTCGGGGCCAGGACCTACACCTATTACGCGATCCCCGAGGCCGAGAAGAACGGCCTGCCGGACGCCAGCCGGCTGCCCTTCTCCATGAAGGTGCTGCTGGAGAACCTGCTGCGCTTCGAGGACGACCGCTCGGTCAAGAAGGCCGACATCGCGGCGGTGACGGCGTGGCTCGACAACCGCGGCAAGGTCGAGACCGAGATCGCGTTCCGGCCCTCGCGGGTGCTGATGCAGGACTTCACCGGCGTGCCGGCGGTGGTCGACCTCGCGGCGATGCGCGACGCCATGGTGGCGCTCGGCGGCGACCCGAAGAAGATCAACCCGCTCGTGCCGGTCGATCTCGTCATCGACCACTCGGTCATCGTCGACGAGTTCGGCACCCCGAAGGCGCTCGCCGACAACGTGGCGCTGGAATACCAGCGCAACGGCGAGCGCTACACCTTCCTCAAGTGGGGCCAGACGGCGTTCGACAACTTTTCCGTGGTGCCGCCCGGCACCGGCATCTGCCACCAGGTCAACCTCGAATACCTGTCGCAGACGGTCTGGACCAAGGCGTTCGAGGACGGCCAGGAACTCGCCTACCCGGATTCCCTCGTCGGCACCGACTCGCACACCACGATGGTCAACGGCCTGGCGGTGCTGGGCTGGGGCGTCGGCGGCATCGAGGCGGAAGCCGCGATGCTCGGCCAGCCCCTGTCGATGCTGATCCCGGAGGTCGTCGGCTTCAAGCTCTCGGGCAAGCTGCCGGAGGGAACCACCGCCACCGACCTCGTGCTCACCGTCACGCAGATGCTGCGCAAGAAGGGCGTGGTGGGCAAGTTCGTGGAGTTCTACGGCCCGGGCCTCGACGACATGGCGGTGGCCGACCGCGCCACGATCTCCAACATGGCGCCCGAGTACGGGGCGACCTGCGGCTTCTTCCCGGTCGATGCCAAGACCCTCGACTTCCTGCGCGTCACCGGCCGCGCGGACGAGCGCATCGCGCTGGTGGAGGCCTACGCCAAGGCTCAAGGGATGTGGCGCGACGCCGCGACGCCCGACCCGGTCTTCACTGACACGCTCGAACTCGACCTCGGCGACGTGAGACCCTCGCTCGCCGGGCCCAAGCGCCCGCAGGACCGGGTGCTGCTCGACGCCGCCAAGACCGGCTTCGCCGGCTCCATGGAGACCGAGTTCCGCAAGGCCGCCGACCTCGCCAAGCGCTATCCGGTCGAGGGCGCGAACTTCGACATCGGCCACGGCGACGTGGTGATCGCGGCGATCACCTCCTGCACCAACACCTCGAACCCGAGCGTGATGATCGGGGCGGGGCTGCTGGCCCGCAACGCGGTGGCCAAGGGCCTGCGCTCGAAGCCCTGGGTGAAGACCTCGCTCGCGCCGGGCAGCCAGGTGGTGGCGGAGTACCTCGAGAAGGCCGGCCTGCAGGACAGCCTGGACAAGCTCGGCTTCAACCTCGTGGGCTTCGGCTGCACCACCTGCATCGGCAATTCCGGCCCGCTGCCGGCGCCGATCTCCAAGGCGATCAACGACAACGACGTGGTGGCCGCCGCGGTGCTGTCGGGCAACCGCAACTTCGAGGGCCGGGTGAACCCGGACGTGCGGGCGAACTACCTCGCCTCGCCGCCCCTCGTGGTGGCCTACGCGCTCGCCGGCTCGATGCAGGTCGACCTCACCCGCGACCCGCTCGGCACCGACGCGGACGGCAACCCGGTCTACCTGAAGGACATCTGGCCCTCCTCGGCCGAGGTGAACGCCTTCATCGAGAAGACCATCACGTCGGGCCTGTTCAAGTCGCGCTACGCCGACGTCTTCGGCGGCGACGAGAACTGGAAGGCGGTGGAGGTCACCCCGGCCCAGACCTTCGACTGGAACCCCGGCTCCACCTACGTGCAGAACCCGCCCTACTTCGTGGGCATGCAAAAAACCCCGGCGCCGGTCACCGACATCGTCGGCGCCCGGATCCTCGGCCTCTTCCTCGACTCCATCACCACCGACCACATCTCGCCCGCGGGCAACATCCGGGCGGCCTCGCCGGCCGGCGCCTACCTGCAGGAGCATCAGGTCCGCGTGCAGGACTTCAACCAGTACGGCACGCGCCGCGGCAACCACGAGGTGATGATGCGGGGCACCTTCGCCAACATCCGCATCAAGAACCAGATGGTGAAGGACGCCTCCGGCACGGTGGTGGAGGGCGGCTGGACGCTCTACCAGCCGGGCGGGGAGAAAATGTACATCTACGACGCGGCGATGCGCTACCAGGCCGAGGGCACGCCGCTGGTGGTCTTCGCCGGCAAGGAGTACGGCACCGGCTCGTCGCGCGACTGGGCGGCGAAGGGCACCAAGCTGCTGGGCGTGCGCGCCGTCATCGCCGAGAGCTTCGAGCGCATCCACCGCTCGAACCTCGTCGGCATGGGCGTAGTGCCGCTGGTGTTCCAGGGCGACACGACCTGGGCCTCCCTCGGCCTCAAGGGCGACGAGACCGTGACCCTCCGGGGCCTGGAGGGCGACCTCAAGCCGCGCCAGACGCTCACCGCCGAGATCACGGCGGCGGACGGCACGACCCGGGAGGTGCCGCTCACCTGCCGGATCGACACCCTCGACGAGCTGGAATATTTTCGCAATGGCGGCATCCTGCCCTACGTGCTGCGCCAGCTCGCCGCGTGACGCCCGAAGCCGGGCCGTGACGCCCGGCGGGGACATGCGGTAACCGACAGGGCCTCTCCCCGGCCGGGGAGAGGCCCTTTCTCGTGGTGGCGCGCTTTTTCGCGGGGCGGCCGCGCGCCGGCTCAGGTGAGGACGCCATGACCCTGGACGACAAGATCAACGGCCTCACCGTCCTGTCGGCGAATCACGGCGAGATGATCGGGCGGCTCTCCGAGGCGCAGGCCGACGTCGCGGCCAAGCAGGTCGGGCTTCAGATGGCGATCGGCTTCCTGGCCCGGATCCTGCGCGGGATCGATTCCGACCATTACCGGCACGAGCTGTCAGGCTATCTCGCCATGCTGGAGGACGCGCTCACGCGCGACGACCCCGATTCCGACATCGCGCGGCGCGTGCTGGGCACCGTGAAGGCGACGCTGGAGCCGGGCGACGACGAGGAGGCGTGAGCCTCGATCAGCGCACCTCGAAGATCCCGTCCACCTCGACGCTGGCATTGGCCGGCAGGCTCGCGACGCCGACCGACGTGCGGGCGTGACGGCCGGCCTCGCCGAACAGCGCGGCCATCAGGTCCGAGGCGCCGTTGATCACCTTCGGCACGTCCGGCCAGCCCGGCACCACCTGCACGAAGCCGCCGAGGCGGTGACAGCGCACCACCCGGTCGAGGTCGCCGTCGAGGGCGAGGCTGAGCGAGGCCAGCAGGTTGAGCGCGCACAGCTCCGCCGCCCGCTGCCCCGCCGCGAGGTCCTGCGTCGCCCCGAGCGGGCCGGAGAAGCGCACCTCGCCGGCCCACTCGCAGATCTGCCCGGCGAGCCAGATCGTGGCGCCGCTGCGCGAGTACGGCAGGAAGGCGCCGCGGGGCGAGGGCACCGGCGGCAGGGTCAGGCCGAGGGCGGCGAGGCGGGAGGCGACGCCCGGTGTTTGGGGGGAGGAGGGCAAAGGGGGTCTCCGGGGGTGGGACGGGTCCGGGGCGGGCTGATGGCGAGGGTCGACGACCTATCGGCGCGGCGGTGGAAGGGCCGCATGGGGTGGAAAGAGGACGCGCCACCGCCGAGGAAGCCGCGCAGGAAGGATCGACGCAAGGCTCGCAAGGCGGAGCCGAGGGCGCACTGACGGACCTGCGGCCCGGCAATGACCTAGCTGCCTGATGCCGGATCCTTCGAAAGATCGCCGGTGGCAAGTGGACGTTCCGATCTCACGCAATCGGGTTAGCGGTCGATTTGTTTCGGTCCAGTCGTCATACGTTCGGTCTGATCACTTCCGTTCGAAGCCGTGACACTTGTTCTCTGGACCGAGGCGCGCCCGTCAATCCTGGCAATCTGAAGGCCATGTCGGATGAGGACTTGCTCAGTCTCGGCAAGTCGCTGCTCAACGAGTTGGAGCCGCCGCGACAAGCGTTCTTCGGCCTGATGCAGCTCGCCGGTAATCTGCCGGGTCAAGGTTCGGCGCAGCCATTCCAGCACTGAGTGTCTCCCGGCTGTGTCGGTCTCAGCCGAATCATACCTCGAAAGTTTGCGGACGGATCGCGGCTGCTATGGGTCGGAAGCCGCCATCGGCATAGCCGAGCTGATTGCAGTGCTACGACCCCGAGCGGGAGAGCACATCGCCGCGCGCGTCCACCAGCGGCGCGGCCGAACCGGGCTCCTCCTGCGTGTAGTCCCGCCACAGCAGCACCAGGGCCGCCATCACGGCCGGTCCCAGGAACAGGCCGAGAAGGCCGAAGCTCTCCACGCCGCCCAGGATGCCGAGCAGCACCCACAGGAAGGGCAGGCCGGCCGCGCCGCCGATCAGGGCCGGGCGCACGAGGTGGTCGGCCAGGAAGGTGACGAGGAGACCCGCCGCCACCACGGCGCCCGCGGCCGCGAGGCTGCCCGCCTGGGCGACCAGCAGGGCCGCGAGCCCGACGGCAAAAAGGGTCGCGAAGGGGATCATTGCGGCGAGCGCCGTGATCGTCCCGAGGAGCACCGGGTGCGGCGCCCCCGCGGCGAAATAGACGAGGCCGAGCAGGAAGCCCTCGCCGAGGCCGACCAGCACCAGCCCGTTCACAGTGCCGTGCACCGACAGGGCCATCTGGCGGGCCACGCGCTCGCCGCGCGGGCCGAAGAGCCGGCGGCAGGCGGTCAGGCCCTGCCCGACCAGGGCCGGCCCGTCGCGAAACAGGAAGAACAGGGTCAGCAGGGTGAAGCCGAACAGCATCGCCCGGTGCGCCACCTGCGTGCCGAGGCTGCGCCCGACGCCGACGAACGCGCTGCTGTCGAGGTGGCGTAGCCATTCGGAGGCGCCGGCCGGATGGCCGAGCGTGTCTCGCCACCACGTCGTCACGGCCCCGGCGCCGAACGGGAGCCTGCTCACGATCTCGGGCACCGGCCAGCCCGACCGCTCGATCTCGCGCCAGAAGTGCAGCACGTCGCGCACCTCGCGGGCGGCCTGCACGGCCACGACCGCGAGCGGCACCAGCACCACCAGCGCCACCGCGAGCGTGAACAGGGCCGGCCGCAGGATGTCGTGCGGCCCGGCCGGCAGGTGCCGGGCGACGCGCACGTAGAGCGGCCAGAGCGCGAGCGCCAGGATGGCGGCCCAGACGAGCGCCGGCAGGAAGCCGTGCAGGGTCCATAGCCCGAGCGCGGCGAGTCCCAGCACCAGCGCCACCCGAGCCGCCGCGTGCGAGCGGTCGGGCGGCCCCGCCGGTGGAGTGTCGCGCGTCAGGGGCAGGGAAGGGGGCGGGGAAGGGGGCATGGCGACGCTCCCGGGTGATGCGGTTGCCCGCCGATGCCCCCTCGTGTATGCGGACCGCTCGACCGGGGGAATGCCGCGCGAGCGGGGTCCACCGATTCGGTTCGCCGGTCCGGCGGAAGGAAACCTGACAGCTCGAAGCCGCCTTTCGGGCGGCCCGCGACCGGGGGCTCGGGCGGAGGTCCGCAAGGTCGCGTGGGCGAGCCTGACCTGATCACGAAAGCGGCTGCACGCCCATGTCCGACACCTTCGACCGCGTTGCCGACATCATCGCCGAGACGGCCGACATCCCGCGCGACACGATCACGCCGGAGAGCCACGCGATCGACGATCTCGGCATCGACAGCCTCGCCTTCCTCGACATCGCCTTCGCGATCGACAAGGCGTTCGGCATCAAGCTGCCGCTCGAACAATGGACCCAGGAGGTCAACGAGGGCAAGGTGCCGGCCGAGGAGTACTTCGTCCTGAAGAACCTCTGCGCCCGCATCGACGCCCTGGTGGCCGAGAAGGCCGCCAAGGTCTAGGCGGCGGCAAACCCCGCCATGCGCCTCGAATATTTCGAGATGATCGACCGGGTGGTGGGCCTCGACCGCGCGGCCGGCACCCTGCGCGCGCGCGCCGTGGTGCCGCGCGAGAGCCCGGTCTTCGAGGGGCACTTCCCCGGCCACCCCCTGGTGCCCGGCGTGCTCCTGACCGAGACGATGGCCCAGGCCTCCGGCTACCTGCTGCTCGCCCGCTGCGGCTTCAGCCACATGCCGTTCCTGATGGGCGTCGACAAGGCGCGCTTCCGCTCCTTCGTGGGGCCGGGCGCGGAGCTCGACGTGGAGGCGAGCCTGGAGCACGACGGCTCGGGCTACGCCGTCACCAAGGCGGCCATCCGCGCCGAGGGCAAGCCGCTCTGCAGCGCGGAGCTGCGCTTCAAGACCATGCCGTTCCCGGCCGGACTCGACGGGCCGATGCGCGCGCGCGCGGCCGCCATCGGCCTCCTGGCGCAGGCGGACCTGCGGGAGGACCTGCAAGACGACCTGACGGAGGCGGGGCGTTGAGCGCGCGCGCGGTGGTGATCACGGGCCTCGGGCTCGTCTCGGCGGCGGGCGAGGGCGTGGAGGCGCACCGCGCCGCCCTGGAGGCGGGCGGGCCGCCCCGCACCGACGCCGAGACCTTCGCGCCCTGGCCGGTGCATCCGGCCATCCCCCTGGTCCTCGACGGGCAGATCCCCAAGAAGGCCGACCAGCGCCAGATGGAGCCGTGGCAGCGCCTCGGCGTCTACGCGGCGGGCCTCGCCCTCGACGCGGCCGGCCTGAAGGGGGAGGCAGGCCTGAAGGGCGCCATGCACCTCATCGTGGCGGCGGGCGGGGGCGAGCGCGACTACGCGGTGGACGGGCAGATCCTCTCGGGCCTGCGGCAGGCGGCGGATCCGGGCGCCTTCCTCAACGAGCGGCTGCTCAACGACCTGCGCCCGACGCTGTTTCTCGCCCAGCTCTCCAACCTGCTCGCGGGCAACATCGCCATCGTGCACGGGGTGACGGGAGCCTCGCGCACCTTCATGGGCGAGGAATCGAGCGGGGTCGATGCGTTGCGCATCGCGCAGGCGCGCATCGCCGCCGGCCAGGTCGACAGCGTGCTCGTCGGCGGCTCCTTCAACGCCGAGCGGGCCGACGTGCTGCTCGTCCACGAGATGGGCGGCTACCTGCGCAAGCCCGACTACGCCCCGGTCTTCGCGCGCGAGGACGCGCCGGGCTTCATCCTCGGCTCGGGCGCCGCCTTCCTGGTGCTGGAGGCGGAGGAGCACGCCCGCGCCCGGGGGGCTGCGGCCATCGCCCGCCTCGCCGGGGTCGCGAGCGACCGCACGGCACGCGCGCCCGGAACCACGCGCGAGAGCCTCGCGGCGCTCTGGAAGCAGGCGGGTCTCGCCGCCCCCGACGCGGTGATCTCGGGGGCGACCGGCTGCGCCGGCATCACGGCCGAGGAGCAGGCGGCGCTCGCGGCTTTGGCGCCAGGGGCGCGGCTGCGCGCGCTCGGCGACCTCACCGGCCACACGCTCGAGGCGACCGCCCCCTTCGGCGCCGCGCTCGCCGCCGCGCTGGTGGCCGCGGGCACCGCCCGCGAGGTCGCCGTGACGGCGGTCGGGCACCGCCGCGGCGAGGGCGTGCTGCGCATCCTGCCCGCCACGGAGGCCGCATGACGCATCCCCACCGCGACGCCAGGGGGCGGCCCCTCGTCGCCGTCACCGGCCTCGGCGTGGTCACCTCGCTGGGGCAGGGGGCGGCCGACAACTGGGCGGCGCTGACCGCGGGCCGCTCCGGCATCCACGCGATCACCCGCTTCCCGACCGCGGGCCTGCGCACCCGCATCGCCGGCACGGTCGACTTCCTCAAGGCCGAGCCGATGGTGGCGCCGGTGCTCTCCGAGCGCTTCGCCGCCGCGGCCGCCGAGGAGGCGGTGGGGCAGGCGGGTCTCGGCTCCGCCTTCCCGGGCGCGCTGTTCATCGCGGTGCCGCCGGTGGAGATGGAGTGGCCGCAGCGCCAAGCGCTGGCGGAGACCGCGCTGGCGGAGGCGGCCGAACAGACCGGCGAGATCACCTACGCGGACCTGCTGCGCGCCGCCGCGACCCGCCGCTTCGACGACTGGCACGACCTGTTCATCTTCGGCACGGTGGCCGACCGCATCGCCGACCGCTTCGGCACCCGCGGCTCGCCGATCTCGCTCTCCACCGCCTGCTCGTCGGGGGCGACCGCGATCCAGCTCGGCGTCGAGGCGATCCGCCGCGGCGAGATGCAGGCCGCGCTCTGCATCGGCACCGACGGGTCGGTGAACCCGGAATCGCTGATCCGCTTCTCGCTCCTCTCCGCCCTCTCGACCCAGAACGACCCGCCGGAGGCGGCGGCCAAGCCCTTCGCCAAGAACCGCGACGGCTTCGTGATGGGCGAGGGCGCCGCCGCCCTGGTGCTGGAGGATGTCGCCGCCGCGGCGGCCCGCGGCGCGACCATCCTGGGCTACGTGCTCGGCTGCGGCGAGAAGGGCGACGGCTTCCACCGCACCCGCTCCAGCCCGGACGGCGCCCCGATCATCGCGGCGATCCAGGATGCGCTCGACGATGCCGGGCTCACCCCCGACCGGATCGACACCGTGAACGCCCACGGCACCGGAACGCCCGAGAACGACAAGATGGAGGCGCTGGGCTGCCTCGCGGTGCTGGGCGAGCGCATGCGCTCCGTACCGATCTCCTCCAACAAGTCGATGATCGGCCACACGCTGACGGCGGCGGGCGCCGTCGAGGCGGCGTTCTCGCTCCTCACCATCGCACACGGCCGCGTGCCGCCGACCCTCAACTACGCGGTGCCGGACCCGGCGATCCCCCTCGACGTGGTGACGCAGGCCCGCGACCTGCCCGTGCGCACCGTCCTGTCGAATTCGTTCGGCTTCGGCGGGCAGAATACCTGCCTGGTCTTCGCGGCGGAGCCGGCGTGAGCGCGCCCGTCCTCGTCACGGGCGGCGCCCGAGGCCTCGGGGCCGCCATCGTGCGGGCGCTGGCGGCGGCGGGCCGCGACGTCGACTTCACGGTGCGCGCATCGAGCGGGGAGGCGGAGGCGCTGGTGGCGGCCTGCGCGCAGGCGCATCCGGAGCGGCGCGTGCGGGCGCTGCCCCTCGACCTCGCCGACCGCGCGGCCCTCGACGCCTTCTGCGAGACGGCCGCCGAGACCGGCTATTACGGCCTCGTCCACAATGCCGGCCAGTCCTACGACACGCTGGCGGCCATCCTCGACCAGGACCGGGCCGAGGCGGCCATGCAGGTGAATTTCTGGTCGCTGACGCGCCTCGCCAAGGCGCTGGTACGGCCGATGACCCGGGCGAAGGCCGGGCGCATCGTGGCGATCGGCTCGGTGGCGGCCCTGCGGGCCAATCCCGGCAACGCGGCCTACGCGGCCAGCAAGGGCGCGCTCATCAGCTACTGCCGCACGCTGGCGATCGAATCCGCCCGGCGGGGCGTCACCGTCAACGTGGTGGCGCCGGGCTTCATCGACACCGCCATGATGGCCCCCTACGCGGCCCACCGCGCCGCGATGGAGAAGCAGATCCCGGCCGGGCGCTTCGCCGCACCCGACGATGTCGCGGCGCTGGTGGCCTTCCTGATGGGGCCGGGGGCCACCTACATCACCGGCGCGGTGCTGCCGGTGGACGGCGGCCTCACCGCGATGATGGGCATCCACCGCGGCTGATCCATGACGAGACCTCCCGTGACGGCCCTGCGGATAGCGGCCCTCCTCCTGTCCCTCGCGCCGGGGCCGGCGCTGGCCCAATCCGCGTTCCGGGTCGACGATGTGGCGCCGGGCGATTCACTCAGCATCCGCGAATTGCCGGACGCCGAGTCGCCCGCACTCGGCCGCGTGCCCTGGGACGCGCGCCTGCGCGGCTTCGGCTGCACCAACGAGACCCCGAGCGGGCGGACATGGTGCCGGGTGAAGTACGGCCGGCTGGTGGGCTGGGCGCGGCGCCGGTATCTTGCGCCGGAGTGAGCCTCCTGAACGGACAGCGGGCCGGTTCGGCAGCGCCCGCGACACGGGACGAGACATGGGCCGGATGATCCTCCGTGACGAAGCGCTGCTGGCGGGACGATGGCTCGACGACCCCGCTCTCGTCGCGCGCATCCTCGCCCTTCCGGACGACGCGACGATCCTGCTGAGGGTCGCGGGAGAAACGATCCGGTTCCGCAAGCGTGCCGATCAGGCAGGGGGAGCGCCGCTCGACCTCGAGGTCGATCCGTCCGACGCGCCGGCCTGGGCCGCCCTGCGCCGGAGGCGGCGCGGCGAGGAGGTGCCGGTCGAGGCGGAGCCCGGACGGGGACCGGTCGATCCGTACCTGCTGGCCCTGTCGATGACCCTGGACGAGTGGAACAGCCCGGAGGACGCGCAGGCCTATGACGGGCTTTGAGCGCTGGGACGTGCTCAAGGCGCTGTTCCCGTTCGTCGACCTCCCGCTCCGCAAGCCGCGTCCCGTCCTGGTTCTGTCCGACCGGACCTTCAACGACGCGCATGGGCACGTGATCGCCGCCATGATCACGACCGGGGCCGCGAGCCGGTGGCCGAGCGACCATCCGATTCTGGATCTCGCGAGCGCGGGCCTGCGCGCGCCCTCGGTCGTCCGCTGGAAGCTCTTCACGCTCCCCATCTCCGTCGTGGGCGGGCGGCTCGGCACGATGGCGGCGACCGACCGGAATGCCCTAGCGACCCGCCTCGGCCACATTCTGATGCCAGCGGGCGATCCCGAACCACGAGCCTGAGCGACCCCATGCAAGCCCTCCAGATCTTCGGCGACCGCGACCTGCGCCTGACCGAGGTCGCGCCGCCGCCGCCGCCCGGTCCCGGGGAAGTGGAGGTGCGGGTGCGGGCGGTCGGCCTCAACTTCATCGACGTCTGGGGCTTCCGCGGCATGGCCTTCGCCAAGCGCAGGCTCCCGCTCACGGTCGGGGCCGAGGCGGCCGGCGAGGTCGCGGCGCTCGGCGAGGGCGTCGAGGGCCTGGCGGTCGGCGATCCCGTGGCGCTCTACGGGGCGATGACCTGCGGGCGCTGCCGCGCCTGCCGGGAGGGCCACGACAACCTCTGCGAGGAGGTGGGCGGGGTGATGGGCTTCCACATCGACGGCTTCGCGCGCGAGCGGGTGATCATGCCGGCCCGCCTCGTGGTGCGGGTGCCGGCGGGTGTCGCCCCCGAGCAGGCGGCCTGCGCGCCGGTCGCCTTCGGCACGGTGCAGCACATGCTGTTCGACAACGCGCGGCTCGAACCCGGCGAGACCGTGCTGGTCCATGCGGGCGGCTCCGGGATCGGCACCACGGCGATCAAGATGGCGAAGGCGCTTCAGTGCACGGTCTTCACGACCGTGGGCGACGACGCCAAGGGCGAGAAGGCCCGGGCGCTCGGGGCCGACCACGTCATCAACTACCGCACCGAGCGCTTCGAGGGCGAGGTGCGGCGCCTGACCAAGCGCCGGGGCGTCGACGTGGTGTTCGAGCATGTCGGCGCCGAGACATGGAACGGCTCGCTCCTGTGCCTCAAGCGCGGCGGGCGGCTCGTGACCTGCGGCTCGACCTCGGGCGTGTCGGCCACCATGAACCTGATGCAGCTCTTCCAGCAGCAGTACCGCATCACCGGCTCCTTCGGCTGCCGGATCGAGAACATCCGCCAGAGCCTCGACAAGATGGCGGCCGGGATGTCGCCCGTGATCGACACGGTGCTGCCGCTGCACGCCTTCGCGGAGGGGCTGGCGCGGCTCGAATCCCGGCAGGTGTTCGGCAAGATCATTGCCACCCTGTGAGGACGGGCTTCCGCCGCGCCGCTCGCAACACTATGACGGGCCTCCGACCCGCCGGGCGAATAGCCTTCCGGCCCCGTCCCACACTCGCGAGACCGCCGTGCTGCGCCTGAAGCTGAGGCTGTACCGTTTCCTCTCCGGCCTCGCCGAACTCCCGATGGTGCTGCTCGTGCGGGTGCTGTTCGGCATCGCCAGCCTGCTCGGACCGCGCCGGGCGGGCGGGTTCGGGGCGTGGCTCGGGCGCACGCTCGGGCCGCGGCTGCCCTCGCACCGCACCGCCCTCGACAACCTGCGGCACGCCTTTCCGGACGAACCGCCCGAGGCGATCGCCGCGCTCGCGCGCGGCGCCTGGGAGAATCTCGGCCGCACCGGCGCCGAATACGCCCATCTCGGCGACATCTTCGACTACGACCCCGCCGCGGCCACGCCCGGGCGGGTCGAGGTGTCGGGCATCGAGCATTTCTTCGGGCTGCGCGACGACGGCAAGCCCGGCCTGATCTTCTCGGCGCACCTCGCCAACTGGGAATTGCCGGCGATCTGCGCCGCCCGTTTCGGCCTCCAGGCGAGCGCCGTCTTCCGCCCGCCGAACAACCCGGCCGCCAAGCGGCTGGTGCAGGAGGTGCGCCGCGCCACGATGGGCGGCCTGACCGCGGCGGGGCCGGGGGCGGCCTTCGCCATGCAGGGCGTGATCGAGCGCGGCGGGCATCTCGGGATGCTCGTCGACCAGCACTTCACCCGCGGGGTGGTGGTGCAGTTCTTCGGCCGGCCGGTGCTGGTGAACCCGCTGCTCGCCAAGCTCGCCCGGCACTACGAGTGCCCGGTGCACGGCGTGCGGGTCATCCGGCTGCCCGGGGACCGCTTCCGGCTCGAACTCACCCCCGCCCTCGACCTGCCGCGCGATGCCTCCGGCGCCGTCGACGTCCAGGGCGCCATGCAGGCGATGACCCGGGTGATCGAGGCCTGGGTGCGCGAGCATCCCGAGCAGTGGATGTGGATGCACCGGCGCTGGCGCCCGGCGATGCTGCCGAAGGCTGTCCCCGCGGCTCCTCAGACCGGGGCTCAAGCTAACGTGACTTCCGTCAGCCCGGCCGGCGGGTGTTGATGCGGCCCATGACGTGCGCTGTAACCCGCCGGCTCCTCGCGGCCCTTCTCCTGTCGGGCCTCGCCGGCACGGCCCGCGCGGGCGAGGCGCCCCGGGCGGTGGTGGAACTCTTCACCAGCCAGGGCTGCTCGGCCTGCCCGGCCGCCGACCGCATCATCGGCGACCTCGCGCGCGATCCGGGCGTGATCGCCCTGACCCTGCCGGTGACCTACTGGGACTATCTCGGCTGGAAGGACACGCTCGCGCACGCGGCCTTCACGGAGCGCCAGCGCGCCTATGCGGGCCAGCGCGGGGACCGGCAGGTCTACACCCCGCAGGCGGTGGTCAACGGGGCCGCCGCGGTGGTGGGCTCCGACCGGGCGGCCCTGGAGCACTCGATCCGCGACCCCGGCACCGCCGAGAGCCTGCCGGTGCCGATCCGCAGCGAGCTCACGGCCGACCGCATCCGGATCGAGGTCGGGGCACGGTCCGACCACGGCCGCAAGGCCGAACTCTGGCTCCTGCCGGTGATGCGCGCCCGCGAGGTGGCGATCGGCCGCGGCGAGAACCGGGGCAAGATCGTGACCTACCGCAACGTGGTGCGCGGCATGCACCATGTCGGCTCGTGGGACGGGGCCGCGGCCCGGTTCGAGGTGCCCCGCAGCGCGCTGGTCGGCGAGGCGGATTCCTACGTGCTGGTGCTCCAGGCCGAGCATGGCGGGCCCGGACGCATCCTGGGCGCCGCCAAGGGACCCGGGTTGTAGGCCCGGATCGTCAGTCCACCCACTCGCCCCGGCGCATCACCGGCACGGCCTCACCCTCCGCCGTCAGGCCGTCCACATCGACCGCGGCCGATCCGATCATCCAGTCGATGTGGATCAGGCTGCGGTTGGCGCCGCGCGCCGCGAGGTCGTCCTCGCTGAGGTCGCGCCCGCCATCGCGAAAACACTTGCTGTAGGCTTGGCCGAGCGCGATGTGGCTGGCGGCGTTCTCGTCGTAGAGGGTGTTGTAGAACAAGAGCCCCGAGGCCGAGATCGGCGAGGAGGCCGGCACCAGCGCGACCTCGCCGAGGCGGCGCGCGCCCTCGTCGGTGTCGAGCACCTTGGCGAGCACGTCCCCGCCCGTGCGGGCGCTCGCCGCGACGATGCGGCCGGCCTCGAAGCGCACCGCGATGTCGGTGATGAGCGTGCCCTGGTAGGAGAGGGGCTTGGTCGCCGCGACCACGCCCTCCACCCGCAGGCGGTGGGGCGTGGTGAAGACCTCCTCGGTGGGGATGTTGGCGTTGCAGACGATGCCGTTGCGGGCCGGCGCCGCGCCGCCGCACCATTCGTGGTCGTCGGCGAGCCCCACCGTCAGGTCGGTGCCGGGGCCGCGGAAGCGCAGGGCCGCGAAGCGCCGGGCGTTGAGCCTGTCCGTGCGGCGGCGCAGGCCGGCGTTGTGGGCCTCCCAGGCGGCGACCGGATCCTCGCCGTCGACCCGCGAGGCGGCGAAGATCGCGTCCCAGAGGCGGGCCACCGCCTCCTCCTCGGGCAGGTCCGGGAAGACCGTGCGCGCCCAGGCCGGGGTCGCGGCCGAGACGATGGTCCAGTTGATGGCGAAGTTCGCGATCAGGTCGAGGGCCGGCATGTAGGCCTTCGAGCGGGCGCGGTTGGCGCGCGCCACCTTCTGGGCGTCCTGCCCGGCGAGCAGCGAGGGATCGTCGCCCACGATGGCGAGCCGCGCCGCGCCGTTGCGGAAGGCGTTGGCCATGCCCTCGTAGAGCCAGCTCGCGGCGTGGTCGAAGGCCGGGTCGGGCGCGTGCTGGAAGCGGGCGAGCGTCGCCGTGTCGTCGGAGAACAGCGTGGTGACCAGGGAGGCCCCGGCCGCGTAGGCCTTGGCGGTGATGCGGCGGGCGAGGCCGAGCGCTTCGAGCGGCGCCGTCATCACCAGTTCCTGGCCGGGCTGCAGCCCGAGCCCGACCCGCACCGCCACCTCGGCGAGCCGGTCGAGGCGGGCATCCTGCGTCGCGCTCAGGGGGGCGTGGGCGTTCATCGGCATGTCTCCTGTGGAGGGCGTAGCACGCTTCGCCCGTCGGCCGCAGCCCGTCCGCGCGGGTGCCTCAGGGCAAGCGCGTCCAGGCGAGGCCGCCGAGATTCTCCCGGAAGGCGAAGCGGGCGAGGTGCTCGGCCACCACGCCTTCGAGCCGCGTCAGCGCCGCGAGGTCGGGGGCCGTGACCGTGAGGGTGAGCCCCTCGGCATCCGCCTCGAAGGCGGCGGAGCGCCCCTCGCCGAACGGCACCGTGCCGCGCTCGGGGCCGAACTCCGTCTCCGGGAACTTGTGGCTCCAGTGCTTGCAGAGCTGCGTGAGGTAGCGGCTCGCCTGCGGGGTGTCGACGCGGGCGCGGGCCGCGAGGGTGACGGGCTCGCTCATCGCGCCTGGGGCCCCGTCTCCCGCGGGGAGGCCGCCTCCTGCAGCGCCGCCCAGATCGCCCGGGGCGTCGCCGGCATGTTGATGTGGGTGACGCCGCGCGGGCGCAGGGCGTCGACGAGCGCGTTCATCACCGAGGGCAGCGAGCCCGCGCAGCCCGCCTCGCCGCAGCCCTTCACGCCGAGCGGGTTGGTGGTGGCCGGCACGGGGTGGCTCTCGAAGCCCATGCGCGGCGCGTCCGCGGCGCGGGGCAGGCAGTAATCCATGAAGGAGCCGGTCACGAGCTGGCCCTGCTCGTCGTAGGCCGTGCGCTCCATCAGGGCCTGCCCGATGCCCTGCACCACGCCGCCGTGGAGCTGCCCCTCGACGAGGAGCGGGTTCACGATCGTGCCGAAATCGTTGACCGTGGCGTAGCGCACCACCGCGACGACGCCGGTCTCGGGATCGACCTCGACCTCGGCGACGTGGCAGCCGTTCGGAAAGGCCGAGGGCGATTCCTTGTGGATGTGGGCGACGTCGAGGCTCGTCGGCGCCTGCGGGTCGGGCAGCCCCTCGCGCACCCGCGCGGCGAGGTCGAGGAGCGCGATGCCCCGGTCGGTGCCGGCGATGACGAAGCGTCCGTCCTGGAACTCGATGTCGGCCGGGCCGGCCTCCAGCACGGCAGCCGCGGCGAGCCGGCCCTTCTCGATCACGAGGTCGCCCGCCTCGACGATGGCCGTGCCGCTCGCCATCAGCGACTTCGAGCCGCCGGTGCCGCCGCCCGCGATGAGCTGGTCGCTGTCGCCCTGCAGCAGGCGGATGCGGTCGTGCGGGATGCCGAGCCGCGCGTGCAGCACCTGGGCGAAGGGCGTGGCGTGGCCCTGGCCGTAATCGAGGGTGCCGGTGATGATCGTCACCGTGCCGTCGGCCTCGAAGCGGATGCCGCCCATCTCGTTCTGCGGCGGGGCGGTGATCTCGAGGTAGTCGCCGATGCCGATGCCGCGCAGGAGGCCGCGGGCCTCGCTCTCGGCCCGGCGGGCCGGGAAACCGTCCCAGTCGGCGGCGGCGAGCGCCCGGTCGAGCACGGCCGGGAAGTCGCCGCTGTCGTAGGTCAGCCCCGAGGGGGCGGCGTAGGGCATGTCCTGCGGGCGGATGTGGTTGAGGCGGCGCAGGGCCACGCGGTCGCGGCCGGTCTCGGCGGCGGCGGTGTCGATCAGGCGCTCGATGAAGTAGTTGCCCTCCGGCCGGCCCGCCCCCCGGTAGGCGCCGATCGGCGTGGTGTTGGTGAACAGGCAGGCCATCGCCACGTCGTAGACCGGCGTGCGGTAGACCCCCACCATGTTGCGGGCGATGTTCTGGGTCTGAAACAGCGGCGCCAGCGGGTTGAGGTAGGCGCCCATGTTGGCGCGCCCCCGCACCCGGAAGGCGAGGAAGCGCCCCTCGGCATCCAGCGCCAGCTCGGCCGTCACCGCGACGTCGCGCCCGTGGTGGTCGGAGAGGAAGCTCTCGGAGCGCAGGTCGGTCCACTTCACCGGCCGGCCGAGCACCTTCGCGGCGTGCAGGAGCGGCAGGTATTCGGGGTAGACCGGCGCCTTCATGCCGAAGGAGCCGCCGACGTTGCCGGTGAGCACCCGCACCTTGTCGCGGGGCACCTTGAGCACCCCGTCCGCCAGCCCGTTGCGCAGGCCGAAGACGCCCTGCGAGCCGACATGCAGGGTGTAGCGCTCATCCTGCGGCTCGTAGACCCCGATGCCGGAGCGCGGCTCCAGCGGGTTGATGACGAGGCGGTTGTTGTCGAGGGACAGCGTGGTGACGTGCGCGGCCCGCGCGAAGGCGGCCTCGGTGCCGGCCGCATCGCCCGTGCGGTAGTCGAGGGCGAGGTTGCCCGGCACGTCGTCGTAGAGGAGCGGCGCGCCGGGGGCGGCCGCCTCCTCGGGGGTCGTGACCACGGGCAGGTCCTCGATGTCGAGGACCACCGCCTCCGCGGCGTCGCGGGCGAGCGCGGGCGTCTCGGCCACCACCACCGCCACGAGTTCGCCGACGTAGCGCACCTTGCCCGTGGCGAAGGAGGGCTGGGGCGGCTTCCTCATCGGCGAGCCGTCCTGGTTGGTGAAGCCGATCGCGTTGCCGATGCCGCCGTAGCCGTCGAGGTCCTCGGCCGAAAAAACGCCGAGCACGCCCGGCATGGCGCGGGCCGCCTCGGCGTCGATGCCGCGCAGGGTCCCGTGCGCCACGGGGCTGCGCACGAAGACCGCGTAGGCCTGGTCGTCGAGGGCGAGGTCGTCGGTGTAGCGGCCTTCGCCCCGCACCAGCACCGGATCCTCGGTGCGCGGGACCGGCTGGCCGATGCCGAACTTCAGGGGAGCCGCGAAGTCGCGGGCGTCGGGACGCGCGTTCATGCCGTTCTCCGCGAGGAGGAATGCCCTGAGCTAGCAAGCGGGCGAAATCCTGCAAGATGGGCTGGGGCGGGGCAGCCCGGCCTTGGTGTCACGGCTCGGGGCTCTCCCGCACGGATCACGTTGCGTCGTTGCGTGTGCGCTCCCGATCGGGAACACTCGCGGCGACCCTCAGGATGGTGCCATGGCCCTGTTCATCGTTCGGATCGCGCACGACGAGGAGGCCGGCGTGTGGTTCGTCGCGCACAGCGACGTGCCCGGCCTGCGGGCCGAGGCGCCCACCTCCGACGCGCTGATCGCCCGGATCCCCGCGATGGTGACGGACCTGCTCGAAGAGAACGAGCCCAACCTGCGCGAAGCCGCCATCGAGATCATCGCGCACAGCCACGCCCGCGTTCAGTTGAGCGCCGCATGAACGACTAGAGCAGCGCCCGATCGCGCTGCAATCGGGCGCTGCTCTAGATTTTTGATTTGCTGCATTTTCTGCGACGAACCGGTATCCACTGCGTCGGAAAATGCTCTATGCCAAGGCGGTCAAGGCGCTGCTGCTGGCGAGCCGCTGCACCTTCAAGCGTCAGGGTCGTGGGGATCATGAGATCTGGTTCAGCCCGATCACGAACCGTGCCTTCACGGTCGATGGCACGATCAAGTCCCGCCACACCGCCAACGGAACGCTGAAGGATGCCGGATTGCCGAAGGCGTTCTGACGCCCGAGCCCGTCGCCTCGGGCAACGCTGCCGAAGGCGCCGATCCGCATCATCGCCGCCACCGAACCAATGACCCGCGCGGCGATCAGGTGCAGCGCCTCACCCGAACGGCGGACCGCCCGTTCCGTCCGGCCAGTCCGACGCCTCGCCCACGGCCACCACCTTGCCGGGGTTGAGGAGGCCCTGCGGGTCCAGCGCCTGCTTGAGGCGGCGCATCAGGTCGAGGGCGACCGGGTCGGCGTAGCGCGGGAGTTCGTCGCGCTTGATCAGCCCGACCCCGTGCTCGGCGGCGATCGAGCCGTTCATCGCGTGCACGATGTCGTGGACGATGCGGTTGAAGCGCGGCCAGAGCGCCAGGAAGGCCGCCGCCTCCATCGCCGCCGGCTGGGTCAGGTTGAAGTGGATGTTGCCGTCGCCGAGATGCCCGAAGGCGCAGACCCGCACCCCCGGCAGCTCCGCCTCGCAGGCGGCGGTCGCCCGCTCCAGGAAGGCGGCGGTGCGCGAGACCGGCACCGAGACGTCGTGCTTGATCGAGGCGCCCTCGCGGCGCTGCACCTCCGACAGGCTCTCGCGCAGCCGCCACAGGGCGAGCCCCTGCGCGGCGCTGCGGGCGACGAATGCGTCCTCGGCGAGGCCGTCCTCCAGCGCCTCGCCGAGCAGCGCCTCCAGGGCCGGGCCGGCCTCCGGCGTCTCGGCCGACAACTCGACCAGCGCGTGGGCGGCGTGGTCGCCCGCGAGCGGCCGGACGGCTCCGGGCGCGTGGCGCAGCACGATGTCGAGCCCGAAGCGCGGGATGTACTCGAAGGCGGTGAGCCGCCCGCCGGCCCGGTCGCGCAGCCGCGTGAAGAGGGCGAGCGCGGCCTGCGCGGAGGCGAGGCCCACGAAGGCGGTCGCCGTCGAGGCGGGGCGGGGATGGAGCTTCAGCACCGCCGCCGTGATGATGCCGAGCGTGCCCTCCGAGCCGATGAACAGGTGCTTGAGGTCGTAGCCCGCATTGTCCTTGCGCAGGGCCTTGAGGCCGTTCCAGACCCGCCCGTCGGCCAGCACCACCTCCAGCCCGAGCACGAGGTCGCGGGCGTTGCCGTAGGCCAGCACCGCGGTGCCGCCGGCATTGGTCGAGAGGTTGCCGCCGATGCGGCAGGAGCCCTCGGAGGCGAGCGAGAGCGGAAACATCAGGCCCGCGGCCTGTGCGGCCTCCTGCACCCGGGCGAGGATGCAGCCCGCCTCCACCGTCAGGGTGGCGTCCACCGGATCGACCGCCCGCACCCGGTCGAGGCGGGCCAGCGACAGGACGATGCCGCCGAAGGGCACGCCGCCGCCGACGAGGCCGGTATTGCCGCCCTGCGCCACCACCGGCACGCGCGCCTCGGCGCAGGCCCGCATCACGGCGGCGACCTCGGCGGTGTCGGCCGGGCGCACCACCGCGAGCGCCCGGCCCTGGTAGAGGCCGCGGGTCTCGGCGAGGTGGGGCGCCATGGCGTCGGGCGCGCGCAGCACCTGGGCGGGTCCCAGGCGCCGGGCCAGGGCATCGAGGAGGGCAGGGGCGGGATCGGACATCGGACCGGGCGTGCGGGGCCGCCGGGATGGTCTCCCGCGGCCGGGATGGCACTCCGCAGGATGGCATCCCGGGGGAGCGGCCTCTAGATAGCGTTTCGCCTCAGCTTTCCCAAGGCGCCCTCCCCAGGGGCACTTGGCCCAAGGCACGGGGCGGCCCCGCCGAGACCGAGAACCCATGCTGTCCGTGATCCCGAACCCGCCGCGCATCGCCCTGCCGATCCAGGGCACCGCGGACCTCTTCCCCGTGCGGCGCGTCTACTGCGTCGGCCGCAACTACGCCGCCCATGCCCGCGAGATGGGCGCCGACCCGACCCGCGAGCCGCCCTTCTTCTTCATGAAGCCGGCCGATGCCCTGCAGATCGTGCCGGACGGCGAGACCGTGACGCATCCCTATCCGCCCAAGACCGCGAACTACCACCACGAGGTGGAGCTGGTGGTGGCGCTGGGCCGCGGCGGGCGCGACATCCCGGCCGAGGACGCCCTCGACCACGTCTACGGCTACGCGGTCGGCCTCGACATGACCCGCCGCGACCTGCAGGACGAGGCCAAGGGCCTGCGCCGCCCCTGGGAACTCGGCAAGGCGGCGGACGCCTCCGGGCCGGTGGGCGTGCTGCGGCCGGTCTCCGACATCGGGCACCCGTCCGGCGGGGCGATCACCCTGGCGGTGGACGGGCAGGTGCGTCAGTCGGGCGACCTCTCCGACATGATCTGGTCGGTGGCCGAGCAGATCGCCTACCTGTCGGCCTACTTCGCCCTGGAGCCCGGCGACGTGATCTTCGCCGGCACGCCCGAGGGTGTCGGCGCGGTGGCCCGGGGGCAGACGATGGTCGCGGCGATCGAGGGCGTGGGCGAGATCCGCCTGGAGGTGGCGTGACGCGCTCCCAGCGCCTGCTGATGCGGGGCGCCCACCTCGTCTGGCGCGTCACGCGCGGCATGACGCTGGGCGTGCGCGGCGCGGCCATCGACGGGCAGAACCGCGTCTGCCTGATCCGCCACACCTACGTGGACGGCTGGCACCTGCCGGGCGGCGGCGTCGAGCCCGGCGAGACCGCGCTCGACGCGCTCACCCGCGAGTTCGTGGAGGAGGCCGAGGTGCTGATCGACCCCGGGGCGGCGCGCCTGCACGGGGTCTACTTCAACACGCAGGCCTCCCGCCGCGACCACGTGGTGCTCTACGTCGCCCGCGCCTTCACGGTGCGGGCCGCGAAGGTCCCCGACCGCGAGATCGCCGAGGCCGGCTTCTTCCCCCTCGACGCCCTGCCGCCCGAGACCACCCGGGCAACCCGCGCGCGCCTGACCGAAATCACCCGCGGCCTGCCGCCCGCGCCCCATTGGTAGCCGACGCCGAAAAAGCCGCGCCGCACCCCTTGCGCCCGCCGCCGGATTGGTGTTTATCCCGGCCGTCGGCGCCGCCACGGTGGATCGCCCGGCACGAGAGCGGGTGTAGCTCAGGGGTAGAGCACAACCTTGCCAAGGTTGGGGTCGAGGGTTCGAATCCCTTCGCCCGCTCCAATTTTCCCAACCGAACAGAACGTC
>NZ_JBKIBX010000035.1:0-71484 GCF_046557895.1 Methylobacterium oryzisoli | reverse complement strand
TCGTCCGGCGATGGGGGTGGCTTGCGCGCGTGATGCGGCAACGGAGGTCATGGACTGGTTTCCTCACCTTAGATGTTCGCCACGCAGGCGATGATCGGCGGACGCGCCACGTTCGGCGCGCTGGCTTCCGCGTCGGCTTCGGGCACGGCCCGGGCCGATTCTTGGTCGGATCTTTCGAGGACTGGCCTCTTCGGCGCTCTCAGGCCGGCGAATGCCTGTCGGGTCCCGGCATGAGTGTCCCCCCGTGATTCTTGTTCTTGTGGATCGTCAGGATCCCGGCCGGTGTCATCCGGTCCGGTGATCCGGCGGCGGCAGCGCCCTCGTGGCGCCAACCGCCGTGGCTTCGTCTTAGGTCGACTGTATACCAGATGCGAGAATGCGCCGAGGCGGGCCGGTTTGTCAATGCGGGCCGCGACGCCGTGTCCCGCGGGAGAGCGGGA
This sequence comes from Methylobacterium oryzisoli, assembly GCF_046557895.1. NCBI lineage: Bacteria > Pseudomonadati > Pseudomonadota > Alphaproteobacteria > Hyphomicrobiales > Methylobacteriaceae > Methylobacterium > Methylobacterium oryzisoli. The sequence goes on along the minus strand of NZ_JBKIBX010000035.1, from coordinate 71,044 downwards.
TTGCGCGGCGCCGGACGCTCCGGATCGGCCTGCGCAGCGTCCGCCGGGCCGGCGGCGAGCCGGCATTCCTACGCGTCGGATGGACGCGGGAACCCGGTGGCCGGAAGGCCGGACCAGACCCGCACGCGGATCGGCTGGCTGCGGCCGCGCAGCCTGAACTCGCGGCTCTCGGAAAAGTCGTGGGCGGGCTGGCCCGACCGCTCGGCGGCGGCGATGCAGGAGGCGGAGGCGACGATGGCCCCGCCGAGGTCGCGGGTGGCCTGCTGCAACCGGCTCGCCACGTTGACGACGTCGCCCACCACCGTGAACTCGACGCGCTGTTGCGCGCCGATCGTGCCCACGACGACGGGACCGCAATGCAGGCCGATCGAGAGGGCGATCAGCGGCTCCCCCGCCGCCTGCCGCTCCGCGTTCCACCGCGCCATCCCGGCCTGAAGGTCGAGGGCGCAGGCCAGCGCGGCGCGCGGCGCGCCGGGCTCGTCCGTGAGGCAGCCGAAGGTGGCCATGAAGCCGTCGCCCAGGAACTTGTCGAGGGTGCCGCCATGCTCGAACACGACCGCACAGCTGCGCTCGCGAAAGGTCTTGAGCAGCGCCAGCACGGCCTCGGGGCGCAGCCGCTCGGCCAAACCCGTGAAGCCCACGAGATCGGCGAACAGCACCGCCACCACCCGCTCGCGCGGCGCGCCGAAGCTCGAATGGGCGCGGGCCGCGAGCGCATCGGCGACGTCGGGCGAGACGTAGCGGGCGAGGTCCGCGCGCACCACCTCGCCGCGCACCCGCGACAGCAGCGTCGTGCGGGCGCGAAACACCGCGCAGGCGAGCAGCCCGGTGAACAGCGCGGTGAGGATCATCTGGGTCCAGAGCTGCGTCAGGCCGACGTAGCGCGGATCGTAGATCGTCTGGAGCGCCAGCGCGTCGGAGACGGGGGCACCGTGGCGCGCCGCGACGTCCCGGAAGCGCAGCGTGTCGGGCAGCGCATAGATGGTCGTCACGGCGAGCGACCACGCCCCCATGATCGCGGCGCCCGTCCAGACCACCATCAGCGGCGAATAGGTCAGGCTCGCCTCGGCGAGGAGCAGCAGGAGGTAGAGATACTCGGTGGCGCGGATCCGCGTCTGGATCGGCCAGTCCACCCCGATGCCCTCGGGGGGCGGCAGTACCACCACGAGCGTGACCAGCGCTGCGTCGAGCAGGATGAAGCAGAGCTTGATGAGCAGGGCGTAGCGGTGGCGGCGCAGCCGGTAGGGCACGTAGCCGAGGCCGAAGAACACCAGCACGACGGAGAGATAGTAGAGGTTGCGCGGGAACGGGACGAGGGCCAGCAGCCAGAGGGAGACCACCACGGTGGCGATCAGGCGCGCCCGGAAGGCGAAGACGAGGCCCGCCTCCTCCTGTTCGCGCAGCACGCGCCGCACCCGGCCCGCGACATCGACCGCCCGCAGAGAGCCGAAGCCGGCGACGAGCCGGGCGAAGGAGAAATGTGCGGTCATGGCTGGCCCGCCCTGCAGGTCCTGCGCCGGGACCCGGCCCGCAGGAGGGGGCGGTATCCGCGGCGGGGGCCCTGCCCCGCGGGAGAGGTGGCGCGCGACGCCCGAAAGGTCCAGGGCGCCGCCGGTCGGGTGGGATCCCGGTCCCGGCATCATCCGCCGGGCGGCTCTCGGCCGGGCGATCGATGCCGCAGCGGGAGGCTAGAGCGTTCTCCGTGATTTAGAGATCACGGAGAACGCTCTAAGTTTCTGATATTTCGCATTTTCTTCACGCGAGCCGGTGACCACCTCGCTCGAAAATGCTTTAGAGCAGAGCCGCTGGGGGCCGGTCGGCTCAATGCACGGTCGGCAGGGCGCAGACGAAGGGAACGCGCAGAACCTCCTCGTCCTCCTCGTCGCCGACGCAAACGAACCAATCCGAAAAATCCTCGTGGCCGTAGGCGCTCTCCATCACCTCGCGGGCCACCGCCATCGCCCGGTCGCGGGCCTCGGCGAGGTCGGTCACATCGGCTCCGCGATAGTCGAGGAGCAACTCGCCGGTGCGACCACAGTGGAAATACAGGTGGGTCATGACGCGATCCGCTTTCGAACGTGGCGCCAGCATCCGGCAAACGGGCGCCCGGTTCTGTGAGCATCGGCACATGATGATGGATCAAGTCTGAACGATGACCGACTGACGGCGGGGATTGGTCTTGCGTGGCGCATCGGTCACGCCCGGCCGCGCCAGCGGCGCCACTGCCGCTCGATCCAGCGCGCCGCGCGCTCCAGCGGCACCTTGAGGGCGGGCACGTCCTCGCTGAGAAGCGCGAGCCCGAGCGGCAGCATCCACAGGCCGAGGACGGGCAGGATCGACAGCACCCCGCCCGCCATCAGCAGGAGTGCGGCCGGGATGCGGATCCAGCGCCGCGCGGGGGCGCGCAGCCACGCGACGGTGGCGCGGCCGCGCTCCGGCATCCGGTCCAGCAGGCGGTCCATGCGGGCGTCCCAGGCTTGGGCGGTCGGGCTCACGGGGTCTCCTCCAAATGGTCGGCACAAACGCCGCAGCCCCCCGTTCGGGTCCCTCCCGCTTCTTGCCGGGGCGGCGGGGGCCGCCTAGTTCGGGAGCGATGGAGATGAGCGGTGAAGCAGGCTGCGGCAGCCCGGCCCCGGGCGCCCTGACCGTCCGCGTCGTGCCGGGCCTCGCCGGGATTCCGGCGGCGGAGTGGGATCGCTGCGCCCTTTCGGCGGAATCGCTGCAGGGCACCGGCGAGACCCACAACCCCTTCCTGACGCACGCCTTCCTGTCGGCGCTGGAGGAATCCGGCTGCGTCTCCGGGCGCAGCGGCTGGCTGCCGCTCCACGTCGTGGCCGAGCGCGAGGGGCGCCTCGTCGGCGTGGCGCCGTGCTACCTGAAATCCCATTCGCAGGGCGAGTACGTCTTCGATCACGGCTGGGCGGACGCCTACCGGCGCGCCGGGGGCGAGTACTACCCGAAGCTCCAAGTGAGCGTGCCCTTCACGCCCGTGACCGGGCCGCGCTTCCTGATCGCGCCCGGCGAGCCGCCGCAGAAGGCGGTGGCCTCGCTCGCCGCGGCGCTGCGTGCCCTGCGCCAGGAGGTGAAGGCCTCCTCGATCCACGTCACCTTCCTGCCGGAGGCGCAGTGGGACGAGGCGGGCCGCCTCGGCTTCCTGCAGCGCATCGACCAGCAGTTCCACTGGGACAATGGCGGCTACGCCACCTTCGACGACTTCCTGGGGGTGCTGGCCTCGCGCAAGCGCAAGGGGATCCGGCGCGAGCGGCGCGAGGCGCTGGCGCGCGGCCTCACCATCGAGTGGGTCACCGGCTCCGACCTGACCGAGGCGCACTGGGACGCCTTCTACCGCTTCTACATGGATACCGGCTCGCGCAAATGGGGCCGGCCCTACCTCAACCGGCGCTTCTTCTCGCTGATCGGCGAGCGCATGCCGGAGCGGATCCTGCTGGTGATGGCGCGGCACCAGGGCCGCTCTGTGGCGGGCGCCCTCAACCTGATCGGCGACGCGGCGCTCTACGGACGCAACTGGGGCTGCATCGAGGACCACCCCTTCCTGCATTTCGAGGTCTGCTACTACCAGGCGATCGACTTCGCGATCCGGCGCGGCCTCGCCCGGGTCGAGGCCGGCGCGCAGGGAGAGCACAAGCTCGCCCGCGGCTACCGCCCGGTGGTCACCCGCTCGGCGCACGACATCGCCGATCCGTCCCTGCGCTCGGCCATCGCCGATTACCTGCGCCGCGAGGCGAGTTACGTGCGCGAGGCGGTGCGGGACTACGAGGACGAGGCGCCGTTCCGCAAGGACTAAGCAGACTTGCGTTGGCCTGCCAACGCAAGTCTGCTTAGCTTCTTGTTTGGCCGCAGGTTTTTATCGCGAAACCGGCAACCACTTTTGCGAAACCTGCTTAGGCGTGAGGGCAGCCCCGCATCCGCCCGGCTGGACTCGCCCGCCCACCCGGTGAAGGATGCGCCGCCTTTTTTTGCCCGTCCGGGCGCCAGCGTGAGCGTTGATCCGCCATGTCCCCTTCCACCATGTCCCCTCTCGACCGCATCGCCGCCGACCTCGACGAACTCACCGCCATCCGGCGCGACCTGCACGCCCACCCGGAGCTCGGGTTCGAGGAGACGCGCACCGCCGGCCTCGTGGCCGACAAGCTCGCCTCCTGGGGGATCGAGGTGCATCGCGCCGTCGGCCGCACCGGTGTGGTGGGCATCCTCAAGGGGCGGGGCCTGAGCGACCGGCGGATTGGGCTGCGCGCCGACATGGACGCGCTGCCGATCGAGGAGGCCACCAACCTGCCCCACCGCTCGACGGTGCCGGGCAAGATGCACGCCTGCGGGCATGACGGGCACACCACGATGCTGCTCGGCGCCGCCAAGTACCTCAGCCAGACCCGCGACTTCGACGGCACGGCCGTCTTCATCTTCCAGCCCGCCGAGGAAGGACTCGGGGGCGCGCGCGCCATGCTGGCCGACCGCCTGTTCGAGCGCTTCCCCTGCGACGAGGTCTACGGCCTGCACAACCAGCCGAACGGCCCCTACGGCCGCCTCGCGGTGCGCCGCGGCCCGGCCATGGCGGCGGCGGACTTCTTCGACATCCGCATCGTCGGGCGGGGCGCGCACGCGGCGCAGCCCAACCGCGGCGTCGATCCCGTGGTGGTGCAGGCCGCCCTGGTGCAGGCGCTGCAGACGATCGTGAGCCGCAACACCGATCCGGTCCACTCGGCCGTCGTGTCGATCACCCAGGTCCATGCCGGCGCGGCCTACAACGTCATCCCGGAGGAGGCGCACCTCGCCGGCACCATCCGCACCTTCGACGACGGCGTGCGCGCGATGGTGGGCGAGCGCATGCGCGAGACCTGCGCGGGCATCGCCAAGGCCTTCGGCGCCGAGATCCACGTCGAGATCCGCGACGTCTTCTCGGTGCTGCGCAACAGCGAGATCCAGGCCCGCGCCGCCCTCGACGTCGCCACCGAACTCTTCGGGGCGGACAAGGTGGACGCCGATCCCGAGCCCAAGATGGGCAGCGAGGATTTCGCCGACATGCTGCTCGCGGTGCCGGGGGCCTATGCGTGGCTCGGCCAGAAGGCGGGTGCCGCGCTCCACAACGCGGCCTACGACTTCGACGACAGCATCATCCCGCTCGGTGCGGCCTATCTCGCGCGCCTCGTGGAGCGCCGCTCGGCCGCCGGCCTGTGAGGCGCGGCCTCGCTCGCCGCGGCGCGCGCCGCCGTGGCGATCGATCAGCCATCGGACAAGGCGAGCGGGCCGGCGCGAAGGAGCGGCGCCGTCCTGCCGAGGAGGCCCCATGATGCAGACCCAAAATTCGCAGACCTACGATCCGCAAAATATCTTCGCCAGGATCCTGCGGGGCGAGATTCCCGCCCACACGGTCTACGAGGACGAGCACACCCTCGCCTTCATGGACGTGATGCCCCAGGGCGACGGGCACACCCTGGTGATCCCGAAGGCGCCGAGCCGCGGTCTGCTCGACGCGGACCCGGCCGTGCTCGGCCGGCTCTTCGCCACGGTCCAGAAGGTGGCCGCCGCCGCCAAGGCGGCGTTCCAGGCGGACGGGCTCGTCATCTACCAATACAACGAGGCGGCGGGCGGCCAGACCGTGTTTCATCTGCACGTGCACATCGTGCCGCGCTTCGAGGGCGTGCCGCTGCGACGCCACGCGGGCGGCATGGCGCAGGGCGAGCTGCTGGCCGCGCACGCAGCGAAGATCCGGGCCGCCCTGTCCGGCTGAGGCGCCGCCTCGGCGGGCCGGACCGGGCGCCCCTTGCGCAGGGAGCCCGGTACAACCTCCGGTCGGCGGCCCACGTTTGATCCGACATCCGAGCAGCAAGGGCTGGCGGCGGCTCCTGTCGATGGTCAGCCGCGTCGGACCAGGATCCGTTCGTCCGATTTTCGCCCAGTCAACCGCCGATCTGCCGACGGCGTTAAGGGCGACTTTACGGTTGTGGGCGAGCATCCGCCTCGAAACGGAACAGCCACGCGATTCGACGCGGCCCGGGTCGCGCGATGCGCCCCGCGGGCGGCGGTCGCGCCAGCCGAAGGGGACAGGATGACGACCACCGTGCTGATCGTCGATGACGATCCCGTGCAGCGGCGCCTCGCCGAGGCGATGGTGCGCCGCCTCGGCTTCGAGGCCGTGGTGGCCGAGGGCGGCGAGGCGGGCCTGAGTCTCCTGCGCGCGCCCGATTCCGGCATCGACGTGGTGCTCCTCGACCTCGTGATGCCGGGCGGCCTCGACGGGCTCGGCGTGCTCGCCGAGATGCGCCGGAGTGCCCTCGACACGCCGGTCATCGTCCAGACGGCCAACGGCTCGATCGACGCCGTCGTCGCCGCCATGCGGGCGGGCGCGATCGATTTCGTGGTCAAGCCCGCGGGCGCGGAACGGCTCCAAGTCTCGATCAAGAACGCCCTGCAGGTCGACCAGCTTCAGGACGAGATCCGGCGCATGCGCCGCCGGGCGTCGGGGGCGCTCTCCTTCAAGGACCTGACCTCGAAGAGCCCCGACATGGGCCGGGTGATCCGCCTCGCCGAACGCGCCGCCAAGTCCACCATTCCGGTCCTGATCGAGGGCGAGTCCGGCGTCGGCAAGGAGGTGCTGGCCCGCGCCATCCAGGGGTCGGGCGAGCGGCGCGGCAAGCCCTTCGTCACCGTCAATTGCGGGGCGATCCCCGACAACCTCGTGGAATCGACCCTGTTCGGGCACGAGAAGGGCGCCTTCACGGGCGCCACCGAGCGGCACGTCGGCAAGTTCGTGGAGGCGTCGGGCGGCACGCTCTTCCTCGACGAGATCGGGGAATTGCCCCTCGACGCGCAGGTGAAGCTGCTGCGCGCCCTGCAGGAGGGCGAGGTCGATCCGGTCGGCGGGCGCAAGAGCGTGCGGGTCGACATCCGCCTCGTCTCGGCGACGAACCGCTCGCTCCTCGACCTCGTGAAGCAGGGCCGCTTCCGCGAGGACCTCTACTACCGCCTCAACGTCTTCCCGATGACCCTGCCGCCGCTGCGGGCGCGGCGCGAGGACATCCCGGATCTCGCCCGGTCGTTCTGCGCGCGCTTCGCGGCCGAGGAGGGCAAGCGGGTCCGGGGCATCACCCCCGAGGCGATGGCGCTCATCACCCGCTACGACTGGCCCGGCAACGTGCGCCAGCTCGAGAACGCGCTCTTCCGCGCCGTGGTGCTGGCGGACGGCGACGAACTCACGATCACCGAATTTCCGCAGATCGCCGCGCAGGTCGAGGGGTTCGACGTGCGCATCCCGGCCGCGCCGAGCCTGCCCGAAAACCTCGCCCAAGCCCCGGCCGTGCGCGAGATCGTCCGTGTCGAGGTCCGCGACCCCCACGCCCTCTCGCTCGTCGCCGAGGAGACCGGCGAGATGAAGACCATGGAGGGTCTGGAGGGCGAGATCATCCGCTACGCGCTGCAATTCTACCGCGGGCGGATGTCGGAGGTGTCGCGCCGCCTGGGTATCGGCCGCTCGACGCTGTACCGTAAGCTGAAGGATCTCGGCATCGACGAGGAGAAGGCCGAGGATGCGGCCTGACGCCGCCTGAGGCCGGCTCCATGCGGCAGGGCCGGCGCGCATGTGCGCTGGCGCACCGTGCGCCGCCGCACGGCTTGACCTAGATTGCCAGCGTGGCCGCATGATCCGGCCGCGGGTTGGGTGGGAGAGGACGATGCTCCGAGGGCGCAGGACCGCCGCATTGGTCGCGGTGCTGATGGCCGGTCTCGCGGGAGCGCGGGCCGAGGAGCTGCCGGCGGCCGCGTCCGCTCCGGCCGCCGCTCCGTTGTCCGATGCGCCCGCCGCCGATGCGCCGGCGGCCGAGCCGCCCGCGACCGCGCTGCCCGCGCCGGCCGCTCTCCCGGCGCCCGCTCCGGCCGTCGCCGAGGCGCCGGCTCCCCCGCCCCTGCCCGAGGATCCGGTCGCCGCCGCCATCGCGACCCGGCTCGCGGATGCCAACGTGCCGCTGATCCGCCGCCTCGGCCGCAAGGAGCGCGAGGCGATCCAGGCTTTTTACGCGCTGGGCGCCTTCAAGCCCGTCTGGCTCGCCGACGGCGCCTGGACGGAGGCCGCCCGGTCGGTGATCGCGCGGCTCGAAGCCGCGGGCGAGGACGGGCTCGATCCGCTCGACTATCCGATCCCGCTGGTCGGCCTGCCCACGCGCGGCCCCGCCGACCTCGCCGAGGCGGACCTGAAGCTCTCGGCCGCCGCCGCCCTCTACGCCCGCGACGCGCGGGGCGGACGCATCGAGCCCGCGCGGCTGTCGCGCCTGATCACCCCCAAGCTCGACCTGCCGGCGCCCGACGCCCTCCTCGCCCCGCTCGCGAGCGCGGGCGCCGAGGCGGGCGCCGTGCTGCAGGCCTTCAACCCGGCCCATCCGGGCTACCGCGCCCTCAAGGCGAAGCTCGCGGCGCTGCGGGCGCAGACGCCCGGCCGCGCCGTCCCGATGGTGCGCCTGCCCAAGGGACCTGTGCTGAAGGCCGGCATGCGGGATGCGCGTGTGCCGCTGATCCGCACCCGCTTCGGCCTCGCCAGCGCCGCGGACGCGACGGCCTACGACGACGCGGTGGCGAGCGCCGTCGAGCGCTTCCAGCGCGAACGGGGCTTGGCCGCCAACGGCATCCTCAACCCAGAGACGGTGGCGGCTCTGGCCGGCCCCTCGCCCGGGCGCCAGGAGGCGGACATCCTCGCCAACATGGAGCGCTGGCGCTGGCTGCCCGCGGATCTCGGGCGCACCTTCGTGTGGGTCAACATCCCCGAGTACAAGGTGCGGGTGATGAACGGGACCCGGGTCCTCGACGAGGCGCGGGTGATCGTCGGCAAGCCCGAATCCCCGACCCCGGTTTTTTCGGGCGAGATGAGCTACGCGGTGGTGAACCCGTCCTGGAACGTGCCGCCCTCGATCCTCAAGAACGAATTTTTGCCCCGCCTCGCCAAGGACCCGAACTACGCGGCCCGCCTCGGCTACGAGGTGGTGCGGCGCGGCAACAGCATCGCGGTGCGCCAGCCGCCCGGCGAGCGCAACGCGCTCGGCTTCATCAAGTTCATGTTCCCCAACGACCACGCGGTCTACCTGCACGACACGCCGAACCGCTCGCTCTTCGCCCGCAGCGCCCGGGCGCTCAGCCACGGCTGCGTGCGCGTGGACGATCCCTTCCGCTTCGCCCAGGTCGTCCTCGGACCGGCATGGCCGACCGAACGGCTGAAGAAGCTGATCGGCAAGGGCGAGCGCACCGTGATGCTGCCCGAGAAGTTGCCGGTCCACCTCGCCTACTTCACGCTCGTGGCCGACGAGACCGGGGGCTTGCGCAGCATCGACGACCTCTACGGGATCAACGCCCGGGTGAAGGCGGCGCTCGGCCTCGCGGCCGAGGCGCCGCCGGCCCCCGAGGCCGGCCGAAAGCCGCGCGTGAGCCCCCCTGCCCCGCCGGTCCCGGATGCCCGCCCCCACGAGACGCGACCGCGGGACGCCCGCCGCCAGGAGGCTCGGTCTCACGAGCCGCGGCAGGAGCGGGCACGCGCGCCGGAGGCACGGCCCGCCCGCGCCGTGACCCAGGCGCCGCGGCCGCCGCGGGCCGTCGCGCAGCAGATGGAGCCACCCGCGCCCCCGCCGGCCGCCGCCGCCCCGACCGGCGGATGGCGCTGGCCGAACGACGAGGCGCCGGCCCGCCGGGGCTGGTGGTAGCGCCGTCCACACGATCGCGTGAGCAGCGGCCGATTTTCGCCACGGTTAAGGCTTAACCCCGCCGGGAAAGGGGGACCGAGCGACCCGGTAACCGTCCTTTCACGGTTCTCGGCAACCTTGGGTTCACCATGGCGGCCGCACAGTAGCGGCGATTGCGGGGGCGGAGACCATCGTGCGAGCGCTGCTGCGTGCCGGCCGTGAGGCGGCCGAGACCCTTCGCCTGCCCCGCTCGCGCTCCGCGGCCAAGCCTACTCCTGTTCCGCCCCCTCTCGCCTCTGCGCCGCGTCGCGCCGCGCTCGTCGCGATCGCCCTCGGCGCCTTCGTGGTGGGCACCCGCGGCACCCAGGACGCGGTGGCGAACGGGGATACCCGCACGCTCTCGATCATCCACGAACACACCAAGGAGAGCCTGACCGTCACCTTCCGGCGGGACGGACGCTACGACCGGGCGGCCCTGGAGCAGCTGAACTGGCTGCTGCGCGACTGGCGCATCGACGAGCCGACCAAGATGGATCCGCGGCTGTTCGACGTGGTCTGGGAAGCCCACCGGGCCACCGGCTCGCGCGATGCCGTCCACATCGTCTCGGCCTACCGCTCGCCCCAGACCAACGCCGCCCTGCGCCGCCGCTCCCGGGGGGTGGCCGAGCACAGTCAGCACATGCTCGGCAAGGCCATGGATTTCTATCTCACCGACGTCTCGGTGGACGACATCCGGGCGGTGGGCATGCGCATGCAGCGCGGGGGCGTCGGCTGGTATCCGCATTCCCACAATCCCTTCGTGCATCTCGACGTGGGGTCCGTGCGCTCCTGGCCGCGCATGCCCTACGACCAGCTCGCGCGCCTCTTTCCCGACGGCCGCACCGTGCACCTGCCGCGCGAAGGCCGCATGATGCCCGGCTACGAGGAGGCGAAGGCCGAGATCATCGCCCGGGGCGGCACCGTGATGGGCTACAGCCAGGCGATGGCGGCGCTCGACGAGGAGGAGAGCCCCAACGTCATCCGGCAGCTCTGGACCGCCCTGTTCGGCGGCGGATCGCAGCAGCCGACGCCCGCTCCGGTCGCCGCACGGGCGCCCGCGCGGGTGCGCCCTGTCGCGCTGGCCAGCGCCGAGGACGGCGGCACCCGCAGCGCCTTGGCCTACGCGGCGGCCCCGGACCCCCGCTCCGCCCTTCTGGCGGATTTGCCCCCGCCCCGGACGGCGCCCGCCGAGCCGCCGCGCCAAGCGGCCGAGCTCCCGCGTCAAGCGGCCGAGGCCCCGCGCCAGGCCGCCGCGCCCGTCCTGCCTGCGCCCACCGACGCCGCGCCGCTGCCGCCGCGCCGGCCCGCCGAGTTCGTCGGCCTCGCCGAGGCCCTGGTGGCCGCGCCGCTGCCCCCCTCGCGGCCCGCGGCGATCCAGGTCGCGACCGCCGATCCGGCCGCGCTCGGCCCGATGCTGCAGCCTCGCCCGGCCCGCTCTCCCGCCGCCGAGGCCGCCTCGGGCGACGCCAAGGCGCAGCTGCGCGCCCTCTTCACCGCGGCCGCCGATCCGGCCTCCGCGCCCGGCCGGCCCGTGCGTCTCTCCGAAACCCGCACGGCGCCGCGCGGGACGCCGCCGGCCGGCCTCCTCGGCGCCCCCGCGGGCGAGGTGGCGGCCCGCTTCCAGCCGCGCGGCCCCGACGAGGTCGCGCCCGGCCGCTTCTCGGGCACGGCCGTGAAACCCCAGCCGGTCCGTCGCTGAGCGCGCGCGCGCCTTCGGCCATGCGGCCCGAGACGGTCGTCACGGCCCGTGGCCTCGCCTTGCGCTACCGCGATGCGCCGGTGCTCGACGGCGTCGATCTCAGCCTGTGCGCCGGCGAGACCCTCGCCCTGCTCGGACCGAACGGGGCCGGCAAGACCTCCCTGATGCGTCTCCTCGCCGGGCGTCTGGCGCCGCAGCGCGGGACCTTGCGCGTGGCGGGCGGCGATCCCGCGCGCGCGCCCGCCGTGCGCCGCCGCATCGGCTGGGTCCCGCAGGAGATCGCCCTCTATCCCCGCCTGACCGTGCGCGAAAATCTCGACGTGTTCGCGCGCCTCGCGGGCTTGGGGCGGCGTGCGCGGGACGAGGCCGTGGCGCGCGTGCTCGCGCGGGCGGCCCTGGACGAGGTGGCGGATACCCTCGTCGGCGTGCTCTCGGGCGGCTACCAGCGCCGGGCGAACATCGCGGCGGCGCTCCTCGCCGAGCCGGCCCTGATCCTGCTCGACGAGCCGACGCAGGGCATCGACCGGGTCGCCCGCGCGGCGATCCACGCCCTCCTCGACCGCCTGCGGGCGGGCGGCGCCGCGCTCCTCATCGCCACCCACGATTTCGCCGAGGCCGAGCGCCTCGCCGACCGCGTCGCCGTGCTGCGCGCCGGGCGGATCGGCCTGGAGGGGCGCCTGCCGGACCTGCTCGCCACCCTGCGCACGGGCCCGCCGGAGCACGAGGTGGCGCTCGCCGACCCGCCCGCCCCCGCGGCGGCGGGGGCGCTCCGCGCCGCGGGCTTCCACCCGGTCGGCGCGCTGACGTGGCGGGCCTCGGACGTGGTGGCGGGCGGGCGCGACGGCGCCGCGCTCCTCGCCTTTCTGCGCCAGATGGGTGTGCCGGTGCGCGAGATCCGGGTGCGCGAGCCCGGCCTCGAAGCCCTCTACCTCGACGCGGTCGGCGGCGCCCCCGTCCTGGCGGAGGCCGCGGGATGATCGGTGCCGCCTTCCGTGTGATGCTCCTCACCCTCCTGCGCGACCGCGCCGCCCTGGCGATGGCCTTCGTGCTGCCGACCGTGATCTTTTCGGTTTTCGCGGCGATCTTCTCGGGCGCGGTCGGGGATCGGGTGCGCATCCATCTGGGGGTTGCGGACGAGGCCCGCACGTCCAGCACGGCCCGGCTCCTCACGGCGCTCGAAGCCGACCCGGCGCTTCGCCTCACGCAGCTCTCCGGCGAGGCCCGCACGGCGGTGCGCCGGGGGGAGGTCGACGTGGCGCTGGTGCTGCGCGGCGACCTCGCGGCGGGCGGTCCCGGCACCGGCGAGGCCGCGCCGATCCTGCTGATCGAGAATCCGGCCCGCGCGCTCGCCACCCCGATCGCGCTGGGCCAGGTGCAGCGGGTGCTCAACGAGGCGCTTCCCGACGTGGTGCTCTCGCGCATCGTCGCGGATGTCGAGCGCGCGGGCCGGATCGGGCCGGACGAGCGCGCCTTCCTCGACCAGACCTTCGCGGAGAGCCGCGCCAAGCGCGAGGCCTTTTCGTTCGCCTCGCTCGTCGAGCGGACCTCCACCGCGCGGGCCGGCGGCAACGAGCGGGTGAGCTACTACGCGGGCGCGATCGCGGCCGTCTTCCTGCTCTTCGCCGCCATGCAGGGCGCCCTCTCGCTCGTGGAAGAACGCCAGTCCGGCATCGCCGACCGGCTCGCCGCCGGCCCGGGCGGCCTCGCCGTGGTGGTGCTCGGCAAGTTCCTGTTCCTGGTGCTCCAGGGCGTGGCCCAGGGCGCCCTGATCTTCGCCGCCGCCGGCCTCCTGTACGGCGTCTCTGTGGCCGAGCGGTTCGGGCCGTGGCTCGTCACGGGCGTGCTCGTCGCCGGCATGGCGGCGGGCCTCGGGCTCGCCGCCAGCGCCGCCGCACGCACGCGCCAGCAGGCGCACCTCGTCGCGACCTTCGGGGTGCTGCTCCTCTCGGCCGTCGGCGGCAGCATGGTGCCGCGCTTCCTGATGCCGCCCTGGCTGCAATCCCTCGGCTGGCTCACCCCGAACGCCTGGGCGATCGAGGCCTACCAGACCGCGCTCGGCGAGGGCGCAGCCGCGGCGTGGCCGTCCTGGGCCGTGCTCGCCGGGATCGCCGCGGCGGGCCTGGGCGCGGCGGTGGCGCTGGTGTCGCGGCGGACCGCATGAGGATGGCGCGATGATCCGAACTCTCACGCTCGCCCTGCTCGTCGCCCTGCAAGTGCTCCCCGCCCGCGCCACGGACCTCGCTTGGCAGGCCCTCAAGACCGACGGCGCCGTCGCGATCCTGCGGCACGCCCGGGCGCCCGGGACCGGCGATCCGCCGGAGTTCCGGCTCGGAGAGTGCGCGACCCAGCGCAACCTGTCGGAGGAGGGTCGCGCACAGGCGCGGCGGATCGGCGCGGCCTTCCGCCAGGAGGGCGTGCGGGTCGGCGCGGTACTGTCGAGCCGCTGGTGCCGGGGCCTCGACACGGCGCGCCTCGCCTTCGGGGAGGCCACCCCCTTCCCGCCCCTCGATTCGTTCTTCGCCGCGGGCGACCGCGCGGCGCAGACGGCGGCCCTGCGCGAGCGCATCGCCGCCTGGAACGGCCCGGGCGCCCTCGTCCTCGTCACGCATCAGGTGAACATCACGGCGCTCACCGAAATATTTCCGTCAGAGGGCGAGGTGCTGGTGCTGCGTCCCCGTCCGGACGGCAGCGTCACCGTCGTCGGGCGGGTCACGCCATGAGCCTGCGCGACCGGGTGTAGCGTTGACCGCGCCCGAGGGCGGTCTAGCTTTTCAGGTGTGCGACGGCCCCGAGGAGCGGGCCGCCGCCGCGGGAGACGTCGGTGATGCGGTCTGGGTCGGCGGTGGCCGTGGTCGGCGGGGGATTGGGCGGTCTGGCGGCGGCCTGCGTGGCGGCGGCCCGGGGCCATACCGTGACGCTCTACGACAAGAACGCGTGGCTCGGCGGCAAGGCCGCGGTGCTGCACGAGGGCGGCTTCCGCTTCGACATGGGGCCGACCATCCTCACGGTGCCGCGGGTGCTGGAGCGCATCTTCGCCGAGGCGGGCCGGTCGGTGCACGATTACATGGACCTGCGCCGGCTCGACCCGCAATGGCGCTGCTTCTTCGAGGACGGCAGCCGCATCGACCTCCAGGAGGACGTCACCGCGATGGCGGCGGCGATGGACCGGTTCGTGCCGGGCGCCGGGGCCGGCGAGGGCTACAAGCGGTTCATCGGCGTCTCGGAGCACCTGCACGGCATCTCGGAACGCTTCTTCTTCTGGAAGCCGGTCGAGGATTTGTTCGACACCATCAACATCCGGGCGAACATGAATCCCGGCACGCTGCGCGACGTGCTGTCCCTGCGCATGCACGCCTCCGTGGCCAGCACCATCCGCGGCAAGGTGCGCGACGCGCGCCTCGCGCAGATGCTCGACCACTTCGTGCAATATGTCGGCTCCTCGCCCTACGGAGCGCCGGCCGTGCTCTGCGCCATCGCCCACATGCAGACCGCCGAGGGCGTCTGGTACCCGATGGGCGGCACCCGGGCGGTGGCCGAGGGCCTGATGCGGCTCGCCACCGAACTCGGCGCCACCCTCAAGCCCGACAGCGAGGTCGAGGGCGTGGCGGTGGAGAACGGCGCGGTCGCGGGCCTGCGCACCCGCGACGGGCTCGTGCGCTACGACCGCGTGATCTCGAACATGGATTCGGTGCGTACCTACCGCGAACTCGTCGGCGGCGAGGTCGGCCGGGCTTACGAGAAGAGGAGCTTCGAGCCCGCCTGCTCGGGCGTGGTGCTCTACCTCGGTCTCAACAAGCGCTATGACCACCTCGCCCATCACGACTTCGTCTTCTCGCGCGACCCCGAGGAGGAATTCGACGCGATCTACAAGCGCGGCGAGCCGGCCCCCGACCCCACCGCGTACCTTGCCGCGCCGAGCGTCACCGACCCCTCGGTGGCGCCCGAGGGCGGCGAGGCGCTCTACGTCCTCGTCCACACCCCCTACCTGCGGCCCCACCACGACTGGACGCAGATGCTGCCGGCCTACCGGCGCACCATCCTCGACAAGCTCAAGCGCACCGCCGGCCTGCACGACATCGAGGAGCGCATCGTCGTGGAGCGCCACCTGACGCCCGCCGACATCCATTCCCGCTACAAGGTGCTCAACGGCGCGATCTACGGGCTGGCCTCGCACGGGCGCATCATGGGGGCGTTCAAGCCCGGCAACCGCTCGCGGGAGGTGCGCGGCCTCTACCTCGCGGGCGGCGCCGCGCATCCGGGGCCGGGCATGCCGATGGTGATGATGTCGGGCTGGATCGCCGCCGACGCCATGGACCAGGACGCCCGAAATGTCGGTGCGCGCGACCAGGATGCGCGCGCCGAGGCCACGCGCGGCGAGGCCCTGCGGACCGCGTCGTGAGCGGCCGGGCGCGACCCGATCCGACCGTCCGGCGCTCGCCCGCCCTCTGGCGCTTCATGGCGGATTATTTCGGCCGCTACCTGCGCCGGCACATGAACGCCCTGCGGGTGAGCCGGTGGGGCCTGCCCGAGACCGGCGGCCTGCCCGGGCCGCTGGTGGTCTACTGCAACCATCCGGCGTGGTGGGATGCGGCGGTGATCATCGTGCTCGGCGCGCGGCTGTTTCCCGACCGGGAGGGCTACGCGCCCTTCGATGCCGCGATGCTGGAGAAGTACCGCATCTTCGGCCGGATCGGCGCCTTCGGGGTCGATCTCGACGCCCCGCGCGGCGCGGCGGATTTTGTCCACGCCGCCCGCGCGATCCTCTCGCGGCCCGAGCGCGCCCTGTGGATCACCGCGCAGGGCCGCTTCAGCGACGTGCACGAGCGCCCGCTCGGCCTGCGCCCCGGCGTGGCGCGGCTGGCGGAGATCGCGCCCGACGCCGTCTTCCTTCCGCTCGCGCTCGATTACGCGTTCTGGGAGGAGCGGGGCGCGGAGGCCTGCGCCGCCTTCGGGCCGCCGCTGCGGGCGCGCGACCTCCTGGCGCTGCCGCGGCCCGCGCGGCTCGCGCGGCTCGAAGCCGATCTCACCGCCACCCTCGACCGGCTCAGCGCCGACGTGCGCAGCCGCGAGCCCGGCCGCTTCGTCGCCCTCGTGGACGGGCGCCGCGGCGTCGGCGGCCTCTACGATGCGTGGCGCCGGGTCGGGGCCGCGCTCGCCGGCCGCCGTTTCGAGCCCGGCCACGGCAAGGAAACACCCTCGTGACCGCCCTCGCGCTCGCCGCCCTGGTCCTGGCGCTGATCCCGGCCGCCCTGGCGCTCGGCAACCTGATCGTCCTGCGGGCGCCGAGGCGGGCGGCAGGGGGCGACCTCGTGTCGATCCTGATCCCGGCCCGCAACGAGGCCGCCAACCTGCCCGAAACGCTCGCGGCGGCGCTCGCGAGCCGGGGCACGTCCGTCGAGGTCATCGTGGCGGACGACCACTCGACGGACGGCACGCCCGACATCGTCGCCGCCCTCGCCGCCCGCGATCCGTGCCTGCGGCTCGTGGCCGTGCCGCCCCTGCCCCCGGGCTGGACCGGCAAGAACCACGCCTGCCACGTGCTGGCGCAGGCCGCACGCGGGCGCCGCCTGCTGTTCATCGACGCCGACGTGCGCCTCGGCCCCGACGCCGCCGCCGCGCTGGCCGGCGCGGCGGAACGAAGCGGCACGGCCCTTCTCAGCGGCGTGCCTCGCCAGATCACCGGCACCCTCGGCGAGGGCCTGACCGTGCCGATGATCAACCTGCTGCTCCTCGGATACCTGCCGATCCCGCTCGCGCGCCGCGTGTCCCATCCGGCGCTCGGCGCCGCCTGCGGGCAGCTCGTGCTGATCGACGCCGACGCCTATCGGGCCACGGGCGGGCACGCGGCGGTGCGCCGGAGCCTGCACGACGGCGTGCAGCTGCCGCGCCTGTTTCGCCGGGCGGGCCTGCGCACCGACCTCATCGACGGCGCTCCGCTCGCCACCTGCCGGATGTACACCTCGTTCGGGCAGGCCTGGGCCGGGTTCTCGAAGAACGCCCACGAGGGCATGGCGACGCCGCGCGCGCTGCCGGTCTGGACATTGCTCCTGTTCGGCGGGCACCTGCTGCCCTGGCTGCTGGTGCTGGCGGGCGACACGGCGGGGCTGCCGGCCCTCCTCGCCACGATGGGCACCCGCGCGGCCGTGACCCTGAAGGCCCGCGAGGCGTGGTGGACGATCCCCCTGCACCCGCTCGCGGTCGCGACCACGCTCGCCCTGCAGTGGAACGCGCTGCTGCGCCCGCAGCGGGCCGGCGTCTCGACCTGGAAGGGGCGGACCTATCCGGCCGCGTGAGGAGCCGGGGGCATCCGCCTGGCCCGCAAGCCACCATCGTGACACCGTGCGGGGAGAGGAGACGCGCATGACGGACATCCGGCATCTCGACGGGACGGCCCTCATCGCCGCCTACCGCGCGCGCAGGCTCTCGCCGCGCGAGGTCGTGGCCGACGCGTTGGCCCGCATCGCCCGGCACGAGCCGGCCGTGAACGGCTTCATCCTGGTGGACGGCGAGGCCGCGCTCGCGGCGGCCGCCGCCTCGGAGGCGCGCTGGGCGGCCGGCACGCCGTGCGGTCCCCTCGACGGCCTGCCGATGACCATCAAGGACAACATCGCCTGGGCGGGCCACCCGATGCGGCGCGGCTCGCGCACGACGCCCGCGACGCCGCTCGCCGAGAACGCCCCGGCGGTGGACCGGCTCCTGGCGGCCGGCGCGATCCCGCTCGGCAAGACCACGATGCCGGAATTCGGCTGGAAGGGCCTGGGCGATTCGACGCTCACCGGGATCACCCGCAACCCCTGGGACCTGTCCGTCACCACCGGAGGCTCCTCGGCCGGCGCGGCGGCCGCGGCGGCGCTGAATCTCGGCATCGCGCATCTCGGCACCGACGGGGCGGGGTCGATCCGCATCCCGGCCGCCTTCTGCGGCGTCTTCGGCCTCAAGCCGAGCTACGGCCGCGTGCCGGCCTATCCCCCCTCCCCGTTCGGGCCCGTGGCCCATCTCGGCCCGCTCGCGCACCGCGTCGCCGACGCGGCGCTGATGCTGCAGGCGATCGCGCAGCCGGACGCCCGCGATATGCTGGCGAATCTCGCCGCCCCACCCGATTACGGCGCCGCGCTGGAGGACGGCGTGAAGGGTTTCCGGGTGGCCTGGAGCCCGCGGCTCGGCTTTGCCGCCACGGTCGATCCCGAGGTGGCGGCCCTGACCGAGCGGGCGGTGGCGGCCTTCGCGGATCTCGGCGCCACCGTGGAGGAGGCCGATCCGGGCTTCGCCGATCCGGTCGAGACCCTCAACGGCATCTGGCTCGTCGGCGCCTGGAGCGTGCTGCGCAGCCTCCCGGAGGCGAGCCGCGAGGCGGTGGAGCCGGCCTTGCGCGCGGCGGCGGAGCGCGGCCGCCGCATCGACGCCCCGGACTTCCTCGCGGCGCTCAACGCCCGCGCAGCGGTTTTTTCCGTGATGGCGCGCTTCCATGCCCGCTACGACCTGCTGCTCACCCCCGCCGTGGCCACGCCCGCCTTCACGGCCGGACATCTCACGCCGCCGGACGGCCGCTTCGGGGACGACTGGCTCGCCTGGACGCCCTTCTCCTACCCGTTCAACCTCACCGGCCAGCCCGCCGCCACGGTGCCGTGCGGGCTGACCCGGGCGGGACTGCCGGTGGGCCTGCAGATCGTCGGACCGATGGGCGAGGACGCGCGGGTGCTCGCCGCCGCGCGCGCCTTCGAGGCGGCCCGGCCCTGGCCGGCGCTCGACGCGCCGCGCGGGGCGTGAGGCGCCCGCATGCCCAAGGCATGACCCCATGCTGGCGCTCGCCGCCGCCGTGATCCCCTTCGCGGTCTCGACCTCGATCAGCCCCGGCCCGAACAACGTCATGCTGGCGGCGTCCGGAGCGAATTTCGGCTTCGCCCGCACGATCCCGCACATGCTGGGCGTCGCGCTCGGCTTCCCGCTGATGCTCGTCGCGGTGGGGCTCGGCCTCGGCAGCGTGTTCGCGGCCGTGCCGGCGCTCCATCTCGTCCTCAAGGTCGCGGGCGCCGCCTACCTCCTCCACCTCGCGTGGCGCATCGCCACCGCGGACGCGAAGACCGGCCCGGCCGCGCGTCCGGCCGCACCGCTCACCTTCGGGCAGGCCGCCGCCTTCCAGTGGGCGAATGCCAAGGCGTGGATCATGGCGCTCGGCGCGGTCACGACCTACACGACCCCGCAGGGCGACGCGGTGACGGAGATCGTGGTGATCGCCGTCATCTTCGACCTCGTGTGCCTGCCGACCGTGGCGCTGTGGGCCGGGTTCGGCGTCGTCATCGGCCGCGTGCTGGAGCGCTCGCCGCGCGGCTTGCGGGCCTTCAACGTCGCGATGGGCCTGCTCCTCGTCCTCTCGGTGGTCCAAGTGTTCTGACGTCGTGGGCGCGGATGATCGGGCCGCCCTCAATCGGTGCCGACGGTGCCGAGCACGGCCTGGTTGCGGTACCAGCGGCTCGCCCCGTTGTGGAACGGCAGGAACGTGTTGCGCACGAAGTTGGCCGGCACCGTCTCGCCGGCGGCGGAGTGGATCTCCATCATCCGCTCGTGCTCCGCAAAAACGGCCGCCACGATCGCGTAGACCAGATCGTCCGGCAGGCTCTGGTGCGCCACCGCGAAGTTGTAGAGGCCGACCGTGACGTAGCGCTGCGGCAGCGAGGGATAGAGTCCGGCCGGCACGAGCGACAGCCCGAGTTCCGGGATCGCGAGGCGCAGGTCGACGATCTGGCTCGGCGACAGCGTCAGGAAGCGCACCCGGCTCTTGCGCTCCAGCTCGGTGAAGGCCGGGAACGGCACGCCGGCGGCGACCGCGAGCGCGTCGAGGGTGCCGGCCTGCACCTGTGCCGCGAGGCTCGCCCATTCCCCGTGGACGAGGGTGGCGTCGATGCCGAGCGTGCGGAAGATCTGCGGGACGTAGGTGCCGGCGGTGCCCGTCTCCGGACCGACGCCGACGCGCCGGCCCTTGAGGTCGGCGAGCTTCTGGATGCCGGTATCCTGCAGGGTCATGAACTGGAACGGCGTGTCGTACATCGGAAACATCGCCCGCAGGGAGCGCATCGGCTTGCCGACCGCCCCCGGGGCGGCTCCGTTCCAGGCCTGCTGCGCGGCGCCGAGCGTGACGAAGGCGATCTGCACCTCCCCGTTCTCGAGGAGCTGGATATTTTGGCTCGGTCCCTCCGTCGACCGCGCGACCACCGGCAGCCGTAGCTTATGGGTCAGGATCTTCGCGAGACCTTCGCCGTAGGCGTAGTAGGTCCCGCCGGGCGAGGCTGTGCCGATCGTCAGCGTGGCGGGCCAGTGAGCCTCGCCCGCGAGGAGCGCCGCAGGCCAGAGCAGCAGGGCCGCGACGATGGCGGCCAATCGGGACACGCGTCTCATTCGTCACCTCCGTGCCATCGGCTTCCGTTCGGTGAGACGACGTCATGGTAGACGAGACCTGGTCCGTCGACCATGGAAGACTTGGCACCGCGCAACAACCGGCCGGCGGCATTGTCGCGGTCCTTCCCCGAGAGCACGATGTCGGCGCCTCGCCGAAGGCGCGCGGTGCTGAGCCCCACAGGAACAGCGCCGGAAGCGGCACGTTGCGGTCCGACACCCCGGAGCCGCCGCATGAAGCTCGACAACCAGATCGCTCTCGTGACGGGCGCCGATTCCGGCATCGGTCAGGCCATCGCGGCGCTGTTCGCCGAGGCCGGGGCCGATCTCTGCATCACCTACCACACCGACGCGGAGGGGGCGGCGGAGACGCGGCGGCGGGTCGAGGCCGCGGGACGCCGCGCCTTGGTCGCCCAGCTCGACGTGCGGGACGCAGCCGCCGTGAACGCCCTGTTCGACCGGGTGGCGCGCGAACTCGGCGTGCCGGACGTGCTCGTCAACAACGCCGGCAAGGGCATGGGCGCGCAGACGCCCGTCGCCGACCTGCCCGACGCGCAGCTCGACCTCATCCTCGACACCAACCTGAAGGGGCCGCTGCACTGCGCCCGGGCCTTCGTGCGCCAGCGCCGCGAGCGGGGCGGCGGGGGCCGCATCGTCACGATCTCGTCGGTGGCCCAGCACCTGCCGACCCCGCACTCGGCACCCTACGGCATGGCGAAGGCCGGCCTCGGCTCCCTGACCCGCAGCCTCGCGATCGAACTCGCGGAGCAGCGGATCAACGTCAACAACATCGCGCCGGGCCTGATCGCCACGCCGATGACGCAGGAGCGGCTCGACGATCCGCAGAAGCGCGAGGCCTCGATGAAGGAGATTCCCTGGCACCGGCCGGGCGAGCCGATCGAGATCGCGCGCCTCGCCCTGTTCCTGGCCTCCGAGTACGGCGACTACGTCACCGGCCAGACCTGGGTGATGGATGGGGGACTCACCATGAACTGGGGCGGGGCGTAAAGCTGGCGGCGTGGCTCTGCGACGAGATGCTGGGCCGGCTCGCGCGCCTGTTGCGCGCGGCCGGGCATGATACCGCGCTCGCGGCGCCCGGCACTCCCGACGCCATCCTCGCCGCCGCGACCCGGCGGGAGGGACGCACCCTGCTCACCCTCGACCGCCGCCTCGCCGAGACCGCGGCGGATTGTGGCCTCCGCCTCCCCGAGGACCGGCCCGAGGCCCAGGCGCGGCACCTGTCCCGGCTGCGCCTGGTCGACTGGCGCCTCGCGCCCTTCACCCGCTGCCTCCTCGACAACGCGCCGTTGCGCGACGCGGGAGCAGGCGAGATCGCGGCCCTTCTAGCACCGAGCCGGGACGGGCCCGGCCCGTTGAGAATCTGCCCGGCCTGCGGGCGGGTCTACTGGCCCGGAAGTCACGTCCGGCGGATGAGCGCGACCCTCGACCGCCTCGCGGCCGCTACCAGCCCATCGTCCCCGGACCGCCCTTGAACGGGCCGACCACGCGCGCCGTGATCCAGCCGCCGTAGAACGCGCCCGGCTGCGGCTCCGCCCGCTCGTCGCCCACGTAGCAGGCATCCATCGGCGCGGCGTAGAAGGCGACGTGGTCGGCGATCGGCCGGAAGCCCGGCGTGGGATCGGGATAGGCCCAGGCGGCCCCGGGCGCCTGCCGCCCGCCGGCCGTCACGTCGAACAGGACGGCCCGGCCCTTCCACTCGCAGATCCCGGCCAAGCGCGGCGGCCCGAGCACGCCGGGCCGGACGGCGTCGGGCGGAAAATAGTAGGTCGGCGGATGGCTCGTCTCCAGCACGCGCCAGCCGGCCCGCGTATCGGCGATGGTGACGCCGCCGAGCACCACGTGCAGGCGCGCCTCCACCGGCTCCAGCCGCGGCGGACGGGGATAATCCCACACGCTCTCCTGGCCCGGCTTAGGCCGAATCGGCTGCGGTCGCATGGCGCCTCCTGTCGTCGACGCCGAGGATGGCGCGGGCCGCGCGGCCCCGCATTGCGGCATGCCGCCCCGCGGCGATTGCGTCGGGGCGGTGCTTGGCTCTAAGCCGGGCCGGGTCCCTCCCGTCGCACGGCCGTCGCCGGCCCGGGGGCAGGATCGGACCCCGACGCCTCCGGAGTGCCGCGCCGTGACCGATTCCGCCTACGCGCTATTTCTCGACTTCGACGGCACGCTCGTCGACATCGCCCCGCGGCCGGACCAAGTCATCGTCCCGCCCGCCCTGCCGCCGGCCCTGGCGCGCCTGCGCGCGCGCCTCGGCGGCGCGCTCGCCATCGTCACCGGGCGGCCGATCGCCACGATCGACGGCTTCCTCGCGCCGGAGCGGTTCGATGTCGGCGGCCTGCACGGGGTCGAGCTGCGCCGCGGCGGCGCGGTGGCGGGCTGCGAGCCCGACGCGCATCCGCGCCTGCGGGCCGGGGTGGCGGCGCTCCAGCGCGCGGTGGCCGACCTCGACGCGGTGCTGATCGAGGACAAGGGCTGCTCGGTGGCGGTGCACTGGCGCCTCGCCACCCCGTCCGATGCCGGCAAGGCCCAGGCGGCGGTGGAGGGCGCGGCGCGCGACCTCGGCGAGGAGTACCGGCTCCAGCTCGGCAAGGCGGTGGGCGAGATCCTGCCCGCCACCGCCACCAAGGGCCATGCGATCCGCACGTTCCAGCAGGAGGCACCCTATGCGGGCCGCCGCGCGGTTTTTCTCGGCGACGACCTCACCGACGAAAAGGCCTTCGCGACGGTGAACGCGGATGGCGGCCTCAGCGTGCGCGTCGGCGGCGGCGAGACCATCGCCACCCATCGCCTGATCGAGCCGGAGGACGTGCGCCGCGTGCTGCTCGGCTGGGCGGACGGCGCCCCGATCGACCCGGAGGCGCTGCCCCGCGCCTGATCCACGCGCCTTGCCGCGATGCTCCGGGGCCGCTGCCCTCGGCAGGGCGGCGCGCCCGTGCTAACGCAGGCCCCCGACCCTTGAGAAGACAGGACCCGCGCCCGCAATGCGCCTCTCCCCTCTCCTGACAGCCGGAGCCGTGCTGATCGCCATGACTGCTGCCGCTTCCTCCGCCGACTTCGTCACCACTCCCTCGGGCCTCAAGTACAAGGACGAGGTGGTGGGCACCGGACCCCAGCCGAAGGCCGGGCAGACCGTGAACGTCCACTACACCGGCTGGCTCGACGACAAGGGCAAGAAGGGCAAGAAGTTCGACAGCTCCGTCGACCGCGGCCAGCCGCTCGGCTTCGCGGTGGGCACCGGCCAGGTGATCAAGGGCTGGGACGAGGGCCTGTCGACCATGAAGGTCGGCGGCAAGCGCACGCTGCTGATCCCGCCGGACCTCGGCTACGGCGCGCGCGGCGCGGGCGGCGTCATCCCGCCGAACGCCACGCTGATCTTCGACGTCGAACTGCTCGGCGTGCGCTAGAGCCGCATCCGGCCTGATTGCATCAGGCCGGCGTCTCCAGATCGTTCTTTTGATGCGCAGGCCCGCGTGGGCGGCTCACACTTCGAGCCACTCCCGCCGCACGGCCTCGTTCGCCATCAGGTCGGCGGGGGTGCCCTCGAACATCACCCGCCCGTGGCCCATCACGTAGAGGCGCTGCGACAGCTTGAGGGCGATGGTGAGTTTTTGCTCCACGAGCAGCACCGCCACGCCCCGGGCCGCGATCTCGCCGATGAGGTCGCCCACGCGCGCCACCATCTGGGGCGAGAGCCCCTCGGTCGGCTCGTCGATCATGATGAGGTCGGGGTTGCCCATCAGGGTGCGGCAGATGGTGAGCATCTGCTGCTCGCCCCCCGAGAGGACGCCGCCGGGCGTGTCGATGCGCTCCTCCAGCCGCGGAAACAGGCGGAAGATCTCCTCGTAGCTCCAGCGCGCGCCCGTGCCGGGTTTCTCGCCCAGCGCGAGGTTCTGGCGCACCGTGAGCTTGGGGAAGATCGCGCGCTCCTCCGGCACGTAGCCGAGGCCGCGGCGGGCCACGACGTGCGGCCGCAGGCCCGCGATGGGCTGGCCCTTGAAGCGGATCGTGCCCCGCGGGGGCACGTCGCCCATGATCGCCTTCAGGGTGGTGGAGCGGCCGACGCCGTTCCGGCCGAGGATCGAGACGATCTCCCCCGCTCCGACCCGGAAGTTCACGCCCTGGAGGATGTGGCTCTTGCCGTAGAAGGCGTGCAGGTCCTCGACCTCGAGCAGGGCCGGGCCGGTCGCGGGCGACACGGCCCGCGCCGGCGGCGGGCTGGCGACGGCGGCGCTCATGCGGCGGCGACCCCCAGATAGGCTTCCTGCACGGCGCGGTTCTCCCGGATGCGCTCGGGGACGTCGGTGGCGATGATGCGGCCGTAGACCAGCACCGAGATGCGGTCGGCGAGCCCGAACACCACCGCCATGTCGTGCTCGACCATCAGGAGCGTGCGCCCGGCCGTCACCTCGCGGATCAGCGCGGTGGCGTGCTCGCTCTCGCTGTGGCTCATGCCGGCCATCGGCTCGTCGAGCAGGATCACCCGGGCGTCGCTGGCGATGCTGATGCCGATCTCCAGCGCCCGCTGCTCGGCGTAGGCGAGCATGCCGGCCGGCATCGCGGCCCGGTGGCCCAGGCGGATGCTGTCGAGGATCTCGGCCGTGCGGGCGGCGACGCCCGGCAGGCGCTCGATGCCGCGCCAGAAGATCGGCCGGTAGCCCATCGCGCGCAGCACCGCGCAGCGCACGTTCTCCCACACGCTGAGTTTGGGGAAGATGTTCGTGACCTGGAAGCTGCGCGCCAGCCCCCGCCGATTGATGGCGGCCGGGCGCTCGCCGGTGATGTCGGTGCCCTCCAGGCGGATCGTGCCGCTCGTCGGCGACAGCCGGCCGCTGATCAGGTTGAACAGCGTCGACTTGCCGGCCCCGTTCGGCCCGATGATGGCGTGGCGCTCGCCCGCGGGCACCGCGAGGTCCACGCCCGCGATGATCTGCGTCGCCCCGAAGGACTTGGTGACGCCCGAGAGTTCGACGGCGGGGGCTGCCATTCAGACCTCCTTGGCGGCGGCCGAGGCCGCGTCCCACGCCTCCGCCACCCGCGGCCACGTCGCCCGGAAGGCCAGGAAGCCGCCGCCCGCGACGAGGAGCGCGACGATCCAGGGCAGCGGGCCGGCGACGTCGAGGGGGATCCGGAACAGGGTCATGGCGGTGCCGTCGCCCGCCTTCACCAGGGCCCGGAACGCCATCTCGATGAGCGCGATGAGGCCGGCCAGCATGACGAGCGCGGGCACGAGCGCCAGCAGGTAGGACGGGATCAGCCGGTTCACGGTGCCGGCCCGGATCAGCGGCCCGTGCATCATCGCGAGGCCCGCGATGCCGCCGGGGGCGAACATCACGATGGCGATGAACATCAGCCCGAAATAGAGCTGCCAGATCTCCGTCAGGTCGCTCAGCGAGACCTGCAGCAGCGTCACCACCACGGCCCCGATCACCGGCCCGACGAAGTGGCCGATGCCGCCGATGAAGGCCGCGAGCAGCACCACGCCGGACTGGTGCAGGCTGAGATACGACACGTTGACGATCTCGAAGTTGATGGCCGCGAGCGAGCCCGCCACGCCCGCGAACATCGCCGAGAGGCAGAAGGCGATCAGGCGCACCGTCTGCGGCTCGTAGCCGATGAACTCGACCCGCTCCGGGTTCTCGCGCACCGCGTTGCACAGCCGCCCGAGCGGGGTGCGGGTGATCGCGTACATCAGGATCGCGCAGATCAGGCACCACGCCGCGATCAGGTAGTAGACCTGGATCTGCGGCCCGAAGTTCAGGTCGAACAGCCGCATCATCTTGGTGCGGTTGGTGGTGATGCCCTCCTCGCCGCCGAAGAAGCTGTGCAGGATGTGCGAGCCGGAGGCCACCAGTTCGGCGAGGCCGAGCGAGATCATCGCGAACACGGTGCCGGCCCGGCGGGTCGAGACCGCGCCCAGCACGATGCCGAAGGCGAGCCCGGTGACCGCGCCGACGAGCGGCAGGGCGGCGAGCGGCACCGGCAGGCGCCCGGCCGCCACCACGTTCATGGCGTGGACCGTGAAGAAGGCACCGAGCCCGTAATAGACCGCATGCCCGAAGGACAGGAGTCCGGTCTGGCCGAGCAGCATGTTGTAGGACAGGGCGAACACGATCATGATGCCCATCAGGCTCATCATCGTGAGCGAGGTGCCGCTCGTGAGGATCTGGGGCGCGGCGAAGAGGATCGCCGCGGCGATGATCCAGGGAACCACGTGGCCCAGTCGCCCGCCCGTCCGCGGGCGCACCGCCTTCTCGGTCTGACCCCCGGCCCAGTCGCCGGCCGGCGCGCGTTCGACGAGGTCCGTCATGCTTCACGGTTCCCGAGGAGCCCGGTCGGCCGCGCGATCAGCACGATGACCAGCAGAAGGTAGGGAATGACCGGGCCGATCTGCGCGATCGTCACCGTCCAGAGATCGCCCAGCACCCCGCCCGAGGGCTGCGCCGTGATGCCGAGCGCCTGCGCCACGCTCGACACCGACACGTCGAGGGAGACCGCGAAGGTCTGGACCAGCCCGATCAGCAGCGAGGCCACGAAGGCGCCCGTGAGCGAGCCGAGACCCCCGACCACCACGACCACGAACAGGATCGGCCCGAGCAGGCCCGCCATGTTGGACTGGGTGACGAGGGACGGCCCGGCGATGACGCCCGCCACCGCGGCGAGGCCGGTGCCGACCCCGAAGACCAGCATGAACACCTTCGCGACGTCGTGGCCGAGCATCCCCACCATGTTGGGATGCGTCAGCGCCGCCTGGATGATCAGCCCGATCCGCGTGCGGGCGAGCACGAGCAGCAGGCCGAGGAAGATCGCCACCGACACGGCCAGCATGAACAGCTTGTAGGCCGGGTAGTTGGTGTCGAAGATCGTAAAGGCCGGGAAATCGAGCAGCGGCGGCACCCGGTAATCGACCGGAAGCTTGCCCCAGATCATCTGCACCACCTCCTCGATCACGTAGGCGAGGCCGAAGGTGAAGAGCAGTTCCGGCACGTGGCCGTGGCGGTGGACGTTACGCAGGCCGTAGCGCTCGACGAGCGCCCCGATGCCGCCCACGACCAGCGGCGCGGCCACGAGGCCGATCCAGAACCCGGTGTAGCGGCTGATCTGGTAGCCGAAGAACGCCCCGAGCATGTAGAAGCTCGCATGGGCGAAGTTGAGCACGCCCATCATGCTGAAGATGAGCGTCAGCCCGCTCGCCATCAGAAAGAGCAGCATGCCGTAGAGCACGCCGTTCAGGGTCGAGACGATCAAGAGTTCAAGCAACGGGCGGCCTCCTGAAGCGAGGTCGGCGGATGACGATGGGCGGATCGGCGGCGGGTTGCGCGGGATACGCCACGGAACCCCTCTCCCGTTCGGGCTAGCCTATTNAGGGTCGAGACGATCAAGAGTTCAAGCAACGGGCGGCCTCCTGAAGCGAGGTCGGCGGATGACGATGGGCGGATCGGCGGCGGGTTGCGCGGGATACGCCACGGAACCCCTCTCCCGTTCGGGCTAGCCTATTCACACATCGCCGAATGAGGCGCGGGATCCCCTCTCCCGTGCGGGAGAGGGGTAGGGGTGAGGGTCCCGGGAGGGAGCAGCAAGAAGGCGGAACGCTGGCGCTACCAGCATTGAGGTTGGTCGCTGAACCTGAAGCGTTCCGCTCCCCGCACGACGGTCTCAGCTTCGCTGCGGCACCCTCCCGGGACCCTCACGCGGGATCTTCGATCCCCTGCCCCTCTCCCGCACGGGAGAGGGGTTCCCGTGAGCCTCCTGTCGGTGTCGAGAGGAGGATCCTCAGCTCGGCCGGTCCATCTTGCAGGTGGTGGGCACCACCGTGTCCTTGGCGCTGATCTCGCCGATGCCCTTCCAGCCCCAGCCGGTGTTCTCGCTGTCGAAATCCTTCGCCGTGTCGATCGGGCCGAAGTTGGAGATGTACATGGTCTGAAAAAGCTGGTGGTCGTCCGGCCGCATGAAGCTGTCCTTGCCGTAGAGCGTATCGTTGTGGATCGACTCCATCGCCTTGGCGATGGCCTTCGGATCCGTCGACTTTGCCTCGGTGGCGGCCTTGACTAGGATGTTCATCAGGTTGACGACGCGCGGATAGGTCAGTTCCTGGCCGATGCGGGCCCGGAAGGCCTTCTCGAAGTCGTGGCCGGGCGGATAGGGAATGTTCGCGTAGCCCTCGGCGATCTGGAAGACGCGATCGCCCAGGTTCGCCTGCTTGATCGCGGTCGGGGCGCCCGCGCCGCCGCCGTAATAGGTGTAGAAGTTGGCCTGGAGACCCGCGTCGGCCGCTGCTTTCAGCAGCAGCGACATGTCCTGGCCCCAGTTGCCGGTGATGACCGTGTCGGCGCCCGACGCCTTCACCTTGGCGATGTAGGGCGAGAAGTCGTTGACCTTCTGCAGCGGGGCGACTTCGTCACCGACGATCTGCACGTCGGGACGCTTCTCCTTCAGCATCGCCCGCGCGGCCGAGCGCACCGCCTGCCCGAACGAGTAGTCCTGGTTGATCAGGTAGACCTTCTTCACCTCGGGCTTGCCCTTGATGAAGTTGGTCAGGGCCGCCATCTTGATATCGGAATTGGCGTCGAACCGGAAATGCCAGTAGTTGCACTTCGCGTTGGTGAGGGCCGGGTCGACCGCGGCATAGTTGAGATAGAGGATCTCCTTGCCGGGATTGCGGTCGTTGTACTTGGACACGAAGTCGATGATCGCGGCCGCGACGCTGGAGCCGTTGCCCTGGACGACGACGCGGGCGCCGGAGTCGATCGCTTTCTGAAGCTGGACGAGGCTTTCCTGCGGGTTGAGCTTGTTGTCGTAGCCCGTCACCTCCAGCTTCAGGTCGGCGTTCTTGGCGTTGTTCTGCTCCGCCATGTACTGGAAGGTCCTGAGCCCCGCCTCGCCGGTGCTGGCGCCGCCGCCCGAGAGGGGGTCGACGAAGGCGATCTTCAGGGTGGCGGGGGCGGCGAGAGCCGACGGGCCCGCGAGGGCCGCGCCGAGCACGAGCAAGCCGGCGAGCGTACGGCCCGCGATCGATCCGTTCACTGTTTCCTCCTCGATCTCGGCAATTCGAGTCGTTGGCGTCTGCGCGCCGTGTTCGGCGTCGCCGGCGGAATCTGGCGCCGCCGCGCCTCGCCCGCGAGGACGGGCGGCGCGTTGTGCCCACCGCCTCCCGCGTTCGTCCCGAAACGTGCCCGCGCCGCCGGATCGGGTCAAGTAGCGAAATGCCGATCCGCATCGCGAAACATGTTGCCGAACCGGCCGGAGCCCGGCACGGTGCGGAGAGAAGAGGCCGCGCCGCACGCGGCGATCGATGGGACATGGGGAGCATCATGCCAGAGGCCCTCGCGCCGACGCATATGCCGCGCCGGACGGGCGCAGCGGCGCCGCAGGAGGCCGGGCTCGTCGATCTCGACGACGGCGACCGGCAGTTCGTCACGGCACTCGCCAGGGGCCTGCAGGTGCTGCGCGCCTTCCGGGACGCCTCCGAGATGCTGGGCAACCGGGAGATCGCCGAGCGCACCAGGCTGCCCAAGCCGACGGTGTCGCGGCTCACCCACACGCTGCTCAGCCTCGGCTACCTCGTGCACGGGCAGGACGGCGAGCGCTACGGTCTCGGGCCGGCGGTGCTCGCCCTCTCGGCGGCGTTCCTGCGCCAGAACTCCTTCCCGCAGATGGCAAAGCCCTACCTGCAGGACCTCGCCACCGCCGTGCAGGCGCACGTGGCGCTCGGGCTCCTCGACGGGCTGCACTGCGTCTACGTCCAGCTCTGGCGCGGCAAGGGCCAGACCATCACCCTGTCGAGCGAGGTCGGCTTCCACCTCCCGCTCGCGCGCAGCGTCATGGGCATGGCGACCCTCGCCGGCATGGACGAGGAGCAGCGCGGCCCGCTGATCGAACGCCTGCGGCGGGAGAGCGGGGCCGAGTGGCCGGCCCTGGAGCGGACGATGCAGCGCTGCTTCGCCGAGATCGCCGAGCACGGCTTCTGCGTCGGCGTGGGCATCTGGCGCTCCGAGATCAACGCCGTCGCGGCCCCGATCCACAGCCCCGGCGCGCGCGGCATTTTTTCCGTGAACGTGAGCGGCCCGGCCTTCCTGATGACCGAGCCGGTGCTGCGCCGGGAGACCGGGCCGAAGCTGATGGAGACGATCGCCCGCATGCGCGCGCTCGGCATCGTCGATTAGAGGCGCCGGCCGGCATGCGGGCGCGATGACCGAGCAGGATCTGGTCGAGACCTATCCGCGCCTGTGGCACATGGCCGAAGCGGGAAGCTGGGCCTCGATCCGCGCGAACGGGCTCCTCAGCACCCGCGCCCTCCTCGATCTCTACGGGGTCGCGGGTGCGGCCCGCGAGGCCATCCTGTCGCGGCGTCGGCCGGATTCCGTGACGCTGCGGCGGGCCGGCCTGCCGGACGCGGTGGTGCGCGACCAGAAGCCGATGTCGGATGCCGGCCTGCGCGCCTGCCTGGACGACGGGCTGACGCCGGCGCAATGGTACGAGATCCTGAACGAAAAAGTCTTCTTCTGGCCCTCGCGCGAGAGGCTGCGGCGCCTCCTGGCGGCGCGCGCCTACCGCGGCACGCCGCATCTCGTTCTGACGCTGCGCACCGCCTCGCTCGTGGCCGCCCATCGCGACCGCGTCCTCATGAGCCCGATCAACAGCGGCGCCACCATCATGCGACCGCAGCGGCGCGGATACGCCACCTTCCGGACGATCGCCGATTACCCCGTCGCGGAGCGCCGCCGCCGTGCGGCCGACGCCGTGGCGGAGGTGGTGGTGCGCGACGGCGTGCCGGACGTGGCGGACCACGTGCTCGCTGTGCACCGCTGCCACCTCGGCGAGGCCGAGACGATCTGGCGCTCGCCCGAGGCCGGGCCCGACGACGGTCCCTGAGGGACGAGAGCGAGGCGTCCTCCGAACCCGTCTGTCGCGTTCAGACTCGATCCCCAGCCGCCAGGGTCGAAACGAGCCGATCTCCTCTCGCAAGGTCACCCTCGCTTGCGCGACGGGCTGCGTCGATGCCGGACACGCCAACGGCACGTTGGAGGCCCGGTCCCCTGCGTGAGAGGATGCCGCCGGAGATGCATTCGGCCGCGGCGGCGATCCGTGGCCGTGGATCCGTCGAGAGCGCCTGCAGACCATGGAAGTGAAGTGGATCGAGGACTTCCTGAGCCTCGCCGAGACGCGCAGCTTCTCGCGCTCGGCGGAGGAGCGGCACGTGACGCAATCGGCGTTCAGCCGGCGCATCCGCTCCCTGGAGGTCTGGCTCGGCACGGTGCTCCTCGATCGCTCGACCTACCCGATCACGCTCACCGCGGACGGGCGCCGGTTCCTGGAGACCGCCGAGGAGGTGGTGCGCCTGCTGACCGTGAGCCGGGCCGAGTTCCGCACCCGCAGCGAGCGCTCCAGCCTGCCGGTGGTCACGATCACGGCGCTGCACTCGCTCTGCCTGTCCTTCCTGCCGGGCTGGCTCGGCGCGATCCGGGAGGCCGTCGGACCGCTGAACAGCCGGGTCCTGCCTGAAAATTTCAACATCTGCCTCCAGGCGCTGGTCGAGGGCGGCTACGACCTGCTGCTGACCTACCATCATCCGGGCATCCCGATCCCGCTCGATCCGACGCGCTACCCCTGCCGGTTGGTGGGGCGCGACAGCCTCGCGGCGGTGGCGGCGCCGCACGGTCTGACTCCCGACGGCGAGGGACGGCTGCCCCTGCTGCAATATTCCCGCGGCTCCTTCCTCGGCCGCCTCGCCACGATCGCGCAGGCGCGGGACGGCGCGCCGTCGACCTACCCGGTCCACACCAACGAAAATTCCATGGCGGAGGCCCTGCGGTCGATGGCGCTCGCGGGCCACGGCGTCGCGTGGCTGCCGCGCAGCCTCGTCGCCGCGGAGATCGCCTCCGGCGCCCTCGCACTCGTCAGCTCCGAGATGCCGATGGAGATCCGGCTCTACCGCAGCGGCGGGCGGGCGCGGCCCTTCCTCGACGCGATCTGGGAGGCCGCGGGAGCGCCCGAGCCACATTATGCGGAACCGGAATAACCTTGGTCCGACTTAGCATTGGCCTCTCCGGGCGTCCGGGATTATCCCGCCGCCCACGGTGAATGCAGTCGTCGCAGCGGTCCTTCGCCGACGCGACCTGCCCCCGTCACCCGATGATGCGCGCGAGGCTCCCACCGAGGGGGCAGCGCGGCCGCCCTGCCCGTCCGCCTGCAACAGCGCGCCGGATCGTCTCCGCGCGCGAGGAGAGAGCTGTGTCCAGAGCCACGACCCGCACCGAGCACGACCTTCTGGGCGACCGGGAGGTGCCCGAGGCGGCCTATTACGGCATCCATACGCTGCGCGCGGTCGAAAACTTTCCGATCACCGGCACGATTCTGGCGAGCTGCCCGGACCTGATCCTCGCGCTCGCGGCGATCAAGCAGGCGGCGGCGCTCGCCAACCATGACCTCGGCCTTCTCGACCGAGCGCGGTGCGAGGCGATCGTCACGGCCTGCGAGGAGATCCGCGGCGGAGCGCTGCACGACCAGTTCGTGGTCGACCTGATCCAGGGCGGGGCCGGCACCTCGACCAACATGAACGCCAACGAGGTCATCGCCAACCGGGCGCTGGAGCTGCTCGGCCACCCGCGCGGCACCTACGGGCAGCTGCACCCGAACGAGCACGTCAACATGGGCCAGAGCACCAACGACGTGTACCCGACCGCCCTCAAGATCGCCGCCTCCGGCGCGATCCGCCGCCTCGTCGCCGCCATGGCGGCCCTGCGCGGCAGCTTCGAGGCGAAGGCGGCTGAGTTCGCCGACATCCTCAAGATGGGCCGCACCCAGCTCCAGGACGCGGTGCCGATGACGCTCGGCCAGGAATTCGGCACCTACGCGCGGATGCTCGGCGAGGACGAGGCGAGGCTCGGCGAGGCCGAACTGCTGATCCACGAGATCAACATGGGCGCGACCGCCATCGGCACCGGCATCACCGCGCACCCGGCCTATGCGGCTTTGGTGCGCGACCGGCTCGCGGCGATCACCGGCATCCCGCTCATCACGGCCGAGGACCTCGTCGAGGCGACCCAGGATTGCGGCGCCTTCGTGCAGCTCTCGGGCGTGCTGAAGCGGGTCGCGGTCAAGCTCTCCAAGACCTGCAACGATCTGCGCCTGCTCTCGTCGGGGCCGCGCGCGGGCTTCAACGAGATCAACCTGCCGGCGCGCCAAGCTGGCTCCTCGATCATGCCGGGCAAGGTCAACCCGGTGATCCCGGAGGTGGTCAATCAAGTGGCCTTCGAGGTGATCGGCAACGACGTCACGATCTCCTTCGCGGCCGAGGCGGGGCAGCTCCAGCTCAACGCCTTCGAGCCGGTGATCGCCTACAGCTTGTTCCGCAGCCTCGCCCATCTCGAAGCCGCCTGCCGCACCCTCGACGCCCACTGCGTGCGCGGCATCACGGCCAACCGCGAGCGGCTGCAGCAGAGCGTCGAGCACTCGATCGGCCTCGTCACGGCGCTCAACCCCTATATCGGCTACCGCAACGCCACCGCGGTCGCCCTGGAGGCACACGCCACCGGCCGCGGCGTCTACGAGCTCGTCCTGGAGAAGGGCCTGATCGCCAAGGCCCAGCTCGACGCCGTGCTCCGGCCCGAGCGGCTGACCTGCCCGCAGGCCGCCATCGCCCCCTGATCCGGGCACACCCCATCCGAGGTCCGGGATCCCGCGCCACCGCGCCAGTGGAGGGATCCCGCACGCCGATGCGAGGGCCTCAGGCCTCGCATCGTCCCCGCACGACCCACGGCAATACCCAAGGGAGGACACCCCATGACGAATGTCGACGCGGCTCCGAGATCCGGCCGCCTCACGCTCTACACCGGCATCGGGCTCGTGCTCGGCATCGCGGTCGGCGCGGTGCTGCACGGGCACGCGACCTCGCCGGCGGAGGCCAAGGCGCTCGCCGCACACTTCACCCTCGCGACCGACATCTTCCTGCGCCTGATCAAGATGATCATCGCGCCGCTCGTCTTCGCCACGATCGTCGCCGGCATCGCGAGCTTCGGCGACACGCGCTCGGTCGGCCGCGTCGCCGCGCTCGCGATGGGCTGGTTCCTGACCGCCTCCGTGGTCTCGCTGACGCTCGGCCTCATCGCCGCGAACCTGTTTCAGCCGGGGGCGGGCCTCGCCCTGCCGCTGCCGGATGCCGGCGCACAGACCGGCCTGAAGGCCGCCTCCCTCAACCTGCGCGACTTCCTCGCCCACGTCTTTCCCACGAGCATCGTCTCGGCGATGGCGGGCAACGAGGTGTTGCAGATCCTGGTGTTCTCGATCTTCTTCGGCTTCGGCCTCAGCGCCATCGACCGGCGCTACGCCGACCCGATGGTGCACCTCCTCGAAGGGCTGGCCCGGGTGATGTTCAAGATCACGGACGCCGTGATGCGGCTCGCGCCGCTGGCGGTGTTCGCGGCGATCGCCGCGGTGGTCACCGTGCAGGGCCTCGGCGTGCTCGTCGATTACGGCAAGTTCATCCTGAGCTTCTACGCGGCGCTCGCCGTGCTGTGGGCGCTCCTGATCGGGGCCGGCTGGCTCGTGCTCGGCCGCGACACGCTGCGGCTGCTGCGCCTGCTGCGGGCGCCGATGATCGTCGCCTTCTCGACGGCGAGCAGCGAGGCAGCGTTCCCGCGCACCGTCGAGGTGCTGGGCCGGTTCGGCGTGCGCCCGCGCGTCACCGGTTTCGTGCTGCCGCTCGGCTACTCGTTCAACCTCGACGGCTCGATGATGTATCAGGCGCTCGCCGCCCTGTTCATCGCCCAGGCCTTCGGCATCCCGCTGGGCTTCACCGAGCAGGTGATGATGCTCCTCGTCATGATGGTGACGAGCAAGGGCATCGCCGGGGTGCCGCGCGCCTCGCTGGTGGTGGTGGCCGCCACCGTGCCGATGTTCGGCCTGCCCTCCGCCGGCATCCTGCTGATCATGGGCATCGACCAGATCCTCGACATGGGCCGCACCGTCACGAACGTCCTCGGCAACGGGCTCGCCACCGCCGCGGTCGCCAAATGGCAGGGCGAGATCGATCCGAGCGTGTCATCGGAGGATCGGGTTCGACCGGCGGACCGTCCCGTGAGCGACGCGCTCGCCGTCAAGGCAGCCTGAGCCGGACCGGCGACGCCAGGAAGGCCGAACAGGCTCGGTCAACGGCCCGCCACGCGAGCAAGGCCGAGCCGGACCGAGAGCGGACGCCGAGGAGGCTCGTGCGCGACGCACACCGGAACAGGCACGCACGCCGCCGCGGAGGTCCCATGCAGGGCGCCTCCGCGGCGGCGTGCCCAGGTCTCGCGCTTCGTCGAGCGGCATGATCCGGTCGGATTGCGGCGCGACCCGATCGGCGCGTGCGTCTGTCGTGCCTCGGCCAGATTCTTTCGATTGCTGAGCGAGCAGGGAGGGTGCTCACGCAGTGTCTCAACCCGAACTGCCGCGAAGTCGGCCGTTGCATGCGAGTGCTTCTCAGGATAAATTCCTTAAGAAGAAGATAAAATTCGCAACTATTGGCGTCGCGCATCGAACCGTTCGGCTGGATGGCAGGACGCGGACGTCATCGTCCAAGTCGATGGCAAGTCGGATGCTGGCTGTGGGGTCCTCCCGAAAGGCTGAACCGGCGCCCGACCTGATCGATATTGCGACATGAGCCCAGTGAGCCGATCCCGGTGAGCCAAGATTTCGGCACCGCGGCTCTCGCACCCCAACGTTGCGCCGATGCACGAAGCAGGATGATGTGGCAATTCGTGGGGAGCGGAAAACAACTGGAAACAATAGATCACAACCACGTGAGCAATTAAGCTTCCTAATGACGCAAAGGAACTAAGCGATTAGCTCTCAGACGCGTCACGTCTCTTCGAAGCCAGATCTCCCATGGAGCCGACTGGGATGCCGTTGAGCCGCTTTCTCCCGACCGTCCTCTTCTGCGTCGCCGCTCCGGCCCTCGCCCAGGCCGGTCCGACATTCACGACCGAGCGCATCGTCGGCGCGGGCCGGACGCAGAAGATCGCGTATTTCGCCGCCGTCGACCCGGCCTGCCATTCGATGGGACCGGTCAGCGTCAACCTGCTCGACACCCCTCATGTCGGCCAGGTCGAGGTCGCGCAGGGCCGCGAGTACCCGAACTTTTCCACCTTCAACCCCCGCGCACGCTGCACCACGCAGAAGCTGCCGGCCACGCAGATCCTCTACACCGCACCGCCCGGCTATGCTGGCGAGGACGACTTCACGATCGAGATCGTCGGTCCGCTCGGCGGGGTGCAGCGCTGGCGCTACCGCCTCACCATCCGCTGAGACGCATCCGGGCGCGTCCCGCGCCCGGTTCCAGCGCACGATCCACCGCCCCTCACGCCCGCCCGGCCCGCAGGCCGACCGCGCCCGCATGGGCGCGGGCGGCCCCGTCGCGTCGGTCCCGATCCATGACGGGAGATGCCCGTGTCGGCTCAGACGATCAGCCTGGCGTCCTCGGCGGCTCCGCCGGCGCCGATGCCCGACAGCGGGGCCGCGGCGCTCGCCCTCGTCGCGGCCCTCCACCGGCGCGCCCTCGACCTGCCGCGCCTGCTGCACGAGCACGGCCGGCTCGGTCAGCCGCTCGCCCTGGGCGACCTCGTCCTCGCCGCCCGCCGCAACGGCTTTCGCGCCCGCGCCGTGCGGACGACCGCCGATCGCCTCGCCCGCACCCCGCTGCCGGCGATCGGCCGCGACCGGGCCGGCCGATTCTTCGTCCTCGCCCGCCACCAGCCCGGCCGCACCCTGATCCAGCGGCCCGGCGAGGCCCCGACCGTCTGGAATGCGGCCGAGCTCGCGCAGGCCTGGTCCGGCGAGCTCGTCCTGCTCAGCCCGCGTGAGGCGGCGGCGACGGGCGGGCGCGCCCGCTTCGATCTCGCGTGGTTCCTGGCCGCGGCCGGCCGCTTCAAGGCCCTGTTCGGCGAGGTGCTCGCCGTCTCCTTCGTCATCCAGCTCCTCGGCCTCGTCACGCCGCTGTTCTTCCAGGTCGTGGTCGACAAGGTCCTGGTCCACAAGGGCCTGACCACGCTCGACGTGCTGGTCCTCGGCCTCGCCGTGGTCACGGCCTTCGAGGCCCTGCTCGGATACCTGCGCACCTACCTGTTCGCCCACACCACCAGCCGCCTCGACGCGGTGCTGGGCGCGCGCGTCTTCGGCCATCTGCTCGCCCTGCCGATCGCCTATTTCGGCGCAAGGCCCACCGGCCAGACCGTGGCGCGGATGCGCGAGCTGGACAACATCCGTCAGTTCCTGACCTCCTCGGCGATGACGCTGACGGTCGACCTCTTGTTCTCCGGCCTGTTCCTGGCGGTGATGCTGGCCTACAGCCCGTTCCTGACCCTGATCATCGGCGTGAGCCTGCCGCTCTACGTGGCCTTGAGCCTGACGCTGACGCCGCTGCTGCGCCGGCGCGTCGACGAAAAATTCCGCTGCGGCGCCGCCCAGCAGGCCTTCCTGGTCGAGAGCCTCGCGGGGATCGAGACGCTGAAGGCGATGGCGGTCGAGCCGCAGGCGCGCCGCCGCTTCGACGAGGGACTGGCCGCCTCCATCGCCGCCTCGTTCCGGGTGGTGTCGCTCGCCGCCGCGGGCAGCCAGGCGATCCAGCTCGTGGCCAAGCTCACCACGGCGCTGGTCCTGTGGTTCGGCGCGCAGGCGGTGATCGCGGGCGACCTGACGATCGGCGCGCTGGTGGCGTTCAACATGCTGGCCGGCCAGCTCAACCAGCCGGTGCTGCGGCTGGCCCAGCTCTGGCAGGATTTCCAGCAGTTCCGCCTCTCGGTCGAGCGGCTCGGCGACATCCTCGACAGCCCGAGCGAGTTGGCGCAGGTCAGCGCCCGGCAGGACCTGCCCCCGATCGCCGGCGCGATCCGCTTCGAGGGGGTGAGCTTCCGCTACCGCCCGGACGGGCCGGAGGTCCTGCGCGGGGTCGATCTCGCGGTGCGCCCCGGCGAGGTGGTGGGGGTGGTCGGCCGCTCCGGCTCCGGCAAATCGACGCTGACGCGCCTGATCCAGCGCCTGCACGTGCCGGAGCGCGGCAAGGTAATGGTGGACGGGGTCGACCTCGCGCTGATGGATCCGGCCTGGCTGCGCCGGCAGGTCGGGGTGGTGCTGCAGGAGAACGTGCTGTTCGCCCGCACGGTGCGCGAGAACATCGCGCTCGCCGATCCCTCGCTGCCGATGGAACGCGTGATCGCGGTGGCGCAGCTTGCCGCCGCGCACGACTTCATCCTGGACTTGCCGCAGGGCTACGACACGGTGCTGGAGGAGCGCGGCGCCAATCTTTCGGGCGGGCAGCGCCAGCGCATCGCCATCGCCCGGGCGCTCGCCACCGATCCGCGGATCCTGATCTTCGACGAGGCGACGAGCGCGCTCGACTACGAATCGGAGCGGGTGATCCAGGCCAACATGCGGGCGATCTGCCGGGGCCGCACGGTGCTGATCGTCGCCCACCGCCTCTCGACGGTGCGGGGCGCCGACCGGATCCTGGTGATGGAGCGCGGGCAGCTCGCCGAGGAGGGCAGCCACGCCGACCTGGCCGCGCGCCCGGGCGGGCTCTACGCCGGCCTCGTCGCGGCGGCGGGAGTGTGACGATGGGCGAGCTGATCACCCTCGATGCGCCGCCGACGGGCGCGGGTCGGATCGAGCGGGCCTTCCTGCCGGCGCATCTGGAGCTCCTGGAGACCCCGCCCTCCCCGACCGTGCGGGCGACCGCCTGGACCGTGATGGCGCTGGTGGCCGGGGCGGTGAGCTGGGCCTCGTTGAGTCGGATCGAGATCGTCGCCACGGCCTCGGGCCGGCTGGTG
The DNA here is from genome assembly GCF_046557895.1 of Methylobacterium oryzisoli. Lineage (NCBI taxonomy): Bacteria > Pseudomonadati > Pseudomonadota > Alphaproteobacteria > Hyphomicrobiales > Methylobacteriaceae > Methylobacterium > Methylobacterium oryzisoli. The sequence continues at coordinate 31,424 of NZ_JBKIBX010000035.1, read as the reverse complement.
CCGGTGGGCGAGGTGAAGCGGGTGCAGCCGCTGGAGACCAGCGTGGTGAAGGCGATCCACGTCGCCGAGGGCGATCACGTCGCGGCGGGCGAGGTGCTGATCGACCTCGACCCGACCGAGGCCTCGGCCGATCTCGAAGCGACGCGCACCGAGCGGATGCAGGCGCTGCTCGACGCGGAGGCGGCGCGGCTGCTCCTGGCGGAGGCCGAGGATCCGGTGATCGCCCCCCTGCCGGAGGTGGAGGCGGGCCTGCTCGCGGCCACCCAGACCCAGGTGCGGCTGCAGCGCGCCGCGCACCGGGCCGAGCTGGCCGAACTCGCGCAGGAGCTCGCCGACAAGCGCGCGGCGCTGGCCGCCAAGGCGGTGGCGATCGGCCGCAACGCCGAGCTGACGCCGCTGGCCACCGACCGCTACGAGACGCAGAAGGGGCTGTTTGCGCGCGGCAACACCTCGAAGCTGAACCTGCTGCAGGCGCAGACCGACCTGATCGACAAGCAGGCGGAGGGGAAGAGCCTGCCCGAGGAGGACCTGCAGCTGCGGGCGGAGATCGCCGGGCTGGAGCAGAAGCGGGCGCAGGCCCGGGCGCAGTTCCTGCGGCAGGCCGCCGAGCAGCGGGTGAAGGCGCTGCAGCGGCTGGCGCTGGCCGAGCAGGCGTTGCGCAAGGAGCGCGAGCGCGAGGCGCAGCGGCACCTGCGGGCACCGGTTTCGGGGGTGGTGCAGGATCTCACCGTGCACACGCTGGGCGGGGTGGTGAGCGCGGCCGACAGCCTGGCGACGGTGGTGCCGGACGCCACGCCGCTGGAGCTGGAGGCGGTGCTGCCGCACCGGGAGGCGGGCTTCGTGCAGGAGGGCCAGCGGGCGGAGACGAAGCTGGAGGCCTTTCCGTTCACGCGGTTCGGCACGCTGCCGGGCACGGTGCGGCTGGTGAGCCGGCAGGCGAGCGGCGGGCTGGTCCCGCCGGGCCGGGAGCGTCAGCCGCCCGAGAGGGGCGCACGGCCGAGCGCCGACGAGGGCGGCTACCGGATCGCGGTGCGGCTGGATCGGGCGAGCGTGGACGTTGCGGGGCGGTCTGTGCCTCTGCGGGCCGGTATGGCGGCACAGGTGGATGTCGTGACGGGGCGGAGGCGGGTGATCGCCTTCCTGTTCGATCCTATCGCCAAGCATCTCACAGAGGCAGGACATGAGAGATAAGACCGCAGCTAACTTCTCTAGAAAAATAATTAATTTGATATGTCTAGAAAGGAGTATTAACACAGTACCAATCTTAGCTACAGTCTTGGCGTTCTTTTCATTAGAGCTAGTATCAAATGCGTTAGCAGACGACATTAGATCTAATTTAAATAGAGACGAGATAGGTTCAATTATATATCAGCAGAGATACGATTCAAATACAAAACGAATCGATTCGCGGATAAAATCACTCATATCCGCGAACAATAGACAATATAAATATGAAGGGCTCAAGAAATATATGAAATATATATGTACAGAAATAAATCCAAAGTACCGCATTTGCTATACGAACTACTACATGACCGGTCCGGCGTATGCGCAACCAAGTCATGAGCACAGGACCGAATGGAGTTTAATTATAGTTTTTATTAAGAGAGGAGCAAATCAGGAGATTGTAGACAAAGTACATGTTGAAAGCAGAGCAACGATAGAGTGAATTGATTTCATTTTAAAGCATAAATGGAGAGATTATCATGATGCAATCTATCCTGTATGGTGAATATCATATCCTCAGCCAATCGTTCACGGTTTTATAATTGTACGGAATGACGACACGGGCGAAATTATCAAATCATATGAAGGTCTTGCTACCGGATCTAACGGAGAAACAAAAAAGATTGGTGTCCTCCCAGGCGACGTCATTAAAGTCTATTCGAACGATGGTCTTCCAAGGCTGTATTCAGCAGACGGAGACGACGCTGGAGGCCTTTCCGTTCGCGCGCAGCGAACAGGCTTTGCCGAGCGCCGACGCGGGCGGCGATCGGATCGCAGTGCGGCTGGACCGGGCGAGCATGAACGTCGCGGGACGGTCCGTTCCTTTGCAGCTCAGCATGGCGGCACAGGCGGATAGTGTCACCGAAACAGGTAGGATCATCACCTTCTTGATCAAGATCATCGCCAATTTTCTTAAGGAGAAAAGGCATGAAACGGAATAAATTTCGTCTAGTTGAAAGTTACCCAATAGTTTTGTTTGCATGCCTTGTAATTATAGTTCTTCCGACAAGCGCACGCGCATCATGCGACACTAACGAAAGTGCAATTTTTTCTTCTTTTGATGGAAGGATTTCTCAGTCAACTCCGACTGACTATGAAGATTCAAGGGGAGAGATGCATACAATTGTTCCAAATACTTTCATACTTCATCTATATTTCTCAAAGAAATCAGCAAATGATCTATATAATTTTGCAGAATCTCATCGCAATTGCTATGTGTCTCTATATGCAAATAACGTATTCATCGCAAGAAAATCAATCAAAATTGCATTCATGCTTGACGAATGGTCCAAATACATCGACCAATTCATCGTGCTAGTCGATAAATCTAAATCCGATGAAAAACTGATCGGTGACGCTATTCAGCACCGCCCGATCGATTTTCAGGTTCAAATTCAGCAGGAGATGTAAGATGGCTAGCAGCAGCGTTCCCGGCGGTAGGATCAACATCAACCCCGGACAAACAGGTTCATTTGCATACACGGCAACAGGAGCCCGAACGGGCGCTCTCGTATTTGTTCCAAACGGCGACGGAACTACGTTTGCTGGAGGCTCCTACACGAACGTCAATATATCAACAGTTGGACCTGATGGAAATCCGACTACCATTAAGCAAATCATTCCAAATAATCAGACAAGCATTCTAAACATACCATATAATTCTCCAGGCCTCGGAATGGGGGAGGTAAAAGTAACTCTCACCCCAGTACAGGCAGATACTACGTCGCTCGATCCGATTAGTTCTTCTATAGCGAAATCGATCCCTGGATTATCAACGATAGCGGGATTTGTGTCCGATGTAGGCAAGAGCGTCAAAGTTATGAATATAATAAATCAAACAGGATTCAATATTTCTATGGAAGATGTCACCAACTCTAGCGAAGCATCATCGAGTCAACCACCACAGAATCTACCAACATTTGCCACAGATCCGAATGCAAATTTGGATATATTTATTCAGCCGTCAAATTCAGGAGTTAATATACTACCAAACACAAATGTTCCTAAAAATATTACGGATCTTCCTGTAAGCTCGGAACTGGGTGGCACAGTCACAACAGACAGCACAGGAAATCGCCGTACCGAGCTATTTGGGACAGATGATGGAAAAAACATCAAATATACGTCACTTATTGACACTGATACAAATGGGAATCAATCTATAAATCTTTCCGGATCCGATTTCAATGAAACAGCAAATAACTCTACTATTTACCTGCAGAGCGCTCAGAACGGAAATTTGCAAGCCACCGGATCGATTATAAACTTCGACGAAAACTCGAGCTCAAATGTAAATGGTTCAAACAATACAATAAATTTGCAGCAAAATTCCAATGATTATGTTGGGGTTTTCGGCCAGAATCAGACCGTAACCGGCGACAGCGGCAGCAACAGCGTCAACCTCGGCGGGGATGGCACATCAGCCACCGTCTACGGCAGCAACGGCGTCGGAGGCTATGTCGGGCTGGTCGCCAACAACCAGAGCCTCACCGTTCCCAACTGGGCGTCGACCGTCGTCACCGCCGCCGGCGTCACCGGCGAGACCATCAGCGGCTCCCACGAGAGCGTCAAGCTCGGCGATCACGCCTCGGCCAACCTCACCGGCGACAGCAACACCCTCGGCTTCAGCGGCGCGAACGGCTTCGTCGGCCTGCAGGGCACCGGCGAGACCATCAGCAACAACGACGCCTCCAACCTCGTCAACCTCAACGGCGACGGATCCTCCGCCACCGTCACCGGCGATGTCGGCATCGGCCTCTACGGCTCGAACCAGTCCGTCACCCTCGACAGCACCGGCGACCACCTCTCCGTCTATGGCGGCTTCACCGGCGAAAACATCACCGCCACCGGCGACACCGTCTCGCTCGGCGCCAACGCCAGGGCCAACGTCTCTGGCTCCGGCGACACCATCCAGCTCCAGGCCGACGGCGGCGCCTATGTCGGCGTCTTCGGCCAGAGCCAGACCGTGACCGGCGACAGCGGCAGCAGCACCGTCAATCTCGGCGGAGACGGCACCTCCGCCACGGTCTCGGGCGGCGGCTATGTCGGCCTGTGCGGCAACAACGAAACCCTCAGGGCCGAGGCCGACCAGAGCTTCACCATCGCCACCGCGCCCGGCGTCACGGGCGACACCATCTACGCCGACAACTCGACCATCAGCCTGACGCCGGGCTGGTCGGGCAGCATCTACGGGCACGACCTGACCATCGCCATGAGCCCCGACAGCGGCTCGGACGTCATGGTCTACGGCTACGGCGACCAGGTGAACGGCAGCCAGGGCGATACGGTGCAGGCCGACGCCTACGATCCCACCGACCGCAGCGATCCCTACGCGCCTTACGAGCCCGGCGATCCCGCTCCGGGCACGCCCTACGATCCGGGCGACGGCACGCCGAACCTTCCCGAGGACCCGGGCGACCCGGAGGAGTTCGGCGACGAGGAGATCGCCACGACGGCGAAGGCGAAGCCGTCTCACGCGAGCGGCGCCCCGGCCACGGACGCCCGCGCCCCAGCTGCCAGCCGCACGCCGTCCTTGGCCTCCCCCACCCCGCCCGCGGCGAATCACGGCGCGACGAGCTCCGGCTCATCGGCGGAGATCGCCACCCAGGCCTCGCAGCTCGCCTCCGCCATGGCGGCCTTCGGCGGGAGTTCGGCCAGCGACACCGGCCACCAGACCGCGCCGCCGGCCGCGCAGGCCACGCTGACGGTCGATCCGAGCCAGCACGGGCACACGCTGCGCCACGCGGCCTGACCCATCGGCGGTCCGGGGGCCGAGCTCCCCGGACCGCCCTGCCGTGACATGCCGGATCTCTCCGGCGTCGGCTCGGGTCCGCCTTCGCGATGCCGGCCCTGGTCGGTCGGCTCGCGTCGGAGCCGGGCTCGGCTTCAAGCCGGCTCGCTGACCGAAGGTCCACCGTCGCTTCGAGCGAGGCCGTCGATGAGCCACCTCCTGTCTCGCCGTCGTCGGACGCGACGCCGCGATCGGCATTGGACGAGCGGTCGAGCGCTCCGCCGCTCGTGTCGCTGACGCGTTGTATCGCTCCGCAAGAAAACCTAGGATGGCGAGACTGAGCGGGGCTCATCTCTTGGCGATCACGTGAGGTCAATCGTTCGATCCACATCTGCGAGGCATCAAGGCTGACCAGCGACGTGAGAAGCAGGAGCCATTTGTTCGTCCGATGATGAGTGGACGCCGTCGTGTTCAGGAGGCTCTCCTCGACAGGCTGATCGCCTTGATCGTTTCCGGTCACTATCCGGAAAGCGCCACGTTGCCCAACGAGCGGGAACTCGCGCTCGAGTTCAACGTGAGCCGGACTGCGCTTCGAGAAGCGATGCAGTTCCTGAACGCTCAGGGAATGGTGAGATCGAGGACGCGTGCCGGCACAGTCGTACTGCCTCGTGAGAATTGGAACCTGCTCGAACCGACCATCCTCGGCGCGGCCATGCAGCACGGGGCGGGGCGCGGCCTCTACCCGGCGCTTCTTGAGGCTCGCATGCTCCTGGAGCCTGAGGCCGCCGCGAAGGCGGCGGAGCGTGCGACGGCCCGACAGCTGTCGGCGATCGAGGACGCCTATCTCGGCATGGTGGCGGCGGAGTCTCGCAGCACTGACGACTGGAGCAGCGCCGATCTCGGGTTTCATACCGCCATCATCGAGGCGAGCGGAAATCCGATCTATCGCCAATTCGGATCCGCCATCCGGGCCGCCCTGCTTGCGAGCTTTCAGCTCACCAATCGCATCACACCGTCCCATGCGGAGGTGCTACGGCTGCATCATTGCGTCCTGGACGCCATTCGATTGAGGCGCCCTGCCGAGGCGCGTCAGGCCATGGTGACGCTGATCGCGAAAGCTCAGGCCGACTTGAAGGACGCGTGACGCGCGATCACCGCGTGCAGCCGGCCGGCCGCCGCGGCGGTCGCTCGACCGCACGAGGCGGAGCGCCAAAGAGGCCGTCTTGACACCGGGTATAAATCGTACCAATTCTCGATAACATCATACAAATAGCACGCGGTCCGCCGCCGGCGCGGACCCAGGGGGCGGCGCATGAAGATCGTGCGGGTGAAGGCACGCGTCGTGAATGCCGACATGCGCAACTGGGTCTTCGTGAAGGTCGAGACCGACCGGAGCGGTCTGTTCGGCTGGGGTGAAGCCACACTCGAATGGAAGACCAAAGCCGTCGTGGGTGCCATCGACGATCTGGAACCCCTCCTGATCGGCAAGGATCCACGCGACATCGAGCAGATCGTCCGCGTTCTCAAGAAGCACTCATTCTGGCGCCTCGGGGTCATCGGGATGAGCGCGGTGTCCGGCATCGAGATGGCCCTGTGGGACATCTTCGGTAAGGATCTGAACCTGCCGGTCTGGCGCCTGCTGGGCGGCAAGGTTCGCGACAGGGTGTCGGTCTATACGCAAGTCGGCTTGGGCGACATGCGTGCCGTCTACGAGACGCTGGACGCGATCCCCCTGGTCGACCGGGCGCAGGAAGTCGTCGCCAAGGGCTACCGCGCCTTCAAGGCGGTCTTCATTCCCTACACGCACTACCACGCGCCATTTGCCGAGGTCGACAAGGTCTTCCGGATGATGGACGCCCTGCGCAAGGCCGTCGGACCCGACATCGAGGTCATGGTCGATTTCCACGGCAGGCCGGCCAGTGTCTCCGCTGCCCTCGCCTACATCGAGGCGCTCGCCCCGGGTTGCCCGATGTTCGTCGAGGAACCCCTGCCGCCCGGTGAGACCGCAGCCCTCAAGGCGCTCGCGGCCAGGACCTCCGTACCGCTGGCGACGGGCGAACGATTGGCCGATCGAGCGGAGTTCGCGGATCTCCTGGCGACACAGGCGGTGAGCATCATGCAGCCGGACATCTGCCATTGCGGCGGCCTGAGCGAGGCGAAGAAGATCGCCGCCATGGCCGAAGCCGCCTCCGTCGGCGTGGCCCCGCATAACCCGCTCGGCCCGATCGCCGGAGCGGCGGCTCTGCATTTCGCTGTTTCGACGCCCAATCACGTCATCCAGGAAGAGATGGTCGGCGCGGTCGACTGGTATTTCGACGTCGTCCAGGGACCCATCAAGATGACTGATGGCTTCTGGGAGGTTCCGGATGCACCGGGTCTCGGCATTGCCGTCGATGAAGCGGAATGCGACCGGCATCCGTACGCACCCGAGATCATCCATACCCGACACGCCGTCATGAGCGACGGGACCGTCGTCGGCTGGTAGTCGAAGATCCCAGTTTTCTGCAGGTGCGGATTGAAGTTCTTTCCGCCAGGAAAAAAAGATAGAGCTATCGCGAGGGTACGCCCATGATCGTGGCGGCTCTGCTCGTGTTCCTCTTCTGTTGAAACACGCTGGGGAGCAATGTTGCGGCATGGACGAGAGAGGCTCTTGGTCGACGCTGCTCCGATGGCCCCGGCACGGTCGACGAGATGTTCGGTCACGGTATGTGATGTGACGGACCGAGCCTCAGCCAGGCAGGCTTCCGGGTGGCCGCCTGGAGCCGCCCGGCCCAAGGCTGGTAGGAACCGCAGCGAGCTACGCGGCCTCACGCCCGACGAAGCCATCTGCAAAGCCTGGACGGACGAGCCATCCAGGTTCATCCACGACCCACACCATCGAATCCCGGGACCATACATCCAGCTGGCGTATCGTCCTGGCGGCTGTGAGCGCGTCATGCACTCGCGTCAGACGACACCGGAGCCAGGCAACCCGCCTTTCTCGGATCCCAGGCTGCGATGACATGCCGATCATGTGTCCAATCATGTCCCGCTTAATTTACCGGCCCAGAGCGGGTGCCTTGCGGCTGCTCACTTTCTGACAGTCTTCGCGCCTGCGAACGCATCACGATCGTCGTCGCCAGCCATAGAACAACGCCGATACCGAGCAGAATGCCTGCGATCGTGTACTGGATCGCGGCGCGGCCGGTCCACGGTCCGACCAGAAATGCGCACGAGACTGCCCCGAGAATCGGCAGGATCGTCGGAGTTCTGAAGTGTTCGTGGTCGACTCTGTCTCCGCGAAGTGCCAGCACGGCGATGTTGACTATGGCGAAGACCCCGAGAAGGAGAAGCGCCGTCGTGCCGCCAAGGGCCGGCACCGCACCGACGAAGGTGATGAGTCCGATCGCCAGAACCGACGTGAAGGCGATTGCAACGTACGGGGTGCGCCGGCTGTGATGCACCCGCCCCAGAACCGATGGGAGCACACCTTCACGGCTCATGCCGTAGACGAGGCGACTGGCCATCAGCATGTTGATCAAAGCCGAGTTGGCCACCGCAAACATCGTGATCGCACCGAAGATGCCGAGCGGGAAACCGGGCGCACCGGCTGAAACGACCTTGAGGAGTGGTGTCTCGCCCTCGGCCAACTCGGCCGCTGGAACCAGGGTGATGGCTGCGATCGATACCAGAACGTAGATGAGCCCGGTCGAGACAAGGCCGGTGAGGAGCACTTTCGGGAAGATCCGAGACGGGTCCTTGCATTCCTCGGCCATGTTCACCGAGTCTTCGAATCCGACCATGGCGAAGAAGGCCAGTGTCGTGGCCGCTATGACGGACCAGAACACGCCTCGGTCACCCGCCGGCTCGAAGACGAGGACACGAGAGATGTCGCCTCGTCCTGCGCCGAGCGCCCAAAGGCCGATGGCAACGATGATCAAGAGGCCGGTAAGCTCGATGCAGGTGAGCACCACGTTCGCCTTGACGCTTTCGCCGACGCCGCGAAAATTGATGATCGCGACAAGTGCCATGAACAACAGACCAACCAGCGTGATGCCTGTGCCCTCCAGTCCGAGGCTGAAGCCGGACGAAAAATTCGCCGCGAAGGCTCTGGAGGCAGTCGAAGCGGAGGTGATGCCAGAGCACATCACGGCGAATGCGACCAGGAAGGTAACGAAGTGAATTCCGAAAGCCTTGTGAGTGTAGAGGGCAGCGCCTGCGGCTTTGGGGTACTTCGTCACGAGTTCGAGATAGCTGAAGGCGGTGATCAGCGCGACGCCGAAGGCGACCAGGAAGGGAAGCCAGACGACTCCGCCCACCTGCTTCGCCACTTGGCCGGTGAGCGCATAGATGCCGGTGCCCAGTATGTCGCCCACGATGAAGAGCAGCAGCAGCCCCGGCCCCATCACGCGATGCAGGCTAGGCTCCAGTTCCGACTGACCAGCCGCTCTGCCGATTGCTGCTTGATCGCTCATCATGACAGCCCTCTCCACGAAGCATCGATAGCCGGGATCGAGAAACCGTTCCAGCAAGGATGGCCGCTGCTCGTGCCGCCCTCATTGTCCTTGCTCACCAGTGCATCGTCTGCCGCGTCCAGCACGGCGAATCGCGCCTCAGCGTGCGATGATTGTCGGTGATCGCCAGACCAGCTCACTGCGGCATTGTTCCTGAAGTCATTCTCCGGGGTTACGTGATCGCCGCGTATGGACGTGCACCTGTCAGCCGAAGGCGCAACGCATCACTCCGACACCATCCTGAACTTGATTGCGACTGGCGAGGTTCGCCCGCCGGGCTATGCTTGTGCTGAGCACCTGTTGCACTTTGTCAAGCCGCATATGGCGGCACGGAATCGAGCCGGCCGTAGAACGCCGAATGTCATCGCCGCAGCGTCGGAGCTCATCTCGCCACGTGATGCGGCGAGATGGTCGGATCCGCCCGCATCGGAGTTGTCGGATCCACTCAAGGTCATTGTCCTGCACCCTTTCGCAATGGCCACGGTTCAAGCCCGGCTCTTCGGCCACCCCGCTCGAGCGCGTACAAATACAATTTCCAGTTGTCTTCGTGATTGCATATGACATAATGGCCACGATTCATTCAACGACGAAAAATGACGGGGAAGCAGATGATGTCCCAGTCTCGAACGTTGCGTGCTCTCGGTCTGAATTTGCGAAAAAGTCCGGCGCAGATTGCCACGATCGCTTCAGCTGGAATGCTTTCCGTGATCGGGTCCGGCGGATCGCTGGCGCAGGACGACGCCCGCGTTGCACGCGATCCGCCTGTCGCGCTCATGCGCGGCGCCGCGGAAAGCTCTCCTGCCGCGACCATGCGCGCCGAAGCTGCTTCCCCTGCCGCTCGCGGCCGTCGCGGAATCGGCAACGAGATCTTCTATGATCTCGAAGTGCGCTACGAGAAAGGTTCGATCTACAACCCTGCCACCGGCAAGCGCGACAAGGTCGAACTCCGCTCCTATGTCGGCCCGGCGGCCGATCAGCGGATTCCCTTTGTCGGGCCTCTCGTCGAGCTGTGGCCCGGCGAAACGTTCCGCATGGGATTGTTCAACAACCTGCCGGTCGCCGATCCGAGCTGCACCGGCTCGGAGGCGACGAACACGCTGCGTTGCTTCAATTCGCTCAACAACCATGCCCACGGGCTCTTCGTCAGCCCGTCTGGCAACAGCGACAACGTCCTCCTGACGATCCGGCCGGGCGTGCGCTTCCAATACGAGTACAACATCCCGTCGGACCATCCGGCCGGCACATTCTGGTACCATTCCCACCTGCACGGCTCGACCGCCGTCCAAGTCTCAAGCGGCATGGCCGGTCCACTGATCATCAGGGGTGACCGACCGCCAGCGCTGCAGGCGGACGGCTCGATCAGTCAGGGCGATATCGACACGCTGCTGCGAGAGCCCGGCGGCAAGCCGTTCCGCGAGCGGGTCGTGCTCTTCCAGCAGATCGCCTATGCCTGCCGTGACGCGACCGGCATCAAGCGGAATCCCGACAATTCCTGGCGTTGCGACGAGGGCGATGTCGGCACGATCGAAAAGGCCGACCAGCTGGCTCCCACCGCGTGGCCAACCTCGCGCCGGCACACGGCGCTCAACGGCGAGGTCCTGCCGACCTTCCGGGGAGCGAGCGCCAACACGATCGAGCGTTGGCGCGTCATCCATGGCGGCATTCGCAACACCGTGCGGCTTCGGTTCCGCAAGCTGGCGCCGGACGCCGAGGCGGCGGTCGCCGCGTTTCGCGCAACCTCCGAGGCTGCTCAGCAAGCCTTCGTCGACCAGCATTGCACAGGCGCGCCGCTCACCACCTTCAGCATCGCGACGGATGGACTGACCCGTCCCTTCATCCACGAGCGCATCGACACCTATTTCCAGCCGGGCTATCGCGAGGATCTGCTCATCAGCTTCCCTGAGAAGGGAACCTATTGTGTGATCGATGGCGAGCTGGAACCGGTCCAGGTCGTCAACGGACAGCCGCACGGACGGGAACTGCTCGGCTACGTCCGGGTCGGTGACGGACCGGGCAACGATGGGATGACGGCCCGTGATCGCATCCTCTCGGCGCTGATCCTCGCGGCTGCCGAGCACATGCCGGCCCCTGTCCGCGGCCGGGTGATCAGCGATCTCGCGAGCGGCCTCAAGCTGACGGGCTTCATGCACCATGCCCCCATTTCGACGGTCGACGGGAACCAGAGCGTGGGTTTCAACATCGCGCCGGGGCCTCGTTTCGTGGTCGGCGAGATCGACGCGGGCGGGGCGCTGATCAATGCCGAACCCTACGATCACACGAAGTACCGGGTGCTGGTGCTCGGCAAGGCCGAAGAATGGAAGCTGCGCTCCTTCGGAGGGGGAGGCCATCCCTTCCACATCCACGTCAATCCGTTCGAGATCGTCTCCATCATCCGTGAAGCCGACGGCGTCGATGTGAGCGCTCTCACTGACACGGGGCTGAGCCAGTTCGCGGGGATGAAAGGCACTTGGAAGGATACGATCTTCCTGCAGCCCGGCCACCTCGTCACCTTCCGGACCCGCTACGAGCGCTACATCGGCGATTTCGTCTTGCATTGTCATATCCTCGACCACGAGGATCAGGGCATGATGCAGAATGTTCGGGTAGCGATCCCGGACTCCACGGGGGCGCCAACCGGCGATCACCATTGATGACGCGGCCGTGTGCGCCGTGAACGGCCAACAAGTCGATGGTGGACGCCCGGCGAACGTCGTGGGTGTGCGGCTCGGGCCGGCCGGGCTGCCGCGGGAGCACGGGCGCGCCGGACCGGTGGCTGACCGACGCTGCGACGGCGCGCGTCCTTCCAGGTCGGGGCGCTCAGCGGCGCACAGGTGAAGCTTGGTGGTTTCGGAATGCGGGCAATCGGCACCTTCGTGCAGCGAACGCTGTCACGTGGGAGCCAATCCCCCGTCTGGGAGACGGTGATCCGCTCCGAAGAGCGTGCCACCGCTTGAACCGAGGCGCCCACCCCCTCTGCACCACGGGAACGACGGACCCCGCTCGGCGTCATCGCGTGACGGAGTTCGCTGTCCCGCGAGAGAACCGATGAGCCGACCGTCCCGGCGCCTCATTCGCGCCGCAACCGCCCTCGTCGCGGCCGCGGCGATCGGGCTCGGTCTCCTCATGCTGCTTCGCCAACAGGCGGGGCTCGGCATCGAACGCGTCGTGATCGGCACGACCCCCGCGACGGTGTATCGCCCCGAGGGCGGCGGACCGGCGCCCGTCGTCGTCCTGGCGCATGGCTTCGCGGGCTCGCAGCCGCTCATGGCCGCCTTCGCCACCACCTTCGCCCGCAACGGCCTCGTCGCGATCACCTTCGACCTCCCCGGCCACGGCCGCAACCCGCGGCCGCTCCCGGGCGACGTCACGCGCGAGGGCGGGACGACCCGGGCGCTGGTCGACGAGACCCTGCGCGTCCTCGCCGTCGCGCGGGCCTTGAGCGACGGGCGCATCGCCCTGCTCGGCCATTCCATGGCCTCCGACATCGTGATCCGTGCCGCGCAGCAGGTGCCCGATGCCGGCGCCACCATCGCCGTCTCGATGTTCTCGCGCACCGCCACGGCCACGAGCCCGCGCAACCTCCTCGTCATCGCCGGCGACTGGGAGGGGCGGCTGAAGGCGGAGGCGCTGCGCGTGGTGGGGCTCGCCAGCGCTCCGCTGCCGCCGCAGGCGGGCGTGACCTACGGCGACCCTGTCCTCGGCACTGCCCGGCGCGCCGCCTTCAGCCCGAGCGTCGAGCACATCGGCGTCCTGTTCAGCCCGCGCTCCATGGACGAGGCCCAGGGCTGGCTCGACGCCGCCTTCGATCGGCCGGGGCGCACCGCGCGCGCGCTCGATCATCGCGGCCCATGGATCGTGCTCCTGCTCGCGGGATCCGTCCTGCTGGCTTGGCCGCTGTCGCGGCTCCTGCCGGTAGTCGCCGACCCTCCCGCCGGCGCCGGATTGCCGGGGCGTCGGCTGTGGCCGTTGCTCGTCGGCCCGGCCGTGCTGACGCCGCTGATCCTGCGCGTCGTGCCGACCCACTTCCTCCCCGTCCTGGTCGCCGACTACGTCGCGGCCCACTTCGCGCTGTACGGGTTGCTGACGGCCGGCGGGCTGCTGCTCGTCCGCTCGCGGCCGGCGGGCTGCGCCCCCGCGCCGCCGCGGCGGGCTGCCCTGGTCGGCGCGGCGCTGGCCGCGACCCTGTACGCGGTCGTGGGTCTCGGAGGCCTCATCGACGCCTGGGTCGCCTCCCTGGTGCCGGCGTCCGGGCGGGTGCCGATCATCCTGGCGATGTTCGCGGGCACGCTGCCCTACTTCCTCGCCGACGAGTGGCTGACGCACGGGGTGGGCGGCGCACGCTGGGCCTACCCGGCCTCGAAGCTGGCCTTCCTGCTGTCGCTCGCGGTGGCCGTCGCTCTCGACCCGGGGCGGCTGTTCTTCCTCGTCATCATCGTGCCGGCGATCGTGGTCCTGTTCCTGATCTACGGGGTGCTCGGCACCTGGGCCTACCGCCGGACGGGGCACCCCGCGGTCGGCGGGCTCACCAACGCGGTCGCCTTCGCCTGGGTCCTCGGGGTCACGTTTCCCCTGCTGGCCGCCTGAGGCCCGGGACGTGGCTGCCCACGGCGGTGGCGGACGGCATTATGGTCGCGGAGGCGATCGTGGGGGGAACGATGGCGCAAGGGTCCTTCGGCCATCGCGGGCGGCGGGTCTTCCTCGTCGGCGCGACGGGCACGATCGGTCGCGCAACCGCGCGGGCCCTGGTGGCGCGCGGTCACGAGGTGGTCTGCTTCGTCAGGTCCGGCCCAGGCCGGTCGCCCGGCTCGGATGCCGCCGCGCGCCTCGGGCTGCCCGCGGGCGCCGTTGTCCGGTTCGGCACCGTGACCGATGCCGACTCGCTCGCGCGCGACGGCCTCTGCGGCGAGCACTTCGACACGCTGCTCTCGTGCCTCGCCTCGCGCACCGGGCGCCCTCGCGACGCCTGGGCGATCGATCACGACGCCCACCTGGCGCTGCTGGCCGCCGCCAGGGCGTCCGGCATCGGGCACATGGTCCTGCTGTCGGCGATCTGCGTCCAGAAACCGCTGCTCGCGTTCCAGCAGGCCAAGTTGGCCTTCGAGCGCGCCCTGATCGCCTCGGGGGCCGACTACACGATCGTCAGGCCCACGGCTTTCTTCAAGTCGCTCTCCGGGCAGTTCGAGCGCGTCAGGCGGGGCAGGCCGTGGCTGCTGTTCGGCGACGGCGCACTCACCGCCTGCAAGCCGATCAGCGACGACGACCTCGCCCGCTACCTCGCCGGGTGCATCGAGGAGCGCGAGCGGCGCAACCGTGTCCTCCCGATCGGCGGACCGGGCGAGGCGATCACGCCGAAGGCGCAGGGCGAGGCGCTGTTCGCCCTGCTCGGCCGCCCCCCGCGCTTCCGGCACGTGCCGGTGGCTCTGCTGGACGCCGTTGTCTGGGGCCTGTCCGCGTCCGGACGCGTGGTCCCCTCGCTGGCCGACAAGGCCGAGCTCGCGCGGATCGGGCGCTACTACGCCACGGAGTCGATGCTCGTTCTGGACCCCGCCTCGGGCCGGTACGACGCGGCGGCGACGCCGAGCACCGGGTCCGAGACGCTGTTCGACTACTACGCGCGCCTGCTCCGGGGCGAGGCCGAGGCCGAGCGCGGCGACCACACCGTGTTCTGACCGCGCACTCCCTGCCATGTCTGCTGCCTCTCGCTCAGGTCATGGATCGGCTCCGAAGCGCGACCGCGGCCAGGCAACACCCGTTCGAGCGACGGGAACGGAGGCCGAGGTGGCGGTGCTGACGACAGCGGCAGCTGCTTTCTGGCCCGCGAGACGCGCCGCTTGGCCCGCGAGATCGGCTTGGTGCCGAAGCGTCGGTCGCCTTCGCGCGCTTCATCATCGCCATCGTGTGGCAGTTCCAGTTCGTCCCGGCAGCGCAGGGAATGCCTGCCTAATAGGAAAAAACCGAAACGGGGTACCTCCGTTCCAGCGTACATGTTAGTGTATGTCGTTGGCATTGCCGATGATGCCAGGCGTCAAGAGCGATCTGCTCTCACGATAACTGTCGGCATCGTCTTGTGACGGAGGCGCGGCGCGCCGGGAGGAGATGATGAAAGCTTTTCTCGGAGCGCTCATCCTCGCATGGGCCCTCGGCTCGGTTGATGCAGCCGCTCGGGCACTTGAACAGCCGGCCGCCGAGCGCTCCGCCCGACAGGCGGAGTGCCTCAAGAAGGCGAAGCTGCAACGCTTCGGTCGGCAATTCGCGGCCCGAAACCGTTTCATGAGACGATGCATGGCACGGGCCTAGTCGGCGGCAGCTGAGGCGGGAGTGCTCACCGCAGAAGCGGATGCCGGCTCGGCATCGGTGAGCGCGTCATCAAGGATCTGTCAGAGGCAGCGGGCCCAGGCGACCC
Source organism: Methylobacterium oryzisoli (assembly GCF_046557895.1). Classification (NCBI taxonomy): domain Bacteria; kingdom Pseudomonadati; phylum Pseudomonadota; class Alphaproteobacteria; order Hyphomicrobiales; family Methylobacteriaceae; genus Methylobacterium; species Methylobacterium oryzisoli. The sequence goes on along the minus strand of NZ_JBKIBX010000035.1, from coordinate 15,571 downwards.
GTTGTCGGCTGTCGAAGCCGTTGACCACGGCGGGTCACTCTGTTGGTAAGCCGACCAGATCCAACCGGTTCGGAGGTGCGCCGGCCGCTCCCGACTGCGCATCATGGCGCGCGCTTCAGCGTCAAAGGATAAGACTGGTTGTTCTTGCAGCGCATCATGCTGCCGGGCTCGCTTGGCAGTGAGCCCGTGAAGCTGCAAGCCTCGAACAGTGCGCTGCTCAACCCGACCGCGATGCGGTCCCTCCGAGAGGGGCGCACGTTGACTTCGCCAGTGAACTCCGCCGGTCCTGACGGCGTGCAAAGCCCGGTATGTCGAATCATCAGCGGACCGCGAAACTCAGCCCCGCTGCCCGGAGTGGCGACCGGCTGGAGCGTCGCGGACAGCGACCATTCTCCGAGAAACCCGGCGGTCCCGACCAAGCGGAGCGGATCGGCGACGGCTGCTGGTGCAAGCGGGAGAGCCAGTCCGAGGACTGCCAGAGTTGACCAGCGCACGATATCCCTCTGAAGGCAGGGAGCGGCACCACTCTATGCTTGCTGCTGATCGGCGGGTTTGTCCAGGCGGTTCACCGGGCGGCGGCGGCCTCGCATGCCTGTCCGGTATCCTTCGCCGGACGTCGCCCTTGTGGCCATGGAGGTGCGTCGGGGAGCCCTCTGATCTCATGCGCCGCTCCTACGCCCATAGGATGAGGGCTGACGTCACTGCGCGCGGAGTCGAGAGCGTCGCTCTTGGCGCATGACGCCAAGCATCCAAGAGCGTGCCGTGATTCGTCACCTTGAAGCAGGGCTCCACGCCGGGGTGACGGGATGGATGCGCGGCTGGGTGCGAATGCGTCGCCCGGCTCACGCGTGAGACGGACGACACGTGCGGACGACGGTCAGGATTGCAGGACGTAGGTGCCCGGCGCGTCCCCGAGCGGCGGGTGCCGGTCGCTGCCCAATGTCGGTCGTGCCGTCAGAGGGCCGGACCGTGCCGCGAGCCACGCCGACCAATCCGGCCACCAGCTCCCGCTGTGCCGTTCAGCGCCCTTCAGCCAGTCCTGCGGCGTCGCGGCCTGCGGCTCACCATCCCGCGCGGTCCGGTACTCGCCCTTCCCGCCCGGCGGGTTGATGACGCCGGCCACGTGGCCGCTCGAAGCCAGGACGTAGCGCACGGCTCCGCCGAACAACTGCGAGATGCGCCACGCCGAGTCCCACGGCACGATGTGGTCCTTCTCGCACCCGACCGCGTAGGTGTCCTGCCGGATCCGCCCGAGATCGATCGCCACCCCTTTGAGGCTGACCTTGCCCGGCTCGATCAGGTTGTTCTCCACGTACGTGTTGCGCAGGTACCAGCTATGAGCCGCCCGCGTCATCCGCGTGCTGTCACTGTTCCAGTAGAGAAGATCGAAAGCAGGCGGTCTGTTGCCGAGCAGATAATTGTTGACGACATTCGACCAGATGAGGTCGTTCGAGCGCAGCAGATTGAACATGTTGCTCATGGCTCGGCTGTCGAGGTAGCCGCGCTCCATCATCTGCTGCTCGACGAGGTCGAGGGTCGGCTCGTCCATGAACACGGCCGTGTCGCCGATGCGCGAAAAATCCTGGGGCGAGACCATGAAGCTCGCCGCGTTGAAGCGCGCATCGCCTTTCGCCGCCAGGACCGCGAGGGTGAGCGTGAGCAGGACCCCGCCGATGCAGTAGCCCATTGCGTTCACCGTCTCACTGCCGGTGATCTCGCGGATGACGTCGCTCGCCGCCAAGGGACCGAGATCGACGTAGTCCTCCATGCCCGTCCCGTCCATGGATGCATCCGGGTTCCGCCAGGAGATCAGGAACACCGTGAAGCCCTGGGAAACCAAGTATCTCACCATGCTGTTCTTGGGCTGCATGTCGAGGATATAGTACTTGTTGATCCAGGGTGGGATGATGAGGAGCGGGATCTGCCGGACCTGCTCGGTGGCGGGCGTGTACTGGATCAGCTCCATCAGCGCATTGCGGTGGACGACCTTGCCGGGCGTGAGGGCGAGATTGCGGCCCGGAGCGAAGGCGTTCGCGTCGACCATGCTGAGGCGGCCGGCCGCGAGGTCCTCGGCGAGGTGGCGGGCTCCGTCGATGAGGCTCGCGCCGCCGGTTTCCAGGGCTTTGCGCAGGGCCACGGGATTCGACATCAGCACCAGCGCCGGGCTCATCGCATCGACGAACTGCCGGAGATGGAAGGTGAGGCGCTGCCGCTCGGCCGGATCGAGGTCGTCGATCTCGCCCCGCTCCAAGAGCCAGTCGGAGGCCAGGAGGTAGAGCTCCTTGAGGGCGAGGTAGGCCGGGTTCGTCCGCCATTCCGGGGCGGAGAACCTCTTGTCCGGCCGGCCCGTCGGGGCCGGTTCCGTGGCGAGCCCGAACAGGCCAAGCCAGCTCCGCCCCGCCTCGTCCCAGGTGGTGAGCAGCGATTGCCACACGCCCTGCCCGAGATCCATCAGGGACGTGGCGGCCTCGGACCTGTTCATCGAGCGCAGCCAGACCGTGCGCAATGCCCACGCGATCCCCGCCCAGTCGATCGGCACCACCTCCCTCAGCGGATTGGCGTTCCAGATCTGGTCGATCGACCGCAGCAGGGGATCCTTGGCCAAGTGGCGGGCGAGTGCGTCCTCGGCCAGCGGTACGTGTGGCATGGGGGTGGGCCAAGGGGTCGGCCAAGCCGCACTCTGCAGCACCTGCGGCGCCGTCGACATCTGCTCCATCCATCCCGTCCAGAGGCTCAGCATCTGGTCGGGGCTGTACTGCAGCGGATCGCTGCCGCTCGTGACGGCCGCGGACGATGGCGTCGTCCCCGTCCCGGTGGTCGGGTCGGCCATGGCATCTCCTCCGTTCTTTGTCGTGTCTTGGAGCCGCATCCGACCTGACTGCATCAGGCCGGCGTCTCTAGGTTGTTGTTTTGACGCGTATTCTTTCGACGAACCGGTGACCACTTCGTCGGAATGCACTCCAGGCCCGTTCGCGCGAGGTTGATCGCTCCTCCCTGGATGGGACCACCGGCCCGTGCCGATCCGGGCGGGCCGCACGCCGCGTGCTCACCGCGCGGAGCGATCCACCGCTCCGGATGGGTCACTTCCGTCGGACCGGCCCGCACGAGGCGGACGGGGCCGGCGCAATCTGAACAACTGCGTGACAGCGGTGATCGTTGCGGCGCATCGGTGCGGGGCCACGGGCCCCCGGCGGGACCATCCGGCTCAAGGCTGGGGCGCAGCGTGGCGGCATCGTCTCGCCGGAACCGCCATCGCGACGATCGTGCGAATCCTGGATGTGTCGAAGCATGGAGACACGTGCGTCCCGCGTCGAGGCAAGGCTCGACGCATCGGCATCATCGACGATCACGGTACTCGGCAGGTTCGAGATGCCGACATCGATGCCGCGGTCGGCGCCGACCTCGCCGTCCGGGCCGACGCACCGCAGGTCACGGGGGGATGACGTGCCGGCGGACGCGGCTAAAGGCGATCAGGGCCAGCGCAGGCTCAGCGCGCCACGGAGACGGAGATCCGCGTCCGGCTCACGAAGGCCCGCGGGCCCCGGCCGGCGTAGTGGAAGAGTTCGCGCAGCACCGTGACCGTCCGGTCGGACAGCTGCTTGCGGCATTCCTCCTTCACGAAGGTGTCGCCCAGCGGCACCTCATCGCCGGCAGCCTGTTGGGCGGCGCAGGTCCAGCCCTCCTCGCCCCAGTGGCCTCGCGCCTGCAGGCCGAGCAGGTGGCCCTTCTTGCGCAGGTAGAGCGGGACCTCGTCGTCGGTCTCGATCACGAGACCCTCGACCCGCGCCTGCTCGCCCACGAGGAGTGTCAGGTGAGCGGGATGGCCGCCGACCCGAGTGCCGTTGCGCGTCGTTCCCTCCGCGAACGCGAACCCAATGGCGTGGCGGCCGACGGCATCCGCCGGGCAGATCCGCCACTCGTCCCAGCCGGCCAGCTTGCGCGGTGGGCCGTCCCGGCAGATCAGGTCGGCGTAACCGTTCGGCGAGATCTCCGCGATGGGCATGCCGACCTTGAGATCGCGCAGATCGGTGGGATCCGGTGCCGCGGCCGCGGCGGAGGCCAGTCCGACGCACACGGCCGCGATCTCAATGCGACGCGCTCTGAGCCCCATCGCTCGTCTCCTTCTTGCGGTAGATGTCGCAGGCCCGCGAGGTGGTGCCGAAGAAGGCGGTGCACTCGGCCAGCGTCGGCTCGCCCTTACCCTTGAGCCGCTCGACCGTGTAGGCCGCCACGGCGTCGATCTCCGCTGCCCGCAGGAAGGCGGCCGCCTCCGGTGGCATGGTGGATCCCATGTCGGCGCGCAGGGAATCGTAGCACCGCACGGTGTCATAGGCGCCGCGCTCGTGGAGCGGCATGCCCGTACCGGGCCGACCGCACCTCACGACCTCGACGATCTGCTCCTTGGTGAGATTCGTCCGGCGCAGCGACAAGGCCTCGCCGCCGTAGCCGCCGCCGCCGTCGCCATGCCACTTGTGGCAGCCGGCGCAGGCCTTCTTGTAGACTTGGAGGTCGTCGGTGCCGCCGCGTGCGCTTTGCGCCCATCCCGCGGCCGGGAGGAGCGCGAAGGTCGCCGCCAGCATCGTGACACGTCGCTTCATCATGCCGTCGTCCCCCGGGGCGGCGGGGCCGCCGAGGCCCCGCCCGATGCGCACCGGCTCAGAGCGCGAAGACGTAGAGCGTCGAACCGGGCTGGATGCTCTTCAACTCGGGCGTCGAGTCGATGAACCACTTGTCCCAGGCGCCGCCGAGGCCGACCAAGATGGCGATGTACTGCTTGCCGTCCACCGAGAAGGTCATCGGGGGGGCGTTGACGCCGCCGCCAGTCCGGAACTCCCAGAGCTTGTCGAGGGTCTTGGCGTCGAGCGCCATCACCCCGCCGGAGGGTTCGCCGGTGAAGACGAGGTCCGGCGTCGAGAGCATGCCCCCGAGCAGCGGGAACGGCGTCTCGTGCTTGCCCGCCACCTTGCCGGTCTTCACGTCGATGGCGGTGACGCTGCCGGTGATCCGGAATGGGTTGGTCGGGCCGCCGCCGGTGAAGAACTCGCGTGGCTTGAGGCTCGCCGTGGTCATTGCCTCGTGCGTGACTCGGTTGCAGCTCTCGATCACCGGGATGTACCAGAGTTGCAGGTTCGGATTGTAGGAGGTGGGCGGCCAGTTCTTCCCGCCCATGTTGCCGGGGCAGAAATCAGCGGTCTTGTTCTGGGCACTCGGCGTGTTCGCGGCGATGTAGGTTTGCACGTCCTTGGAGGGATCGTACTCGAAAGGCTTGCCGGTGTCGGGGTTGATGCCCCGGGTCCAGGTGACCTTCTTGACGAAGGGCGTGGCCCAGACGAATTGGCCGTTGGTCCGGTCCACCGCATAGGCGAAACCGTTGCGGTCCGCCTCGATGGCGAGCTTGCGCCCGCCCGCGTCGACGAGCAGGTTCTCGGACACGCTGTCGTAGTCGTAGGGATCGTTCGGCGTGTGCTGGAAGTGCCACTTGATCTTGCCGGTCGTGGCGTCGAGGGCGAGGGTCGAGTCGGTGTAGAGGTTGTCGCCGGGCCTGTACGCGTTGTCCCAGTCCGGACCCGGGTTGCCGATGCCCCAGATGATCAGGTCGGTGGCCGGGTCGTAGGTGCCGGTCACCCAGGTCGAGCCGCCGCCACTCACGGCCGCGTCGTTCGGCCCCTTCCATGTCTCGGAGCCCGGCTCGCCCTTGCCCGGGATCGTGAAGGTGCGCCAGACCTCCTTCTCGGTCTTGAGGTCGGTGGCCGCGATCCAGCCGCGGATGCCGTACTCGGCCCCGCCGACGCCGCTGATCGCCATGTCCTTCACGATCAGGGGCGCACCCGTGATGGTCTCGCTCTTGTCGGGATCCGCGACCTGGCGCTGCCACGCCACCTGGCCGGTCTCCTTGTTGGTGGCGATGAGGCGGCCGTCGAGGGTGTGGCTGACGACGAAGTCGCCCCAGAGCGCCACGCCGCGGTTGTTCACGCCGCAGCAGGCCACCGCTCCGGCCCATTCCTTGTCGGTCTTGGGATCCATCTTCCAGAGAAGCTTCCCGTCGCCCCCCCGCGTGTCGATCTTGTAGACCGACCCCCACCCGTCCGTGACGTACATGAAGCCGTTCTCGACGATGGGCGTGCCTTCGAGACCGCCGTGGCTCCAGATGCCGCCGCCCTCGATGCCGCCGAGCTGCAGCGTCCAGGCGACCTTGAGGTTCTTGACGGTGTCGCGGTTGATCTGCGTCAGCGTCGAGAAGCGATGGCCCGCGAAGGACTTGTGGTGATGGATCCAGTTGCCTTCCTCCTTGTCGGCGTTGAGGAGGCGGTCCTGCGTGACGGTGTCGGCGGCGCGGACCGGAACGGCGGCGAGCGCCAGCAGCGAGGCGGCCGCGAGAAACCGCCGCGACCACGGCGTGCAGGGTTCGATCATCTCGACATCTCCTCCAGGCGGCCGCCATGATCCGCGTGGTCGCCCCGCCCCGTGCGGCCATGGGCGGGCGATCCGAAACGGGGCGAGCCCCGGTCACCGGCCCGGTGGGCCGCGGCGGACATCCACCGCCACCTCCATCGGGCCCGCCTTCCGGAAGCTCGCCGCGCAGACGAAGCGCTCACCCTCCGCGAGGGGCTGACGGGTCTGGAGCAGCATGACGTGGACGCCCTCGGAGGTGAGCGCCGTCTCGCCCGCGGCCTTGATCGCGATGATGGGGATCGGGCGTCGGGCCGGAGGCCCCTCCCCGCCCCGATCGACCGTCACCTTCTCGCTGAAATTCGCGAAGGGGCAGCGCAGGCGCAGGAGGGCGTCGGCCTCGTTCGCCCGGTTGAGGACGGCCATCTGGAGCGGCACGTCCGATCCCGTCTGCGCCGTCGGGGCGATCCAGGCGTTCACGATCTCAAGATCGCCCGCGAGGCAGGCCGCCGAGGAACCGGCCAGACCGGCCATCCCTAAGGCAAGATGGCGTATAGAGCGAAGAGCAGAAGTGTCCATCAGCCGAGCTCGGCCGTAGGGACGGAATAAACCGATCCAGATCCCGGCATCTGCTTCCTCCCGGGTTCTTTTGTGCGTCGTCTTGACGACGCATTTACAACTAAGGGTAACGGGCATCAGCGGGACGTCAAGAGCCTTCGCCACGCACCGCCGCATGCTTGCTTGACGGCCGGCGCAGACCTTGCCGGCGTTCGCCGCACGCAGACGCCTCCTCGTCGATGTGTTACGCTTGGGGACCAATGACCGGCTCGCCCGTTCGGCCGGCCCGGGAGGAATGCCGCCCCATGGATGGAGCCTTGTGCGCGCTCATCGTCCGGCGCGGCGTGCCGACCCTGCCGGGAGCCCGTGCGGACGATCGCTGGCGGGGCGGCGGACCGGGAGCGGAGCGCCGCGTTCGGTCGGATCGCGGTTCGGCAGGCCAGCCGCATGCCGGCCACGGTCCGCGCTCCCCCTGCGTCCTCCCGGATGTGCAACGCTTGCGGGGTCCAGCGAGGGTCTCATGACGATCACCAAGTTCGGCATCGGCCAGCCGCTGCGGCGGATCGAGGATGCGCACCTTCTCACGGGGGCGGGACGGTACGGCGACGATCACGCGCCCGAGGGCTGCCTGCACGCGGCCCTGCTGCGCAGCCCGCACGCCCATGCCCGCCTCCGCATCACCGACGTCGCCACCGCCCGCGCCATGCCCGGCGTGCACCTCGTCCTCACCGCCGCCGAGGTGGCGAACCTGGGCGAGATCAAGTGCCAGGCACCGGTCCCGAACGACGACGGGAGCCAGAACCATCTCGCGCACATCCCGGTGCTCGCGAAGGACACCGTCAAGCACATCGGCGATGCCGTCGCCTTCGTGGTGGCCGACACCGTCGCGCAGGCCCGGGACGCCGTGGAGGCGATCGGCATCGCGTACGAGGTCCTGCCGGCCGCCATCGGAATCCGCAACGCCCTGGCGAGCGGTGCGGCCAGCGTCTGGGAGGCGGCGGCGGACAACGTCGCCTTCGACGCCAGCCTGGGCGACAAGGCGGCCACCGATGCCGCCTTCGCGGCGGCGGAGCGGGTCGTGCGCATCGCGGTCGAGAACCAGCGCGTCGTGACGAACTACATGGAGACGCGCAGCGTCGTCGCCGAGCCGGACGGGGCGACGGGGGGCCTGACGCTCACCATCCCGAGCCAGGGCGTGCACGGCCTGCGCGACACCCTGGCGGGCGTCCTCGGCGTCGCGAAGGAGAGCCTTCGCGTCATCACCGGCGACGTCGGCGGCGGCTTCGGCACGAAGACCTTCACCTACCGCGAGTACCCGCTCGCGGCCGAGGCCGCGCGCCGGCTCGGACGGCCGGTGAAGTGGGTCTCGGAACGGGGGGAGCACTTCCTCGCCGACTCGCAGGGGCGTGACAATCTCTCGATCGGCGAGGTGGCGCTCGACGGCGAGGGCCGCTTCCTCGCCATGCGCTTCGACGTGATCGGCGATCTCGGCGCCTACCTGTCGCAGTTCGGCCCCTACATCCCGTATCTCGGCGCCACCATGCTCACCGGCGTCTACCGCACGCCGGCGCTGCACGTGAGGGTGCGGGGCGTCTACACGAACACGGTCCCGGTGGATGCCTACCGCGGCGCGGGACGCCCCGAGGCGGCCTACCTCGTCGAGCGGCTCGTGGACCGGGCCGCGCGCGAGACGGGCCTGGGCCAGGACGAGATCCGCCGGCGCAACTTCATCCCGCCGAGCGCCATGCCGTACACGACGCCGATCGGCGATCGGATCTACGACACCGGAGACTTCGCGGCGCATATGGGCCGCGCCCTGGAAGCCTCCGAGTGGGCGGGGTTCGAGGCGCGCCGGGAGGAATCCCGCCGCGCCGGACGCCTGCGCGGCATCGGCCTCGCGACCTACATCGAGTGCACGGCGTGGGGCGAGGGCGAGGACGTGAGGATCACCCTCGACAAGGACGGCGGCGTCACCGTCTACGTGGGAACCCAGTCGAACGGTCAGGGGCACGCCACGGCCTACGCGCAGTTCGCGGCGGAGCAGTTCGACCTTCCGCCCGATCGGATCCGGGTCGTGCAGGGCGATACCGCACGGGTCGCCACCGGAGCCGGCACCGGCGGCTCGCGCTCGATCCCGGTCGGCGGCATCTCGGTCGACGCCGCCTCGAAGGACCTCGCCCGCAAGCTCAAGGACCTGGCCTCCGAGGAGTTCGAGGCCGGCATCGGCGACATCGAGATCGTGCAGGGCGCCGTCCGCATCGCCGGTACGGACCGGAGCATCGACTTCGCGACGCTGGCCGCGCTCCCGCGCGCCACCGAGGCGATGCTGACAGGCAGGGGCGACTTCGTGCCCCCGAGCGCGACGTATCCCAACGGAACCCACGTCGCCGAGGTGGAGCTCGACCCCGAGACCGGGATCACGCGCATCGTGCGCTACACCGTGTGCGACGATTTCGGCATGACGGTGAATCCGCTGCTTCTCGCCGGCCAAGTGCACGGCGGGGTGGCTCAGGGCATCGGACAGGCGCTGCACGAGCGCACCGTCTACGACGCGGAGGGGCAGCTCCTCACGGCCAGCTTCATGGATTACGGCCTGCCGCGGGCCGAGGATGTCCCGTTCTTCTCCTTCGAGACGAAGAACGTGCCCTCGACCACGAACCCGCTGGGCATCAAGGGAGCCGGCGAGGCGGGTTCGATCGGCTCGTGTCCCGCGATCATGAACGCGGTCGTCGACGCCCTCGACCGGGGCGTGGGCATCCGGGACATCGACATGCCCGCGACACCCGCCAGCATCTTCGCGGCCCTGCGGGCGAGGCGTCAGGCTGCGGAGTGACGCGACCGCCTGCCTTACCGATGTGAGAAGGTCCGCTGTCGCTCGATGAGGGGGCGTTCCGGCGCGTGCCAGCGATGGCTCGCCCCGTCTCCGAGAGGCTGGTGAACGCTGCCCGTTCCGGCAGAAGCCCTCGGAGGTGATGGCGTGCGGCTCTCTGGCGAACGCGCGCGCCGGCAGCTCGTCCTTGAGGCAAGGGTCGAGGCGTCTCGGGTCGGTTCGGGATCGCGGGTGCCCGGCGATCCACGCTCGCATGCCTCGTTGCTCACGATCTCGCTCGTCGTCGCTTGGCTCGCCTGAGGCGGCGTGCCTCAGCGGCTGACGCGGCGGCGGCGGGTCTCCTCGGCCGAGGTGTCCTCCTGCGCGCGCAGGCGGGCGACGAACACCGTGGCGGCCCGCGAGATGTGCTGCTGCGCGAGCCGGTCTGCCCGGTCACCGTCGCCCGCCATGACGGCCTCCAGGATGGCGGCGTGCTCCTCCCAGATGCGCCCCGGCATCGTCTCGTCCTCGCGCAGCACCTCGCCCATGATCCGCTGGAGGTGGTTGAAGTGCGGGGTGACCGTCTCGACGATGATCGGGTTGTCGGCGATCTCGCCGAGGAAGCGGTGGAAGGCGATGTCCGCCGCGATCAGCTGCGAGACCGAACCGGATGCGATCGCGGCGCGCCCCGCGGCGATCAGGGGCGGTCCCTCCCGCCGCGCGCGCTCGGGATTGCGCTGCGCCGCCAAGCGGCTCGTCAGCCCCTCCAGCACGCCCCGGACCTCGTAGAAATTGTGCACGAAGGAGGCTTCGAGCGGCGAGACGATCAGGCCGCGCCGCGGCGCGTCGCGCACGATGCCGTGGTTGCGCAGCAGGAGCAGGGCCTGCTGCACCGGCTGGCGCGAGACCCCATACGCCTCGGCCAACTCGTCCTGGATCAGGCGCGTGCCCGGCGCCAGGCGCCCCTCGGTGATCTCGTTGAAGATCGCCTCGTAGACCTGCTCCACCAGCCGGTGGCGCGTCACGCTCGCCCGGCTCTTCGCGTCGCTGGCCACGGCCGGAACTCTCTCGGACAGATTCATGGAACGCCGTGTTGCGCAAAGCGGCCGGCCGTGCAATAGCGAACACCAAATTCGAATTCCGAATTCAAAAACCGGATCCCGAGGCCGGGGTCTCGGGTAGGATTCAAGTCAGGGAGAGAAGCGATGACGGGTCTCACTCGGCGACACCTGTTCGCGTCCGGCCTCGGCGCAGCGGCCATCGCGGGCCTGGGCGGGTTCCCGCGCCCCGCACTCGCACAGGGCACCAAGCTCAGCTTCAAGCTCGGTACCGATCTTCCGGTGCCGCATCCGGTGAACGTGCGCATCAAGGAGGCGATCGCCGCGATCGCCAGCGAGACCAACGGCGCCGTCGAGATCGCGCTGTTTCCCTCGAACCAGCTCGGCAGCGACTCGGACATGCTGTCCCAGATCCGCTCCGGCGCTCTCGAACTCGCCACCTTCCCGGGCACCGTGGTCTCGACCCTGGTGCCGGCGACCTCGCTCACGGTGCTCGGCTTCGCCTTCCCGAACTACGACAGGGTCTGGGCGGCGATGGACGGCGAGGTGGGGGCCTACATCCGTCGCGCGATCGAGAAGACCAACCTCGTGCCGTTCGAGGCGACCTGGGACAACGGCTTCCGCCAGATCACCACCAGCACGAAGCCGATCCGGACACCGGCCGATCTCAAGGCCTTCAAGATCCGCGTGCCGGTGGTGCCCCTCTGGGTCTCGATGTTCTCCGCGCTCGGCGCGGCGCCCGTCAGCATCCCGCTGAGCGAAGCCTATTCCGCCCTGCAGACCAAGATCGCCGACGGCCAGGAGAATCCCCTCGCGCTCATCAACTTCGCCAAGTTCTACGAGGTCCAGAAATTCTGCTCGCTGACGAACCACGCCTGGGACGGCTTCTGGATGATGGCGAGCGGGCGGGTCTGGCGCGGCGTCCCCGCCGACGTGCAGGCGATCATGGTCAAGCACTTCAACGCCGCGGCGCTGAAGGAGCGTGACGACATCGCCAAGGCCAATATCGACCTGCAGAAGGACTTGGAAGCCAAGGGACTGGTCTTCAACACCGTCGACCCGATGGCCTTCCAGACGGCCCTCAAGGGCACGAAGTTCTACTCGCAGTGGCGGGAGAAGTTCGGTGCCGACGCCTGGGCGCTGGTGCAGAAATACGCGGGCGACATCGGCTGACGGGCCGCACCCGGGCCGGACCCGGGTCCCTCGGCAGCGCGGCCGGATGCGCCCCGCCCGCGGCCATTCCAACGGGAGCGATCGATGAGAGATGTGCTGACGCCCGGGCAGATGCTCGCCGTCCAGGCGCGCCTGCAGCCCGATCGGATCGGCGCGCGCGACCTCGAGCGCGCGATGACGTTTCGGCAATGGAACGCGCGGGCCTGCCGCCTCGCCAACGGGCTCCTCGGCCTCGGGCTCGCCAAGGGCGACCGCGTCGCGGTGCTGGCCTACAACTGCGTCGAGTGGCTGGAGATCTACGCCGCGGCCGCCAAGGCGGGCCTCGTCGCGGTGCCGATCAACTTCCGGCTGGTCGGGCCGGAAGTCCGCTTCATCCTGGAGGATGCCGAGGTCGCAGCCCTGATCGTGCAGGACCAGCTGGCCCCGACCCTGGAGGAGATCCGCACCGATCTGCCGGTGCCGGAGGGGCGCGTGGTCTGGTTCGGGTCGGCCCCCTGCCCGGCCGGCCTGCGCGGCTACGAGGACCTGATCGCGGGCGCGAGCGAGGCCGAACCCGGCCTCGCGGTCGATCCCGCCGACCCCTGGATGCTGATGTACACCTCAGGGACGACCGGGCGCCCGAAGGGCGCCATCCGCAGCCATCGCGGCGCCGCGATGCTCTCGCTCGTGACCGAGATCGAACTCGGCATCCACCGCCCCGACGCGGCCCTCCTCGTCATGCCGATGTGCCACGCGAACTCGCTCTACTTCTTCGGCGCGTTCAGCTATTGCGGCGCGACGACCAGCGTGTACTCGCGCAAGAGCTTCGACCCCGAGCATTGCGTGCGGGTGCTGGCGCAGAGCGGCACCACCTTCACCTCGCTCGTGCCGACCCACTACGCGATGATGCTCGGCCTGCCCGCGTCCGTGCGCGAGCGGGAGGATCTGAGCCGCGTCACGCGGCTGATGATCTCGTCCGCCCCCGCGCGGCCCGACACGAAGCGGGCGGTGATGGAGATGTTTCCGAAATCCGGGCTCTACGAACTCTACGGCGCGACCGAGGTCGGCTGGGCGACCATGCTCCATCCCGAGGAGCAGTTCACGAAACTCGGCTCCGTCGGGCGCGAATGTGTCGGTTCCGCCCCGATCCGCCTCTTGGACGAAGCCGGACACGAGGTGCCGGACGGCGAGGCGGGCGAACTCTACTGCAGCAATCCGTACCTGTTCGACGGCTACTGGAAGCTCCCGGAGAAGACGCGAGAGGCCTTCCGCGGCGAGTACTGCACGGTGGGCGACATGGCCCGCCGCGACGCGGACGGCTTCATCCACCTCGTCGACCGCAAGAGCAACATGATCATCTCCGGCGGCGAGAACATCTATCCCTCCGAGGTCGAGGCGGCGATCGGCGGGCACCCGGCCGTGCACGACGTCGCGGTGATCGGCCTGCCCGACGAGACCTGGGGCGAGCGCGTCCACGCGGTCGTGGTGCTGCGGCCCGGCGCGGCGGCCGACGAGGCCGCGATCCTCGATTGGTGCCGCGAGCGGATCGCCGGCTTCAAGCGCCCACGCTCCGTCTCGTTCCTGGCCGACGAGGCCATGCCGCGCACGGCCACCGGCAAGAACCTGCATCGCAAGCTCAAGGAGCACCTCGTCGGCGCGCGCGCCTGAGCGCACCGACGCACGCACCATCGAGGGAGAAGAGAGATGAGCCAGTCGGCCCAGCCGGTCACGGACCTCAATGCGGACGAGCAATCCTGCGCGGCCTGGATCGCGCAGTTCCTGAAGGCGCGCGGCGTCGCGCGCATCTTCGGTCTCCAGGGCGGCCACATCCAGCCGATCTGGGACCACGCCGCCCGGCTCGGCATCCGGATCGTCGACGTGCGCGACGAGGGGGCGGCCGTGCACATGGCCCACGCCCACGCCGAACTCACCGGCGAACTCGGGGTCTGCATGGCGACGGCGGGACCCGGCGTCACGAACTGCGTCACGGGGATTGCCAACGCGGCGCTGGCGCGGGTGCCGGTGCTGCTGATCGGCGGCTGCACCTCGCGGCCGCAGGCCAATCTCGGACCGCTCCAAGACATCCCTCACGTCGACATCCTGCGGCCGATCACGCGCCAGTCGCGCACGGCGCGGGTCGCCGAGCAGGTGATCCGGGAACTCGACGAGGCGGTGAGCCGCGCCTTCGGCGATGCCGGCGAGCCGGGTCCGGTCTACGTCGAGATCCCCACCGACGTACTGCGGGCGCACGTGCCTCGCGCGCTCGTCCTCGACGACTGGATGCGCCCGAAGGCGCCGCGGCCGTTGCCGCCGGACCCCACCGCCGTGGCGGCGGCGGTGGATGTGCTCTGGTCGGCCAAGCGCCCCCTGGTGATCTCGGGCCGGGGCGCACGCCAGGCCGGCGGCGAACTGATCCGCCTGCTCGACGCGCTCGGGGCGGTCTACCTCGACACGCAGGAGAGCCGCGGCCTCGTCCCGCCCGATCACGCCGCGACGGTGGGCGCCATGCGCGCCGCCGCCATGAGCGAGGCCGACGTCGTCCTCGTGGTCGGGCGCAAGCTCGACTACCAGCTCGGCTACGGCTCGCCCGCGGTGTTCCCGCACGCGCGCTTCGTGCGCATCGCCGATACGGCGGGCGAGCTCATCGACAACCGCCGCGGCGAGCCGGAACTGCTCGCCACGCCGGCGCTCGCGCTCGCCGCCATCGTCGAGGCGGCGGGGAATCGCGAATCCGCCCTCGAGCACGCCTGGGCCGAAGGGCTGCGGCGCCGCCACCGCGAGCGCATGACGGGCGGCGGCCCCAAGGCCGCGACGGGATCGGACGGCCGCATCCATCCGAACGCGATCTTCGACGCGATCCGCGAGACCGCCGATCCGACCTACATCGCGGTCGCGGATGGCGGCGATCTCCTGAGCTTCGCCCGGATCGGCCTGGAGGCGCGCACCTACATGGATGCGGGCGCCTTCGGCTGCCTCGGCGTCGGCGTCCCGTACGCGGTCGCCGCCTCCCTGGCTCACCCGGAGCGGCAGGTCATCTGCGTGACCGGCGACGGCGCCTTCGGCATCAACGCCATGGAGATCGACACCGCGGTCCGGCACGGCGCCAAGGCGGTGATCGTGGTGTCGAACAACGCGGCCTGGAACATCGAGCGCTACGACCAGGAGACCAATTACGGCGGCCGGGTCGTCGGCACGCTGCTCGCCGATTCCGACTACGCCGGCATGGCGCGGGCGCTCGGCGCCCATGGCGAGCGGGTCGAACGTCCCGAGGATCTGCCGGCCGCGATCGCGCGGGCGCTGGCGAACGCGCCGGCCCTCGTCGATGTCGTCACATCGCAGACGGCCGTCTCCTCCGACGCCCGCAAGGGGCTCGGCTTCGTGCCCGACTACCAGCCGCTCACCGCCTGGGACGACGCCGAGAGGCGGCGGCGCGGCGAGCTGCCGTGATGCCGCGCCGCTGAGTGCGGACGCACCCGCGGCCTCGTGCAGGCCGCGAGCGCTCGGGAAGGCCGGCGCCGTGCCGCCGGCTTTCGACAAGGACTGGAAAGCCAAGTTCGGCGACGCGGCCTGGGGCCACCTGGAAGCCGCCTCCGGCAAACTGGCC